>JADLDM010000186.1 GCA_020846695.1 bacterium | reverse complement strand
GGAGTATTGCAATCACATTTCGATTATGGATTCCGGCAAGCTGATTGCGCTCGGCACGCCGAGTGAATTGAAGGAGAAATACGGAACGCGTACCATGCAGGAGACCTTCATCGAGGCGGTGCGCCGATGAAACGCGTGTGGGCGATTGCGCGCAAGGAGTTTCTCCATGTTCTCCGCGATCCGCGAAGCTTGGGATTCGCGATCTTGATGCCTTTGATGATGGTGCTGCTTTACGGCTACGCGATCAACATGGACTTGCGCAATTTGCGGGTGGGAATTCTCGATTATGATCACAGCCGAGAAAGCGCGGACTTTGTCTCGCGCATGACTTCGGGCGAGTTCATTATCGCTGAGAAGTATCTCAGTTCTCGCGATGAGATCGAAGAGGGATTTCGTCGCGCGGAGTTTTACGCGGCGCTGATCTTCCCTGAAGGTTACGGCAGAAGATTGCAGGAGAGTCCGACAAGTCCGATTCAGATCCTCGTGGACGGGGCAGATGGGACGACTGCCGCGACGGTGGGCAGCTATCTTGAAGCGGTCTCAGCTCTACTCAATCGCGATCAGATGCGCACGGTGATCGGAGATCGCGCACAGCCGATTGAGATTCGCTCGCGCGTGTGGTTCAACCCGGAATTAATCAGCGCGCGCTTCATTGTTCCCGGACTTGTCGCGATTGTGCTGATGATGATTTGCGCGCTGCTTACCAGTGTCGCGATTGTGCGCGAGCGGGAAACCGGCACGCTTGAGCAGGTTCTGACCACACCGGTCAGCGCGGTTCAGGTTGTGGTCGGCAAAGTGCTGCCCTATATGGTTATCGGCGTGCTCGACGCAGCGCTTGTTCTTGCGATGGGTCGCCATGCGTTTGGAGTGCCGATGAACGGATCGTGGATCGTGCTTTCGGGCTACAGCTTCATCTATCTTGCAATCGCGCTAAGCTTTGGTCTGTTGATTTCCACCATGGCAAAGACTCAGCAGGTCGCCATGATGCTTGCGCAGATTGTGACGGTGATTCCGACGATGCTGCTCTCCGGGTTCGTGTTTCCGGTGAGTTCGATGCCGAAGCTATTGCAGGTTCTTGCGCACGTATTTCCAGCCTACTATTATCAGATCGTGATTCGCGGCGTGATGATGAAGGGCGAGCACTGGTATCCGTTTGAGGGCGGCATAATGCTCGCGATGGCGGTTCTGCTTTTGATCATCACGGCGAAGCGCTTCCACATGAGGCTCGACACATGATGAGTTTCATCAGGAAGCAGCAGCCGCTCTTCTATCTAATACAGAAGAACTTCAGGCAGGTCTTTCGCGATCCGCAGATTCTGAGAATCATTTTCGTGATTCCAGTGGTTCAGCTTCTGATTCTGAGCAATGCCGCGACGACCGATTTGCGCAATATACGACTCGGAGTCTTAGATGCGGATCACAGCAACGAGAGCAGACAGCTTGCTGAGTCCTTCTTTCAGAACGACATTTTTGTGCGCGCTGAGACTCCGGCTAACTCCGAGGAGTTGAATCGTCTGCTCTTCGCCGGGAAGATTGATGCCGGCGTGTGGATTCCACGAGGATATGCGGAAGCTCTTTCGACGGGTGAAACAGCGGCAGTGTCGCTCACGGTGGACGGACAGAATTCGAGTGTGGCGGGTCGTTCACTGGGATATTTGCAGGGCGTGATTCAATCGGAGTTGCAGGACCGCTTCGAGATACTCAAGATGGAGCGGCCCGAAATTGCGCGCAAGCTGCATCAGATTGAGCCGGTGGTGCGCTACTTCTACAACCCGACACTCGAGAGCAAGTACTACATGGTTCCCGCGATTTTGGTCATGCTGATTACGCTGGTCTCGGTGATGATTACGGGCGCGGCGATTGTGCGCGAGAAGGAAGTCGGCACGCTCGAGCAGATATTGGTCACTCCTCTCACCAGCCGTCAGATTATCGCGGGCATGACGATCCCGTACGCGATCCTCTCGGCAATGGTGTTCACGGTCGGAGTGCTGATCGCGGTGTTAGTCTTCCGCGTGCCGTTGCTCGGTTCGATTCCGCTGCTCTATATTTGCGCCGGCATCTATATGTTGACGACAATGGGCGGCGGCTTGCTGGTCTCCACCACGTCGAGCACTCAGCAGCAAGCGCTTTTCACGACTTGGTTCTTCATGATCTTTTTCATCATGACGAGCGGCTTCTTCTATCCCGTGGACAACATGCCGGAGTTTGTGCGTGCAATTTCAGTGATCAATCCGATGCGCTATCTGATGGCGATAATTCGCGGCATCTTCTTGCGCGGTTCGACGCTTGCGGACGTGTGGCCGAATCTCTGGCCGCTGATTGTGATGGGCGTTACAGTGTTCTCGATTGCGGTTCTGAGATTTCGCAAGCGTCTGAGTTAGTCGCAACTGATCCCAAACAAAAAGCTCAGAGGCGACTCTGAGCTTTCTTAATTGGAGTATGTTCACTCTATTCGAGATTCGGAGCGAGCAGACGTCGCGCAGTCAGGTGACTAATCTGTTTACGTCGCGCGTAGTCCTGAACCTGATCGTCGGCGATTTTGCCAAGTCCGAAATACTTTGCCTGTGGATGCCAAAAGTAAAAACCCGAGACTGAAGAAGCAGGCCACATGGCGAAGCTCTCGGTCAACGTGACGTCAAGTTCCTTCTCCGCATTCAGCAACGAGAACAGCGTGCGCTTCTCCGAATGCTCGGGACAAGCTGGATAGCCCGGCGCAGGACGAATTCCCTGATAAGTTTCTTTGATCAGTTCATCGTTGGCGAGTGATTCACCTGGTGTATAGCCCCAGAATTCCTTGCGCACGCGCTCGTGAAGATGTTCTGCGAAAGCCTCGGCAAGGCGGTCGGCGAGAGCCTTTGCGAGGATCGCACGATAGTCGTCATGCTCCGCTTCAAACTCGCGGACAATCGAATCGAGACCGTCGCCGGCAGTGACGACAAACGCTCCGGCAAAATCGCGAACGCCGGATTCCTTGGACGCGACATAATCCGCGAGCGATGAATTGGGACGTGAAGCATCGCGCTTCATCTGTTGGCGCAGCATGTGGAACGTCGCAGCGATTTGCGAACGGGAATCATCGGAATAAAACTCAACGTCGTCTCCACTGCTGTTTGCGGCGAACAGGCCGAAGACGGCATGAGCGCGGAGGCGGCGAGAGCGAGTCAAGTCATCAAGCATTTTCTGCGCGTCTGCATACAAGGATCGCGCACTCTCTCCGACATGCGGATCGCGAAGGATTGCGGGATAGCGGCCCGTGAGTTCCCAGGCGTGAAAGAACGGAGTCCAATCAATGCGCTCGACAAGTGTTTCAAGCGGATAGTCCCGCAACACTGTGACACCGAGCTTGTTTGGAACTGGCGGCTCACTCTCATAGGAGAGAACAAGTCTGTTTGCGCGGGCTTCCTCGAGTGAGACAAGCGTGCCCGCGGCCATTTGTTTGGACCTCGCTTGGCGAACGGCTTCGTACTCACCGGCGATTTGCTTGACGTAGTCCTGACGAAGCTGAGCGCTTACGAGGCTGGTTGCGACGCCGACCGCTCGTGAAGCATCCACGACATGCACAACGGGCCCTGAGTAGCTCGGTGCAATCTTTACGGCTGTATGAACGCGCGACGTGGTTGCCCCTCCGATCATCAGAGGGCAGACAAAGTGATTGCGTTCGAGTTCCGATGCAACGAAGCTCATCTCCTCGAGCGATGGCGTGATCAGTCCGCTCAAACCGATGATGTCCGCCTCTTCGCGGCGCGCAGACTCAAGAATCTTGGTTGAAGGCACCATGACTCCGAGATCAATCACTTCAAAGCCGTTGCATTGCAGTACAACGCCTACGATATTCTTGCCGATATCATGCACGTCGCCCTTGACGGTTGCAAGCAGGATGCGGCCCTTTGATTTCTGCTCGGATGTGAGTTTCAGCGCTTCAATGTAGGGAATGAGATGCGCGACGGATTTTTTCATAACGCGCGCGCTCTTGACGACTTGCGGGAGGAACATCTTACCCGCTCCGAATAGATCGCCGACGCGGTTCATTCCGTTCATCAAAGGACCTTCGATGACGTCAATGGGGGACGGGAAAGCAAGGCGCGCTTCTTCGGTGTCCTCTACGATGAATTCGTCAATGCCTTCGATCAAAGCGTGCGCGAGCCGCTCGGCGACGGGGAGTGCGCGCCATTCGTGCGCAGCGGCCTTGGCGCGAATCTGACCTTTGAATGAGTCGGCAATTTCGAGAAGTCTCTCGGTCGCGTCGGCGCGGCGATTCAGGACGACGTCTTCGACACGTTGGAAAAGGTCGCGGGGAATGTCGTCGTAAATGGGAAGCGCGCCCGCGTTGACGATGGCCATGTCCATACCGGCGGCGATCGCGTGATAGAGGAAGACTGAGTGAATGGCCTCGCGCACGGTGTTGTTGCCGCGAAATGAAAACGAGACATTGCTCAATCCGCCGCTGACGTGCACACCGGGAAGCGCTGTCTTGATGCGTCGCGCGGCCTCGAAAAATTGCAGCGCGTAGTCATTGTGTTCCTCGATGCCGGTCGCGATGGCGAAGACGTTTGGATCAATGATGATGTCGCTCGGGTCGTAATCCAGGCGCTCTGTCAGGAGTTTGTATGCGCGGGAGGATATCTCGACTCTTCTCTCGATGGTATCGGCTTGTCCGCGCTCGTCGAAGCACATGACGATGACCGCTGCTCCGTAGCGGCGGCAGAGTTCAGCGTGACGAAGAAACTCCTGTTCGCCTTCCTTGAGGCTGATGGAGTTGACGACGGGTTTTCCTTGAATACACTTGAGCGCGGCCTCGATGATGCTCCACTTTGAGGAATCAATGACAAAGGGGACGCGCGCGACGCTCGGTTCGGTGGCGATGAGATTAAGGAAGCGCGTCATGGATTGAACGCCGTCGAGCATGGCCTCATCCATGTTGACGTCAATCATCTGCGCGCCGCTCTCGACCTGCTGACGTGCCACTTCGACGGCGGCCTCGAATTCATCATTGAGGATGAGCTTGGAGAATTTCGCGGAGCCTGTGACGTTTGTGCGCTCGCCGATGTTGATGAAATTGCTGTTGGGGCCGACGATGAGCGGTTCAAGTCCTGCGAGGCGCAAGCGCGACGGCACTTGGGGAATCGCGCGCGGCGCTGCATCGGCGACACGCGCGCAAATTGCTTCGAGATGTTTGGGCGTGGTACCGCAGCATCCGCCGACGATGTTCAGAAGACCTTGATCGGCATAGTCGCGCAATACCTTCGCCATTTGCTCGGGCGTGTCGTCGTATCCGCCGAACTCGTTTGGAAGTCCCGCATTGGGATGGAGGCTCACGTAGACCGGTGCGATGCGCGCGAGGTCTTGCAGATAGGGCAGCATCATTTCGGCGCCGAGCGCGCAATTCACTCCGACCGAGAGCGGCTTAGCATGTGCGATGGAGTACCAAAATGACTCGATGGTTTGACCGGAAAGTGTTCGTCCGCTCGCGTCCGTGATGGTGCCGGAGATCATGAGCGGCACGCGGCGTCCGAATTGCTCGAAGGCTTTTTCGCAGGCGAAGATCGCGGCTTTCGCATTCAGGGTGTCGAAGCAGGTTTCGATCAGGAGAAGATCGCAGCCGCCCTCAAGCAATCCGAGCGCGTAGTCGAGGTAGATTTGCACCATCTGATCGAAGGTCACGTCGCGGAAGCCGGGATCATTGACGTTCGGAGAGAGCGAGAGAGTCTTGTTTGTTGGGCCAATGCTTCCGGCGATGAAGCGAGGGCGATTGGTTTCTCGCAGTTCATAATCATCGGCGACCTCGCGCGCGATTATCGCTGCGACGCGACAGATTTCGCGGGAGTACTCGGCCATGCCGTAGTCTGCGAGCGAAACGGAAGCGGCGGTGAACGTGTTGGTTTCGACGATGTCCACACCGGCATCGAAATAGGCTGCGTGCATGCTTTGAATCAGATCAGGTTGCGTGAGCACGAGCATGTCGTTATTGCCGCGCAGATCTTTGGGCCACACTCTGAAGCGCTCGCCGCGGAACTCGGATTCCGTCAACTTGTGCGATTGAATGAGCGAACCCATTGCCCCGTCGAGTGTAACGATACGACGCGCGAGCAGGCGATGCAGCTCCTCGATACGCAGATCAAGTGTCCATGGAGTCTTTTGACCGGAGTGTTTGGGTGACCAGTGGGGCATGGGAATAATCGAAAATCGAGAAATGAAAGCTCGTCTTGAGTGTGTGATGTTCGAAAGACGAGGCCAATCCACAAAATACAAAAAAGCGTGAACATACGCAGGTGAACGCATGTTCAGAAATCTCAATAAGGCTTAGTCAAGATGCGCGCGTTGCGCGGGTGCGCAGGCGATGGGCTGTCTTGCGGGGCGGAGCTTTGCAATCCAGCTTTCGATTTTGATATAGAAGCTCGGCACGACAAGGAGACTGAGGAGTGTCGAGACGAATACACCTCCGATGACCGCGACGGCCATGGGCGTGCGAATTTCAGAACCGGCTCCGAGTCCGAGAGCAGGTGGAACCGCAGCCATCATGGTTGACGCAGAGGTCATGAGGATCGGGCGCAGTCTCACGGGACCTGCGTGCATCATCGCAGCATCGGGATCGAGGCCGCGCAATCTGTTTTGATTTGCGTAGTCCACCAAGATGATAGAGTTCTTCTTGACAATTCCCATTAAGAGGAGCAGTCCGATCATGCTGAAGATGTTGAGCGATTTTCCTGCGATGAGTAGAGCCGCAGCCGCTCCGGCGACGGAGAGCGGGAGAATAGTCAGCACGGTGATCGGGTGCGAGTAGGAATTGAATTGCGACGCGAGCACCATATAGGCGAAGAGAATTCCGAGCATGAGCGCGAACATGAGGCTCCTCATCGAGTCTTTGTAGGCCATGCTTGCTCCCCCGAGCACGACGCGATATCCAGCGGGCACGTCATCCTGCAAGGTCTGAACAAACGCGAGGGCTTCATCTTGCGCGTGTCCGGGCGCGACGTTTGCGAAAATGGTGATGGCGCGCTCGCGATCGCGGCGGCTGATGGCTTGCAAAGCGGGACGCTCCTCGTAGCTCACGAGCGCTGAGAGCGGGATGAGCTCACCGGATTTGCCTCTCACTCTCAGGCGCGCGACATCCTGCGGACTTGTTCTTTGCTCGGCGAGCAGCCGCGCGCGCACATCCACACGGCGGCCATCGGAGTTGAATTTTCCTACACGAATTCCGCCAACCAGCGCATTGATTGCAGTGGCCACCTCCTCGACGGAGACTCCGAGGTCTGCGCATCGCGAGCGGTCGGGAACAACTCGTAATTCAGGAACACCGAGGCGATAGTCTGTGTCAATATCTACGGCGAGTCCGCTTTCAGAGAGTTTGGCCATCAGATCGCCGCTCATGTTTTCGAGGGTAGCCCAATCGGGTCCTCGCAAGGAGAACTCGATGGGAAATCCGCGCTGCGCCGTGAAACCTTGTTGGGAAAGATCCTGCACGACGGCTTTGACGCCGGGGATTGCATTGAGTTCTTTGCGCAGAACGGCGGCGAAATCGTTTTGTGTGAAGTTGCGTTCATCAGGCGGCGCGAAAGTTACAAACAAGACTCCGCCGCTGATGCTTCCTCCGCCGAATCCACCGACGACGGCAAAGCAGCGAAGAACTTCAGGCTTTGCAGTGACGACTGCTTCCACTTTCTGAAAGAGCTGATCGGTTTCGCCGAAATTTGAACTGACGGCGGTTTGAATGCGCACCATCAAGCGGCTCTGGTCTTGCGAAGGAACAAATTCACCGGGGAGCCCTCTGAAAATCAGAAGCGAGAGCAGGAAGACTCCGGTTGCCGTTGCGAGCACGGTTCCGGGTCTCCTCAATGCGCTTGCAAGAGTCTTCTTGTAGAACTGAGCGATTTTCGAGAAGATGTCGTCCACAATACGTCCGATCTTGGGCCGGTTCTCGCGCGACACATCGAGGAATTGCGAGCAGCGCGCGGGAGCGAGCGTGACGGCTTCGACATATGAGAGCAGAATTGCGACGCAGAGCGTGACGCCGAACTGGAGGAAGAACTTTCCGATGATTCCTTCCATGAAGACGACGGGGACGAAGATCGCGACGACTGCGATGGTTGCGGAAAACGCGGAGAAGGTGATCTCTTTGGTTCCTTCGAGCGCGGCGGTTTTTCGATCCTTCCCCATTTCCGCGTGGCGCACAATATTTTCGAGCACCATGATGGCGTCGTCCACGACAATTCCAACAGCGAGCGCGAGTCCTAAGAGCGTGAAGGTATTGAGCGTGAATCCGAGGAAGTAGATGACGGCTATGGTTCCGAAGAGCGACATCGGAATCGCGAGGATCACATTCAGAGTTGAAGACCACGATCCGAGGAAGAGCCAGCAGACGAGCGCGGTGAGCACGACGGCGAGTAGGAGTTCAAATTCGATTTCGTGAACGGATTCTTCGATGAATTTGGTGGAATCGAAGTTGATTCCGATTTCCATTCCGTCCGGGAGCGTCTTCTGAATTTCGGCGAGCTGCTCTTTGACAGCTTGCGCGACGGCGACTGCGTTTGCGCCGCGCTGTTTTTTGATGCCGAGACCTTGGGCGGGGACGCCGTTCACGCGGGACATACGGCGCATGTCTTCAAATCCGTCTTCGACCAGCGCAACGTCCTTCAGATAGGTTGCGCCGCCCGGAGTTTCACGCACGACGATATTGCGGAGCGATTCTATATCGAGCGCTTCGCCCATGACGCGGACGCTGACTTCGCGGCCTGCAGTTTCAAGCCTTCCGGCGGGGAGTTCGACGTGTTCGCGCGTGAGAGCAGCTTGCACGTCGGCGACGGTGAGACCCATTGCATCAAGTTTGGCGGCGTCAATCCATACGCGGACGTTGCGCTCGAGCCAGCCACCCATCATGATTTCGCCGATGCCGGGAACGGTTTGCAATTTCTCTTTGACGCGATAGCGCGCGACGTCGGAGAGCATCTGCTGAGAATAGGGACCGGAGAGCCCGATCCACATGATGGGATTGTCCTCTGGATTTGACTTTGAGACAACGGGCGGATCAATGTCGCGCGGGAGTCTGCGTTGCGCTTGCGCGACGCGTGTTTGCACGTCCTGCAGGGCGATATCCACGTTGCGCGAGAGTTCGAGTTCGATAGTAATTGATGCGGAACCTTGTCTCGCGACGGAAGTGATCCCCTTGATGCCCTCGACTTGCGAGAGCGCCTCTTCGAGCACGTCAATGACGTCGTTTTCGATGACTTCAGGCGCGGCGCCTTCCCACGACACGCCGAGCGAAATCGTTGGGAAGTCCACATCGGGGAATTGGCTGATTCCGATGCGCGAAACGGCGACCAGGCCGAACACAATGGTCGCGGCCATGATCATCCATGCCAGAACAGGTTTGCGTACGCAGACTTCGGTGATGTTCATGGCTTCTTGCTTTCGGCTTGCGCGGGTTTCGCACCGGCGGTCTTGACGACGGCTCCGTTACGCAGCGCTTCCGCTCCGCGTGCGACGACCTTTTCACCGATCTGAATTCCCTCGCGGACTTCGACCAATCCGTCGGCGGTTTGCAGGCCGAGTTTCAGGATGCGCTCTTCTGCGACGGAGTCTTTCACGACGAAAGCCAAGAATCCTCGCTCACTTGGTCGAATGGCGGTTTGCGGAATGACGGGAAGATCGTTCGCTTCGCCCAAGAGAATAGTTGCTTCGACGAAAGTTCCGGGGCGAAGCTGATCTTTTTTCTCGTCGTCAATTTCGGCGATGACGGTGACCATGCGGGTTGCGGGATCGGCGGCTTCGGTGACCGACGTGATTGTGGCTGAGTATTCGACGGCGCTGTTGCCGGTTGTGAAGCGAGCGATGAGTCCCGTGTTCAGTCTACGAGACTCTTGCTCTGGAACGGTTAATCTCAGGAGCAGTGGATCACGGCGGACAATGGTTGCGATGACAGCGCCGGTGGAGAGATATTGTCCCGTTTGCACGGATCGAGATTGTATGACGCCGCCGGAAGGTGCGGGGATGCCTGCATCGCGTTGATTTAAGCGGGCGAGATCGAGCGCTACGGAAGCGCGAGCAGAGTCTGCAATCAGAGTTTGCACACGGGTTTCCCAGTCCTGCATTTCTTCGTGGCTGACCCATCCGGGATGCTCGGCTTGAATATCGCGGCGGCGGGAGAGACCTGCTTGCGCTTCGAGGAGCGTAGCCTTTGCTTTTTCCAAGTCCGCTTCTGCGCTACGAACATTGAGCGCGTAGCGGGACGGTTCGATGTCCACGAGCGGACGGCCTTTCGAGACGACGTCTCCTTCGCGGAATTTCACCTGTTCGACGACTCCGGCGACGCGCGCAGTGACGGGGACAATTTCGTAGGCTTCGACGGATCCGACGGAGTGGACGGAGAATTCACTGCGTCGAGCCTCGGCGGAGAATGTTTCGACGGGGAAGGCGAGTTTTGGTCGCGGTGCGGTTTGGGAGGACGAGTCCTTGCCACAAGAGGCAAGAAGGGCCGCGTAGGTGAACAGCGCGGCAATTGCGAGGGGTCTTGAAATGGTTAGCATGTAGAATATCAGCAGAGTATGAAGCGGAACATTGGCCTGCTGGGCAGGCGGGTTATGCAAGATAGTGCAAGTATTGGTAATCGTCAACTTCGCGGTTTCGGCCGGGTTGCGCGTGGAAGATTGAGCAGTTTGCGACTGAGCGACGATTAACCCGGCTCGACGGTTCTTCTGATGTTTGTTTCGGCCGGGTTGCGCGGGGAAGATTGAGCAGTTTGCGACTGGGCGACGCTTAACCCGGCTCGGCGGATGGTGTGGGGATTGTCAACTTTATACGCATGAACCCCCGAAAACGACGCAGGCTCCCTGGAGAGGGAGCCTGCGTGAGGTTCGAGGCGAGTTCGGCTACTTAATCAGGGCCATCTTGTGGATGGCGGTGAAGTCACCGGCGTCGAGGCGATAGAAGTAGAGGCCGGAGGTCAGGGCGCTTCCGTCAAGGGTGACGGTGTGGCGACCGGCAGTCTGCATTCCATCCACCAGAACGGCAACGGTTTGTCCGAGCGCATTGAAGACCGAGAGCTTGACCGGGCCATTGTCCACAAGGTCGAAGCTAATCGAGGTTTCGGGGTTGAAGGGGTTCGGGTAGTTCTGGTACAAAGCGTATTCGGTGACGATTGCATTTCCAGCGTTTGGCGCGGCACTCTGAGTACCGAGTGTTTGGCTTGATCCATCGAAGTCAACCGAAACGAGTGAGTATTCGTAGGTTGTCCCGTTGGCAAGGCCGTTGTCCGTCCACGAGTAGCTGCCGCCGGTTGCGGAGTTGTTTGCGTCCACTTCTGAGATCAGCGCACCGTTACGGATAAGGCTGAAGTGATCAAGATTGGTTTCGGAAGCGGTGGTCCAATTCAGCGTGACTTTTTCGTTGCCGGGAATCGCGTCGAAGGACGTGAGTTCGGCAGGCAGCGGCACATCGCTGATGATGGTCAAGGTAATCGGGCCGCAGGGGTTGTCCGACCAGATGTAAGTCGCCGTGGCAACGTAGTAGGTTCCGGCAGGCAAGGTCAAGCCGAGAAGCTGTTCGGTCGCGCCTTGGTACGTGTTTCCTACATTATCGGTGGCGATGTCCGATGAGGCAACACAAGTTCCTTGCGGGTCATTGCAGTCTGTGAAGATCATCAGTTGATTGTCAGTCGGGCCGGAGGCATAGAGATCGAGCGTACCGTTTTCTTCGAGGACGATCTTGTAGATTACGGCGCCAGCCGCATCGTAGCAGGTATCGGAGTTGCAGCCGGATGCTCCGACACACCACGGTACGTCGGTGGCGCAGCAGGTGTTTTCGGTGTTTGAGTACTGAAGGACACCGGGGACGACAATCGGCCATGCGCAGTAGTCGGTGATGCAGCAGGCGCTTTCGCATGTTTCGCCTTGTGCCCATGCGCCTTGGATTTCGGCGCACCATTCACGCGTGACGCCATCTTCGCAGGACGGGCCGGCAGCGTCGGTGACGTAGCAGCATCTTCCGGTGGGGGGAGCGCAGGGTGCGCTGGTGCAGGAGGCGCCTTCGAGCCAATCACCACCGAGTTCGGCGCATCTTGCCTCGCTCCAACCGTCGGCACAGAAGTCGCCGTTAGGGGAGGTGTAGCAACAGCGTCCAACGGGTTCATTTCCGCACCAGAGGCACTGAATGTCAATGCGATAGGGAGTTCCGCAGGGCGCGCCGTTGCCGAATCCTATACCAAGCCAGTATTCTCCCGGCTCCAAACACCGCGCAAGACATACCGTTTGGCAAGCAGGGAAAGTGCCGTTTACTACAAATGCGTTGTCCCCACCGCAAGGATTCGGACCGGTGATTCGATAGAGAGCCCAGGCTCCCGCGTGGCCGCCCTTGAAGCAGATAAAGACACTATCTTCTGCGGCTGTTACATTCAACCTGAACCAGTCTTCGTCGTTCTGGGGCAGACCAGTGGGGCTGAGATAGCTGCCGCCGGTTCCGCAGACAGTAGAATTGCAGGAAATGTCTTCGACCCAGATCTCATCGTTGGGCCCGCAGTTGGAGTTGGTTTCGTCAACATAACCGTTGTAGCAGACAGGCTCGATGCTGACGTAGGCGTCGGCAGGGCACTCGACACAAGGTGGGGGCGGCGGGCAGGGATTGCTGGTGCAGGAAGCTCCCTCAACCCATTCACCGTTCCGTTGGTCGCACCATGCTTCGGTCACGTTACTCTGGCATCCGGGGGCACCGGAGTCCTGTGTGTAGCAACAGCGGCCAGTGGGCTCCGCAGGGCAGGGCTCGCAGCGAATATCGTGGGTCACATGGATCTGATAGGCGCCATTCGAGTTGGGGCCCCAGCCGTCCACGACGATGTAGATAGTATCGTTCGCGGCGACGGTCAGATTGGGGAGACAGCTTCTTAGGGAGTTCGTACCGCTCGGACAGGTTCCGCCGTTGTCGTCAGTGCAGGCAAACGAAGCGCTTCCAGTGGCGGGAGGCGTATTCAGATAGACATGCAGGTAGGTATCATAGGAGGATCCGCAGAGCGAGATGGAGATGGCTTCGTCTACGTCTCCGGTTGTGTAGCGATAGACGACATCCTTGCCTCGCGCTCCTTCGTCCAGCGCCGAGCAATCGGGGTTCGGGGCGCCATAGTCATTCACATTGTCATTTGTGTTGCCGTTGTCGCAGTAGGGGAGAGAGTAGATGATTACAGCGGACTCCCATGTTTCGCCGCCTTCATCGAGGGTTGCCCCTTCGGTACGCGGTGCAAGGATATTCTGGATTTCGTAGATTCTATTCCAGACAGCAGCGTCGTCACGACCGGCATATTTCAGGAACTCGGCCTCTGTATAAAGTCCGTCGAGTTCGTGCTGAAGCGCATCGAGGTCCACATCCTGCACTTCGGGCAGGGTGATTTGCTGGAAGTTCGTCGCGGTTTTGGCGACTCCATCCGAGGTCAGGCCGGTGGCCGGGTCGGACTTGACACCGGCCCACGCGGTAAGTGTGAGCAGGCAGATACACAACAAAGCAGTACAGAATTTCATGGCGTTCTCCATCGTTGATTTCTGATCCAATCGTTCTTCGAGCATGATGCCATAAGATACCTCGATTGCCATTGTGAGGGGAGCGAACTTCAACATCTACTCGAAGAGGCTGGGTAATTTGCGTTAATTTGCTCAAGTAGTAAATATAGTTCACATGCCATGAAACGACTTAGCATCGTGTTTCTTCGCTAAAGTGGCATTGCGCAGTCTGTGCGCCTCTCTGGGTGAGTAAACCTCGGCTGAATTTCGGTGTCCAATGATTGCGGCGCAGATTTTGTTTGTTACTGTTATGTTGGTGCCCTTATGCGCATTGATTGCGCACGATTTTTCATTCCTGATTCGCAAGGACAGGAAATGTGTCCCGGATTTTCTCATAAGTCTGATTCGCAGACGTCGGTGATATTACCTTCTTCAACGGTAACGATGTTCATATATAGAATATTATTAATATCCTACATGTTCGCGGTGGTTGTGACTCTGGGCCTCTCGTGCTCAGCACCGCACGACAATCCGCTGGATCCGGGCTCGGATTTCTATGTTCCTCCACCGGATACGCAAGATGTGCCCACCGTGCCCAGTTTTGGGACGAGCTTGCGAACGGTGCACACCGCTCGCTTCGGCGTGAGTTCGCAGTCCTACTACCTTCAGGTAGATGGCTG
>JADLDM010000185.1 GCA_020846695.1 bacterium | reverse complement strand
TCCAATCATGAACTGGCCGGAGGCGTTGACGATTCTGCGAATTGCATAAGCTCAATGTAGCTCAGATTGCATGACAATGCAAGGCATATTCGAAGACGGCAAGTGGAGGTTCGGCGGTGAACCCGCTCCCTTCGGGAGTCGTACTTCCGCTCCAATTCGACCGTTGATTGAACATGTGTTTACTTCGCCGCCTTCCCGTGACCTTTTCTGCGTAATCTGCGAAAAAAGCGCCGTGTCATGGTGTTGACTTAGGTTTTGTTTACCCCTATCTTGCAACATGCCTTGAACCACACTGAACGGTCCCGCCTACCATCTTGCAGCTTAGCGCCTCCCCATATTCTGATTTCCCCTATGACAACTGCTGACAACCTTGCCGGCCGCTCCCTATTCGGTTTCCGCATGGGCTATTGGATGCTCTGCGTCATCGAGATGTTCGAGCGGCTCGCCTACTTCACCGTGCGCAGCGTCGTCGCCGTCTACATCATGCAGGCCGACGACCCCGGCGGACTTCACCTCACCGCCGCCGACAAGGGAACCATCTTCGCGTGGTGGTTCGTCTTTCAATCAGTTCTCCCGATGTTCACCGGTGGCTATGCCGACCGATACGGATACAAGAAGACCATCTTCTTCTCCGTCACGATGAACATTATCGGCTTTGTGATCATGGCCTACATGCGAACCTTCTGGGGGTTCTTCGGAGGCGTGCTGGTTCTCGCAACCGGAACCGCGTTCTTCAAACCCGGACTGCAAGGCTCGCTCGCGCAAAATCTCGATAAGACCAATTCCTCGGTCGGATGGGGTATCTTCTACTGGATTGTCAATGTAGGCGCCTTCATCGCGCATCCGCTTGCCGGAATTCTGCAAGTCGGCATCGGTTGGAAAGCTGTGTTCTTGGGCTCGGCCGCGTTCACGGCCTGCAACTACCTCATGCTCTTCACCTTCAAAGATTTCGACTCGAAGGCGGACAAGACCGAAGGCCCGATTCACGTCTTCCTGCGCACGCTCAAGAATATCTTTGAGCCGCGCCTGCTCGCATGGCTCGGCATTATGTCTTGCTTCTGGCTGATGATGTATCAGCTCTGGGATCTGCATCCCAACTTCTTGACAGACTGGGTGGACAGCTCGGGGGTGGCTGCCATCTTGCCTGAGTTCATGTCGAAATCCACCGATCGCGGCATGCAGGTCTTGCAACAGAACATGCTCGCGTTGAACTCACTCCTCATCGTCATCTGCATGATTCCCGTCTCGTGGATCGTCCGAAGATTGCGCACGTTGGAATCCATGGTCATCGGAATGCTGATTGCCACGATTGGCATTCTCGTCGCGGGTTTCACCGGCAGCGGATGGACTTTTCTGCTCGGAGTCGTCTTCTTCAGCGCCGGCGAAATGCTCACAGGCCCCAAGAAAAATGAATACCTCGGATTGATCGCGCCCGAAGGCAAGAAGGGCCTCTACTTAGGCTACGTGAACATTCCCGTTGGCGTCGGCGGATTTATCGGCTCCAAACTCGCAGGCTATCTCTACGGCCACTTCGGCGAAAAGGCCGTGCTCGCGCAGAAGTATATTCTTGAACACACGCCGCTCGGTCAAGGAAAATCATGGGACGGCGATCCCGATACACTCTCCTCACTGCTCGGCGTTGAACGAACAAATGCTTTTGCAAAACTTCAGGAACTCAC
Organism: bacterium; assembly: GCA_020846695.1. Taxonomy (GTDB): domain Bacteria; phylum Electryoneota; class RPQS01; order RPQS01; family RPQS01; genus JADLDM01. The sequence continues at coordinate 14,463 of JADLDM010000185.1, read as the reverse complement.
CGCTCTCGATGCTCACAAAGCTACGCAACTTCTATGGGACACCTACTCGCCGCAATACGCCGTGTGGATTCCCTTCGCAATTATCGGCGTGTTTGCAGTCATTGCTCTGATCATCTTCTCGCAGCGCGCAAAGCGCTGGTCCGATATGAACGCCTGAATGATTTGAATTCCCGGAACAGGGATCACAATCTATGAACATTTCCTCTTCGTCCGAATCCGTCAAGAGACCGCGCTCCAAGCTGCCGCAAAGCTTCTGGGTCGCAAACACCATGGAGATCTTCGAGCGTCTCGCGTGGTACGGATTCTTCGCCGTCTCGACTCTCTATATTACAGGCTCGCGGGCCGAAGGCGCGCTCGGATTCACCTCCGAACAGCGCGGTATGCTGCAAGGCATCGTGCCTTTCATTCTCTATCTGCTGCCCGTCGTCTTCGGAGCGCTCGGAGATCGCTTCGGATACAAGAAAACCTTCATCGCCGCCTACACGCTGCTTGTCCCCGCCTACTATCTGCTCGGACAGTTCTCAGCATTCGGAACGTTCTTCATGGCGTTCCTTTTTGTTGCGGTAGGCGCGGCGATTTTCAAACCCGTCGTCGTTGGAACCGTCGCCCGAACAACCGACGAAACCAACTCCTCGATGGGCTTCGGCATCTTCTACATGATGGTCAACATCGGAGGATTCGTCGGCCCGATTGTCGCCGGTATCGTGCGCGTGCGTTACGGGTGGGATTGGGTCTTTGTCGCGTCTGCTTTCTGGATCGCCTGCAATTTCATCTGGCTGCTTGCTTTCTACAAAGAGCCCACCACTGAAGCAGGCTCCGCGCAAAAACGCTCTTTGAAGCAAGTCTTCGGAGGCATCGTTGAAGTGCTCGGCAATGGCCGCTTCTTCCTGTTGATCTTCGTGATACTGTCCTTGCTTGCAATTTCGGGTCGCTACATCTCATGGAATCTGATGCTCATCATCAGCGGAATCTGGGTGGCACTCAATCTCTTGCTTGACATATTCCTGCGCGCACGCGCCAAAGCGCGAGAGAGCGGCTTCTGGTTAACACAGCCCTTGAAACTCGGCAATTGGAAATTCGCTCTCTACCTCTTGATTCTCTCCGGCTTCTGGACTTCCTTCAATCAGATATTCCTCACCATGCCGGAGTATATCCGCGATTACGTGGAGACTAACGACATGGTCGAGACCGCGCGCAATTGGGTCGGAGACGACTTCGCGCGCGAATTCGCCGCCGTCAATGAAGACCTGCTGGCCGCGGAGATTATCACGTTTGTCGGTGCGAGCAAAGAAGCTGCCGGCAATGGCGCGATTACCGACGAAGACGCCGCCAAGTTCCGCCGCACGATGTTCGATTTCAAAGTGCGCGTGCCCGAAAACGAGATACGCAATGAGTTGACGGACTTCGGATCTACTCGACTGGATTCCTCCGCTGCAAAATCTCTCGCGCACAAATGGGCGGAGAAGTATCGGCAGGTCAATCCTGAGTACATCATTAACATTGACGCGGGTGCGATTGTCGTCTTTCAAGTGCTGGTTTCCTTCCTGATCGGATTCTTCCCGCCACTCTCCGTCATGGTCGTCGGCATCATCGTCTCCGCAGTCGGCATCGGCATGAGCGCGTGGCTGTTTTCAGGCTGGATGATCACACTTGCAATTACCATCTTCGCATTCGGCGAAATGATCGCATCTCCCAAGAGTCAGGAATACGTTGGCCGCATCGCTCCGCAGCAGAAAGTCGCGATGTATATGGGCTTCTACTTCTGGACGATTGCGCTCGGAAATATTTTCGGAGGAAGACTCTCCGGTGAACTTTACGGCTCGCTCGCGCGTGATGCCGGCAGGCCCGATTTGATGTGGATGATTTTCGGCGGGCTTGCGTTACTTACCGCCGTTATTCTTGTTCTCTATGACAAGCTCATCCTGCGCAAAGGCAGGATGGAGTAGTGTTTTTCACGAGGTCCCGCAAGCGCTTCGTATCTTTTCAGCATCTCATTCATTGACAGACCTTCAGGAGACATCGTGATTCGGTTTACAACAACTCTGCTCGCCGCGCTGGGTCTCTGCGCCGCTTTGGCTTGCGCGCAAACTACGGACGGCGGCCTGACGCTGAAGCAGTCACACGAGATTTTAGGCTCAGTAAGACTCGACGATCATACGCGCGCAGCAATGAACGCCGTCACCAACAACGACATCAGAAGTCTCGCGCTGAATCGTGACGTCGTCGCGGTCGAAGACGACATCTTTTCCTTCAGCCTGCCCACCAAAGGAATCACTAATCAGGAAAGTTCGGGCCGCTGCTGGCTGTTCGCAGGACTCAATCTTGTCAGGCAGGACGCGGCGAAAAAATGGGACATGGACGAGTTCGAATTCTCGCAGAGCTATTTCGCCTTCTGGGATCTCTTCGAGAAGAGTAACGCCTTCCTCGAATACGTCATCAAGACTCGAGAGCGCGACATTATGGATCGAGAACTCTCCAAGCAGCTCGAAGACCCGGTCGGCGACGGAGGTTACTGGCCCTACGTCGTCAGCCTCGTAGAAAAATACGGAGTGGTGCCAAAGAAAGTCATGGGCGAAACCAATAGCAGCGCGAACACGGGCCGGATGCATGCGATTCTCACCGCGCTGCTGCGCCGCGACGCCGCAACTCTGCGCTCCATGGCCGCGTCAGGAAAATCCGCCGAAGAGCTACGCGCGGAAAAGGCCAAGATGCTGCCCGATGTGATGCGCCTCCTCGTGATCAACTACGGAGTTCCTCCCACCGAGTTCGAGTGGCGCACAACCGACACAACCGGCAAAGCGAGCGATCCCGTGACGTTCACTCCGCAGGACTTCTACAAAGAGGTCGTGCAAGTGGATTTCTCCGAATACGTTACCGTCGCCTGCTACCCCAACCAACCCTTCGGAAAGAACTACTCGATTAGCGCGACGAATCCCATGGCCGACGAACCGGACATCTCGTTCATCAATGTGGACGCGAAGACGATGAAAGACCTCGCGCTGAAAGCTCTACTCGACAGCAATCGCGTCTGGTTCGGCTGTGACGTCGGACAGGAGTCCTACAGCAAAAAGGGACTGCTCGTGCGCGGCGTCTACAACTACGAAGAACTTTTCGGACTTGAACTTGATATGAACAAACCCGACCGCCTGAATTATCGGAGTCAATCTTCCAATCACGCCATGGTTTTGGTCGGTGTGGATATTGTGGACGGCAAGCCGCGCAAGTGGAGAGTTGAGAATAGCTGGGGCAAGGATCGCGGCGACGACGGATTTTTTACCATGTCGGATGACTGGTTTGACGAATACGTGATGGACGTTATCGTTCCCGTGCGCTATCTTCCCGCAGACGTGCTCGCGATTACAAAACAAGATCCGATTCCACTCCCAATTTGGGATCCGGCGTGGGAATCGCTTAGAATGAAATAGCACACCTTTCCGCAACTTCACATCTCCGCATGAGCGACACAACTCAGACCGATTCCAGAGACCTCTCGATGCGAGAGAGTTTCCGCATCATGTTCCGTGCGTCGCGCGCGTATTGGCTGGTTAATTTAGTCAATTTCGCCGACGGCATTGCCTACTTCGGCATTCTCAATCTGCTCACGATGTTCATTCATGATCGGATGGGAATGACCGACTCCATGACCGGCATCGCGGTTTCGTTCTTTACCGGCGCCGTCACGCTCTTTATGTTCTTCGGAGGATTTGTCTCTGACCGGCTCGGCGTGCGAAGGGCTCTGATGGTTTCGCTCGCGCTCCTACTTGCTGGTCGTGTCTTCATGACCTCAAGTCCGATGTTCGATGCTGCGGGAATCATGCTCTGGTCGTCGCTTGCTTTGATGGCCCTCGGAACCGGAGTGCTGCAACCCGCGCTCTATGCCGGCGCGAAGGAGTTCTCCGATCCGCGAACCTCGGCGATCAGCTACAGCTTGATCTACGCGGTCATGAACTTAGGCATCGTGATCGAAAGCTGGATGTCGCCGTTCATTCGTGAACGCGGCGGGATTGACGCGGTGTTCTGGACTATGGCTGCGGTGAACGGAGTCGCGCTGCTCTTCATTCTCATCTTCTTCACGCGAAAGGTCGAAGCAGCCGATCGCGTGGTTCATCCCGAGCCTGAACAGCATACCACGCTGAAGGAGAAGCTCAAATCGCTGCCGATTCTCGACGTTCGCTTCATGACTTTTATCTTCGTGCTGCTCCCCGTGCGCACCATGTTTGCTCATCAGTGGCTGACCATGCCGCACTACATCATGCGCTGCTTTCCCGAATCGGTCGGTTCGCGTTACGAATGGTTTCAGGGGCTGAATCCGCTGATCATCACGTTCGCCGTTCCGCTTGTCGCCGCGATGACGAGAAAGGTCAACATCATCAAGATGATGATTCTCGGCACCGTCGTATCGGCGGCGTCCACCTTCATTCTCGCACCCAGACCGGACGTCACGCTTCTGATCACGTACATCTTGATCTTCTCTTTAGGTGAAGCGATCTGGTCGAGCCGCTTCTATGAATACGTCGCGGATCTCGCGCCTGCCGGAAGAGTCGGCGCGTACATGGGACTTGCAGGAATCCCGTGGTTCTTCGCGAAATTCACCACCGGATTTTATTCCGGCTCAATGCTCGAAGTCTTCATTCCCGAAAGCGGCGCGCAGGATCCGGGAACTCTCTGGACAATCTACGGCTTCATCGCGCTGCTGTCGCCCGTGGGTCTCCTACTGACGCACAAGTGGATGGAGAAGCCGCTGAAACAGGACGCCGCTCATGCTTGATGAGCGCTTGAATGAAAAGTCTGTAGCTACTGCTTCATGATAGAAGGAATACTCTAAGGATATCGAATGGCTGTTGAATCCACTGCCCCGCAAACACAAACTCCGCAGATACCGGAGCAAACCTACAGCGAACTGACCGTGCGCGCGCTGGTATCGGGACTGCTCGTCGGTTCCCTTATCGGCGCATCAAACGTCTGCATCGGTCTCAAAATCGGATGGACGTTCGGCGCTTCGATCACCGCCGCCGTGATTTCATTTGCGCTCTTCAAAGCGATGAGCGGAATGCTCTCGCGGCCCTATGGAGCGAAAGAGAATCTCATCACTGCCACTGCGGGAAGCGCGGCCGGAACCATGGCCTCTGCCGGCGGATTCGTCGCCTGTATTCCCGCACTCGAACTCTACTTGCGCGAAACACAAGGTCCGGGTCACGACCTGACGTATTTGCAACTTGTCATTTGGGCGATTGCCATTGCGTTCCTCGGTGTGTTCTTCGCGGTGCCGCTTCGCAAACAGATGGTGGTGCGCGAGAAGCTACGCTATCCTTCGGGCACTGCTGCGGCCGAGACCATCCGGGCGATGTATTCGTCCGGCGAAGAGGCGGTGAAGAAGGCCAAGATTCTCTTCTACGGCGCGTTGGCTGCTGCCGTTATCAAGATCCTCGTCAGCATCAAGCCGCTCGGGCTTGGGCATTTCTCTGATTTCTCACTTGATGATATCGGATTGACTTCCGTTGCGATTCTTGGAATTCCGCTTGCCTCACTGCGCATGGGAATCAGTCTGTCGCCGATGATGCTCGGCGCGGGAATTCTGGTCGGCAACAAGGTCGGCTGGTCGCTGTTCTTGGGTTCTATTCTCGCATGGGGAGTGGGCGCGCCGATTTTGGTGGATACCGGAATTGTCGTGCCGAAGGATCCCAACAATGTCTATCTCGCCGCATTCCGCTGGCTGCTTTGGCCGGGAGTCGCGTTGATGGTTGCGGCGGGATTTGCCAGTCTCGCCATGCAATACAAGACTATCGGCAACACCTTCGGCTCCTTCAAGAAGCTCATTCAAGGGCGCAAAGTTGAAGCGCAAGCGGGTGATGAGGACGACGCGCCTGATCCGTTTCCGATCAAGTGGTGGGCGGTGGGTATGGTGTTCGCCACCACACTCACAACGGTGCTCGCGCAGGTCTATTTCAACATCCCAGCGTGGATGGGAATTCTCGCGGTGATTCTCTCGTTCCTGATTGCAAGTATCGCCGTTCGCGCAACCGGAGAAACCGACATCAATCCGGTCGGCGCGATGGGCAAGATCACGCAGGTTGTTTACGGTGCGCTCGATCCCGGACAGATTCCGACCAACTTGATGGCCGCCGGGATTACCGCTGCAGGTGCAAGTCAATCGGGCGACCTGATGCACGACTTGAAAGCGGGCTACATGCTGAAGGTCTCGATTCGCAAGCAGGTGATTGCGCAGTTGGTTGGTGTGATTGTCGGTGTGTTTACAGCGGCGGCGGTCTATCGTCTTCTCACTGCGGCGTATCAGATTCCCGGCGACGATTTCACGGGACCTGCGGTGATGGCGTGGCACGCTATGGCGCAATTGCTTGCCGACGGAATCAAATCGCTTCCCGCGCACGCCATGACTGCCGCGACCATCGGAGCGATTATCGGCTTCGCGATGCCGTTTGTTGCGAAGATCAAGGGAGTCGGGAAGTGGCTGCCTTCGCCGATTGCTTTGGGAATCGCATTCATGGTTACTCCCTATTCCGCGCTTTCGATGTGGCTGGGCGCGGTCATCACCTCGTACTACACGAAGAAGGACCCGGACATGGTGGATCGCTACGGCGCATCCATGGCATCGGGTCTGATCGCTGGCGAAGGTCTGATGATGGTCGTCGTCGCAATCATGTTGATTTTCGGCGTGAGTTGGATCAGCTAAGACTACCGAATCCTTGTGAAGGGCGGCCGCTTTGTGCCGCCCTTTTTGTTGCACTTAGGTTTGGGCTTGCTAATAATTGACAAAACGGAAGGGATTGTTTTTACGAATCCGTTTTTGGATTGCTATGGCGTTGGAGGGTCGGGCGGGGAGGGAAAGTTAGGGGATGGGGGCGGGGGATGGGGGATGGAAGGGAACAATAGCAATATACGCATGAAAGGGTCGGATGTCAATAGAAAGGTGTGTTTATAAAACAAGAGTTTGGAGAAATAGCTGAAGAAAAGAGAGGCGAGACATCCTCTCTTGTTGTTTTTGTTGTGGTTATGATATAACCCCCCCCTTAGCCCCCCGCACTTTGCGGGGGGGGATAATCAGAGCTCGAACCCGGCTCGGCGAGTTCGCCGGCTCTTCAAATTACGCGTTGATTCTCAGTGTTCAATCAAGTAAATTAAGTGTATGAACTTCGGCGAAGTCAGGAAGCAGTTGCTCGCGGTTTGTTTGCCCGTACTCCTATTGGTGACGGGCTTCGAGGCGCTCGCCCACGATTGTGACCATCCCGAAAGCCATGAAGACTGCGCTCTGTGCGCGGTTTCGCATACTCCCGCGGAGAACTCGACTCCGCAGACCGTCGATCCGCCGGAATGCCTTGAGCTGGTTATTGCAGCCGAGGATTTTTCGGCTCCCGTCTCGACTCTCCCCCGCGCGCATTTTCCGCGCTCCCCTCCCACTCTGTAATCTCGATCCGATTTGTTGCAATCCGCTTCGCAAAGTGCGTGGCGGAGCTTTGTGCTATTCAATTCTACGAGGTTACACATGTCATTCTTCCGATACTTCCTATCTCTCTCTCTGTTTGCCGCATGTCTGGCGGCCTTCGCCGGAGTCAACAATCCCGATATTTCCGTTGTCGGGCAGATGCGCGTATTTACGACCGATGATGAAGCTGATCTCAATCGCGACCGCGCGCAATTCTCCTTCGATGAATCGGAGCTGATCTTCGATGCAGCTCTGAATCCGTTCGCGCGCGGAACCTTTGTCTTCGCGGTTGTGGACGAAGTTATTGAAGTTGAAGAGGGCTATCTCACAATGAGCAAAGGGCTGCCTGACGGTCTGGCACTCAAGTTCGGGAAATATCGCGCGGGCTTCGGCAAGTTGAACGCGATTCACCCGCACGCCTATCCCTTCGTCGAACGACTTGGCGTGCTTGCAAACTATTTGCCGGGCGAAGAGTCCTTCAATGAAATCGGCGGACAAGTTTCCTATCGCCTTCCGATGAAGAGCGACATCGCGTCCACGCTCTCGCTTGACGTGCTTCAAGGCCGATCATTTCATCCAGATGAGGAGGAGTCGCGCCCTGCAGTGTTGGGACGTCTGTCAGAGTTCTTCATGTTGGACGGAGAGTCATCGATGGAAGTTGGGGTCTCGGGAACGCACGGCGTGAACAATGTGGCAGAGAAGACGACCAGCACAATTCTCGGACTCGATGCAAAGGCGAAGTTGTGGTTCACTCCGCTGAATGTGCTCGTATTGCAGGGTGAAGTGTTGTCGCTAAGGCGAGAGACTTCCGCAAGCTCCGATATCACTGCTACGGGTGGGTATCTCTTTGCCGATTACACAATGAAGAAGCGCTACAATTTGGGAGCGCGCTATGAGCAATATCAGCGGGCGGAAGAAGAGAAGCCGTGGGACTCCTCAGTTGGAGCATTCGCCGGTTTGTCGCTGATGGAAGAGACGACACTGTTTCGCGTGAATTGGGATCACTTCATGCCGGACGGAGCCGATGCGGTCAATACAATCACCTTGCAGCTTGTGTTCTCGATGGGGCCGCACAAGCCGCATCAGTTCTAAGGAGATGCGATGAAACGACTATTAGGACTATCGATTCTCTTGGCGTTCTCGCAAGCATCGTTCGGAGTTATTCATGTTGGTTCATCACTAACTGACTTGGCTTCGATTGCATCCTATGTGGGCGGAGAGAAGTTGGAGTGCTTCGCGATTGCAAGGAGCGCGTCCGATCCACATAGCGTGGAGGTCTTGCCGACATATATGGTGAAGGCGTCGCGCGCGGATTTGTATTTGAAGGTTGGTCTCGGGCTCGATCAATGGGCAGACCAGATAATTGAAGGCGCGCGCAACTCGAAGCTCTCGATTCTCGATTGCTCGACGGGAATTGAGGTGCTGGAGAAACCGGAAGGAAGAGTGGACGCCTCTATGGGTGACGTGCATCCGGGAGGAAATCCACACTATTGGCTGAGCCCACGAAACGGGAACATTATCGCTCAAGCCATTTCGGAAGCGCTTTCGCGGTTGTCGCCTGATGACGCAGAGTTCTTTCGCACGAACTCTGAGAGGTTTCGTGCCGAAGCGGAAGAGAGACTCGCGGCTTGGCGAAAGACTGCGGAAAACATGCCGCGACACAACGTTGTCACGTATCACTCGTCGTGGAGCTACTTCGCGAAGGAGTTCGGTCTAAACATCGTCGGTAAGATCGAACCCGTGCCTGGAATTCCGCCGACAGGACGGCATCTTGCCGGTTTGGTCGAGAAGATTCTCACGGAGCAGGTGTGCGTAGTGATACAGGAACCGTATTTCTCGGATGACGGAGCGAACTATCTTGCGCGTGAGACGGGAGTCGTCGTTGCGAAATTGACTCCTTCGTGTCCGGATGCGAGTGCCGATTCCTATTTTGAGCATTTTGATGTTCTGTTGAACGTTCTTGGCACGGTGCACTGATGATTGAAGCCCTTTCTTATCCGTTTATGTGGTGGGCGCTTGCGGCCTGTTTGGTACTGGCGGGAATCCATGCATATCTCGGATTTCACGTCGTGAAACGCGGCGTGATCTTTGTGGATCTTTCTATGGCGCAGTTTGCGGCGCTCGGAATGGCGATTGCTATTGTCGCGGATGCGCACGAGTCCGCCGTTGCGTCCTACCTGTTTCCGGTGGGCGCGACGCTGGTCGGAGCGGTTCTTTTTGCGTGGCTTCGAAATCTTGAGCATCGCGTTTCGCTTGAGGCTTTCATCGGAATCGCGTTTGCGTCGGCGCAGGCGCTTGTGCTGCTGATTCTCGAACGCACGCCGTCGGGAGCGGAGCACTTGAAGGAGACGTTGGTCGGCACGATCTTCACGGTTTCACCCGATACTGTTATTCGCACGGCGATCATCTATGCTATCGTCGGAGTGATTCACTTTCTGATTCGCAAGCCGTTGTTCGACATCACAGACTATCCCGAGCAGGCAAAGATGACACGCAATGTCTTCGTATGGGACGTGGTGTTCTATGCTACGTTCGGAGTGGTGGTCACAAGCTCTGTGAAAATTGCGGGCGTGCTCCTCGTTTTCGCGTTGCTGGTGATTCCTTCAGTCGCCGGCGTGTTGGTATCGAATCGCACGAGCATTCGCCTGCTTGTCGGATGGAGTTTCGGATTCGTGTGCTCCACATTTGGATTGCTCGCGGCCTTCGCGTACGATACTCCGGCTGCGCCAACAATTCTCACTATGCTCACGCTCGCACTGATTGTTCATGGAGCGATTGTGTGGGGAGTGAGGAGGGGGAGGAACACACCCCATCCCCCGGCCCCTTTCCTTACAAAGGACAGGCTCCCGTGAACGGAGAAGGGGAGCCAGAGAGTCCTTCACTTCGTTCAGGATGACGACGTCTTGGAGGACTTGGAGAGTCAAGCAGGTCCTAACATAGGATGACATAAACGAGCCCCTTGATCCGTCATGCAAAGCGAGGGGGAGAGATTAAGAAGCCCTGCGAGAGATCGCGGGGCTTTTTTGTTGGAGGGAAGAGGAGAACCCCCATCCCCGGCCCTTTCCCCGTGAACGGAGAAAGGGGGGGAGACGGCCGGAGGCCGTCGGCAGTTGTGCGACACATAAGAGTTTGACCCCCTTCAATTCCCCCAGGAAGGCCGGGGGGATATTTTTTTTGTAGGGTTTGTTGCGGCCTCTCCTATAACATAGCGTGCGGCAAGTTCAAGCGGAGGAGGTAGGAAATCGGTGCCGGAGGGAGAAAGAAAGGGGAGAAGGGAGAGAAGTTACGGGAGGGGAAGGGAGAGCGTAAGTCGTTGAAAGGATGAAGGATGAAGGATGAAGGATGAAAGGAATTCAAGTTCTGGGAGGGTCGGCACGATAACTGCTTATTTGGCTTTCGACAAAAAGCCGAAGGAGCACTCGATGGAGCTGAACCCCCTGTTTTCCGGGATGAATACCAGTACGACGGGCATGACCGCCCAGCGCAAGCGGATGAACGTCATCGCGGAGAACATCGCCAACATCGAAACGACGCGAACGGAGGAGGGTGGACCCTACCGCCGCAAGGCCGTGACGTTCGGCGAAGAGAAAACCTTCGAGAAATCGCTGGAGCAAAGCACGAACAACAAGCTTGCGCGCACCGACGAATTTCACATGACGGGCCGCAACGAAGACAAGAGTCTCTTGGCAAGCAGCGGCGTGAAAGCGAACATCGAAGCGGATTCATCCGCGTTTCGTGAAGTGTATGATCCCGATCATCCGGATGCGGATGAGAACGGCATCGTGAAACTGCCGAATGTGGACTTGGTGCAAGAGATGACGGACTTGATCAGCGCGTCTCGAGCATTTGAAGCAAACGTGACGGCATTCAATGCAACAAAGGGTATGATGAAGAAGGCGCTGGAACTGTGAAGAAAAATATGAAATATGAAGTATGAGATATGAAAGTTCCTGCCTACACTCCTACGATTGCGCCACAGCCCTTGATTCAGAAGCCGCAGGTAAACGCGCATGACGCAGGCCGCGCGGATGCGGAGGCAAGGCTGCGTGAGATCATTCTGCAAAAGCACGCGGAACTCGAACCATCACAGCCTCATGCGGAACTTGGAAAACACCTTGATATTCGAGCGTAAATCATGATCTACGGAATTGACAAACTCAAGAGCCTTCCGCAACTTCCGAAAGAGGCGCAGCCGCAGGGCTCAGTGGGAGGCGCGTCCTTCGGCGACACGCTTTCGCAGTTCATCGGAGACGTGAACAAAATGCAATTGAGTGCCGCCGACAAGACGGCGAAATTCGCAACGGGCGAGGTTCAGGACCTGCACGAAGTCATGGCCGCAGTTGAAGAGGCATCGCTTTCGATGACGCTGCTCCTGGAAATTCGTAAGAAAGCGCTCGAAGGCTATCAGGAGTTGATGCGGACGCCGGTGTAATATAATGCGGGCGGGTCAGGGATCCTTCCGAGGACAGGCCCGCCCCTACACGCAAACGCACAGAACAGCATGGCAAACATATTCGATTCACTACGCGAACTCTGGCAGCGGCTCTCGATCAATCAGCGAGCGATGCTGATTGTAGGAGCAGGGCTACTGGTCGCGATCGGAGCGGGAGCGGTGAATTATACGACCCGCCCCGTGCTCGTCACGCTCTACAGCGGACTCGAAACACAAGACGCGGCAACGGTGGCCGACGGACTTCGCGATCAGAAAATTCCCTATGAAATCCTAAGCGACGGCACGATCAAAGTGCCGCAGGAAAACGTCAACGAGTTGCGGCTCGCCTTCGCAGAAAAAGGAATTCCGCGCTCCGGCGAACTTGGCTACGAGATATTTGACAAGCCGATGCTGGGGATGACGGATTTTCTTCAAAAGATGAACTATCATCGCGCGGTCGAGGGCGAACTTGCGCGCACGATGCAGACGATTGAAGGAGTCGAAGGCGCACGCGTGCATCTTGTTGTTCCGGCGCAGCGACTTTTCAAGGAAGATCAGAAGCCGACGACGGCATCGGTCATTCTCACTCTCAAGCCTGGTTATCAGTTGTCAAAGAAACAGGTGGCGGCGATCGCAAGTCTGACTGCATATTCGGTTGAAGGACTTGAGACGGAACACGTCACGATTGTGGATTCCGAAGGGAATCTGCTGACGGCGGGTCCGCGCGATGAACTGGCGGGACTCTCCAGCTCGCAGCTTGAGGTGCAGACACAGATTGAGAGCGAGCTTGAGAAGAAGGCGGAAGCGCTTTTGGAAGACGTTGTTGGAGCAGGACGCGCGCGCGTGGAGGTCACGGCAAAATTGAATTGGGATCGCAGCGAGCGCACGATAGAAGACTACGATGCAGAGCGCGCGGCGACACTTTCAGAGGAGAGCCAAGCGAGCGAAGACGCGGAAGCGGGCACATCGGAAAAAACCGTTACGAATTACTATGTTCCAAAGACGATAGAGAAAGTGGTGCCAGAAGTCGGCAATATTGAGAGATTGTGGGCATCGGTGCTGATTGACGGCAGCTATGAGACTGCAACCGATGCGGAAGGCAAGACGACACGAACGTTCGTCGAACGTACTCCGCAAGAGATTGAGAAATTCAGATCGCTTGTGTCCGGGGCTATCGGATTGGATATTGAACGCAGTGATGAGATCACGGTGATTTCGTTCCCGTTTGACAATCAGGAGGAGCAGCAGCCGATTCAAGAACCGGTGGGCTGGCTCGCGCTCCTGCTGCAATTTGCGGACAAGATCGTCATCGTAGTCGTTTTGATCCTGGCATTCTTCGTGCTGAAGGGGATTCTCTCGAAGGTCGGATCACAATTGCCTGCGCTTCCGGCCGCTCAAGGCGTGGGCGCTTTGCCTGCCGGAGTGATTCATGGCGCAGCACAGCTTCCGCAAGGAGCAAGCGCACAGCAAATGTATGCGACGGCACAGCAGGCGCAGAACGCCGCTGCGCAAGTGGGCGCCGCAATGAGCGGTGGGTCTGTTTCTCCGATGGGGCAAATGACAACGGTGTATGAAGGCGGACAGCCCAAAGTAGTCTTCAAGAGCGCAAATGATCAGCCCAGACTGATCGAGCTGGACGACGGCGCACCGACGGTTGAAGCGCTGAAAGCGCAGGAGATGCTGAACCGAACGGTGAACTTTGTTCTGACGAAGCCCGAAAATGCGACTCAGATTATGAGAGGTTGGATGCTCGATGGCAACAGCTAAAGAAAAGACAAAGGGGCTATCCAATCTCCAGAAGGCAGCCGTGCTGATGATCTCTATCGGTCCGGATGCATCCGCTGAAATTTACAAGCGGCTTCAGCAAGAGGAGATCGCAGAGGTCACGAAAGAGATGCTGCGCATGCGCAACGTGGATTCGTCCACAGCGAACTCCGTGATTGAGGAGTTCTACCACATGATGACCGCTCAGGATTTTGTAGCGGTCGGTGGCATGAATTACGCAGAAGAAGTTCTAACGAAGTCAGTTGGGCCGGAGAAAGCCGTCGAGATCATTCGAAGAATTGAGCGCATGATTCGCGTCAAAGGCTTCAACGTCTTGAAGAACGTTGATGCAAATCAGCTCCTTGCCTTCATGCAGAAAGAGCATCCGCAGACCATTGCCTTTGTTCTGAGCCAGTTGCAACCTCAACAGAGCGCGCAGATTCTCGCAGATCTTGCTCCAGAGTTGCAGGCGGAAGTAATCATGCGCTACGCCAACATGGAGAGAGTTGCTCCTGAGACAATTTCCGCGGTTGAGTCCGTGCTTGAGTCCCGCGTGGATTTCTCACAGTCATCCAGTAAGCTGGGCGGAGTCAAAGCAGCGGCGGAGATTCTAAATATGATCGGAACATCGGGTGAGCGCTCGATCCTCTCGAAGATCAACGAGCGCGCGCCGGACCTTGCGACGGACATCAAAAACCTCATGTTTGTATTTGAGGATATTGTGCAGCTTGACGACCGCTCGATTCAGAAGGTGCTCAAGGAAGTTGATAACAAGGATCTTGCGCTTGCACTGAAACATGTGAGTCCGGACGTCAAGGACCGCGTG
>JADLDM010000184.1 GCA_020846695.1 bacterium | reverse complement strand
GTCCGACAACTCGCGATCAAGGTCTACGTAGATTGCACCGGGGATGTGCCCCGCCTGGAAGTTTCGATATGCCCCATCGGGGTCGTTGTGAACCCAACGGATTTCAGCTACTACGAGGTTTGGCTGGTCGAGATTCTGTGAGAGCCAGTCTGTTGAGACGAGAGGTGTCATGACATTGCTTTGGAGGCATTGACAAGGCGATGCCTCCCGGTGTGCGATTCAAAGTGATAATCTGCATTCATTTCTTCCTGAAAGCAAGCGGCAAATTGAACATTCTTCGAGTTGCGCGCACCGTGCACAGACCAAAAGCAGATAAAAATCAATTATTTACATAAATCGTGACAGGGGATGTGTAAGGAAAAGCCGCAAGGCGAGGCGTGGGATGGCATTGGAATGGGTCAATCGGAAGAAGCACGTGGGGCAGCTTGCTTATTGTTCTGGCAGTTAATAAACTTAAGCAGGGTGCCGAAGATTAATCAGGAGCAAGGCAATGAGGAACGGGAAAAGTAATGTTGTGAAGTGGGCGGCCTTTGTGGTCGCCGGTTTGACCGCGCTATCGGCTTGGGCAGTCAGTCCCGAGACTGTGTCGGCGCTCAAGGATAAGGTGGCGCGCGGCGAGCGATTGACCAGCAGTGAGCTGCGGCTTGCCGGGGAGAACCCGATGCAATTGGCGAGCGTGGTGCGCTATCAGGACGCGGCGCAGACCGCTCCGCGCAGGCCGGGGAATCCGCTCGATATATACGAATCCAGTGAAATCGAATACGAGTGGATAGACATCACGGAGAACGGTACAAATACAGGCCTGTTCGACGAGTGGATCACGGATGCCATAGAAATCGGATTTGAGTTTCCGTTTTATGATCAGACCTATACTCAGGTGTGGATTTGCGACAACGGTTGGGTCTCGTTCGTGCAGAACTGGTCGCGCTACTGGAACGACGTGATCCCGGATCAGATGGAGCCGCATTGCGTAGCCTATTGTTTCTGGGACGATCTTGACTCAGGATTGGGCAGCGTGCTTTACTACTCGGACACGGCAAACGAGAGATTCATCATCTCGTGGAACAATGTTCCGCACTGGGAAGACAACTCGGAGTTCTACAGTGTGCAGATGATCCTATATGCCAACGGAAACATCCAGTACAACTATCAGGATATTTCGACAGGTCAAATCGGCAATACGTCTTGCACGGTCGGAGTGGAGAACTTGACCAGTGACGAAGCTCTTCAAGTTTGCGCGAATAACGACGGTTGGCTGCCGATTTCGGGGACTTCGCTACTGATTGCACAGCCGGACGGCGTGCCGGGCGCGCCCGCGAATTTGCAGGCAAGTGTGAACGGGCAGAATGTGACGCTGACGTGGACGGATCCGACTCAGGACACCAACGGCAATCCGCTCACACCGACGAACGTGGAAGTCTGGTTCGGCAGAGTGGACACTGGAACGCTGTTAGGGACCGTTGCGCCGGGGGTTCAGACGTATGCTGCGACGGGGATTGAGGACGGAAGCAGAAGGTTCAGCGTCAGAGCGTACCACACGCCGTATTTCGGTGCGCCGCGATCCGTGGTTGCGGTAGTCGGCACGCCCGCATACTCGAACAATTTTGATACAAACGACGGGCAATGGGTGGCGAACGAGGGCTGGCAATGGGGTGAAGTGACCAATCCTGACGTTACTCCGGGCTTCCACAGTTCGCCTAATGTCTGGGGAACCGGTTTGGCGGGCGACTACGGAATGTTGAATGATTGGTCGGTGGATTTGAGTCCGGGCTTGGCGATAGCAGGTGCGAATTCGCATCTCGAATTCTACTTGTATTATGATTGTTATGGTTTCGATTTCGCGTGGTATGACGGCGGAAATTTGAAGATTTCGGTTGACGGCGGATTGACCTGGGAGGTTTTGACGCCGGACGGCGGCTATCCTGCCGACATGATTATAGGTGATTTCGGGAATCCGTTGGGGGGTGAGCCGGGGTGGTCAGGTCAGTCGAGCGGCTGGGAATACGTGACAGTTCCGTTGGCTGATTACGCAGGCGAAGTCCCGATC
This sequence comes from bacterium, assembly GCA_020846695.1. GTDB lineage: Bacteria > Electryoneota > RPQS01 > RPQS01 > RPQS01 > JADLDM01. The sequence continues at coordinate 11,180 of JADLDM010000184.1, read as the reverse complement.
TTTCGTTTTCACTTCGGATCGGATCAATTCCAGGATTTCGAAATGTCCGGTTTGTTTTTTGATGACTTCTTGATTTGGGGAATGGCTCCGCCGGTCTACAGTACGATATCGGGGCACTTGACCTTTGACGGAGGGATGGGGAATTACTCAGAATCACTGGTGCGCGCAAATGGTTTTGGTTTGCCGTCCACGATTCCCGCAGGCGACGGTATTTTTCAGCTAACGAATGTGATCACGGGTGTGAGGCAAGTGACTGCGACACATCCGGATTATCACACTTCCACTGTCGAGGTGACGGTTCCCGAAGGTGGCGCGACCGGTGTTGAAATTACCATCGTCCGGTTGGATCCTCCTGCGCCGACGAACCTGACCGGAACGGTTGACAACGAAACGGGAGTCGCGCAGTTGGATTGGGACAATTCGACGGATCCTCTGGTGGATCAATACCGGATATTCCGCCGCTTGGCAGGTGAGGAGTGGGCGCAAGTCGGCACGTCCGCAACATCCTTCTATCAGGAGACGCTAACGGCAGACGGAATCTATCAGTATCGCGTGACGGCAGTTGATTTGAATGTTTCGACGCCTGTTGAATCCGACGGTTCCAATACAATCACGGTGCTGTTTGGTGCGTTGCCCGTTACCAGCGTCGGCGCCAACGGCGATTACGACGACCGGATTCGAGTCACATGGCTTGAGCCCGGTGTCCTTGAGGGGACTGAACTCATCTATGACGATGAGACGTCCGAGGCTTGGTATCGCGTGGATTTCCCAAATGGACCGCAGGACTATTTCGCAGTGCGCTTTTCACCGCCGGACGATGCGAACTTCCCGATGATGATCTACAGCGCGAATATCTATATGGAGCGATCCGATCCGCTGCCGTTGGTGGCAATTTGTCCGTCGCTTGAGGGCGTGGATGGCGCGGACATTGACAACGCGTGGATTTCATGGAACGAAATCGGGGCCGACGGAGATCCGGGTTGGATTAATGCCGTGACAGACGGCGATATTTTCTTGACGGAGGCGCAGGACTTCTGGGTTGTGATGCAATTCCCCCCGGGAATTGAAGGTCCCGGAGTCGGATCGGATGACAGTCTGCCGGACTTGCGCTCTTATTGGACGAATTCGTATCCCATATGGAATCAGTGGGCGTGGCACGATTGGATGATGCGCGTGTGGGTGGGTGGTCCGCCGCCCGAAGAAGGACTGGCTTCGAGGGGCGGGGATGACGTCTATATGCTGTCGGTGGGTGAAGCGGGAGGCTATGCAGTGGAACGCGTTCCTGCTGCTCAAACCGTTCCTTCTTCCTTGACTGCACTTGAGAAAGGTGGAAAGGCAACCGACAGGAAGGCCAGTCCGGTCTCGCACAGAGAAGTCGTTGAGCGGAATCCACTGGATAAGTGGTTCCCGCCCTATTCGCGCGCGCCGCAGCTTGAATTGCGCTCGCGTCACGAGTCCAGTGCGTTGGACGACATCGTGAACTACCGCGTTTATCGTGACAGCACGATGATCGCGCAGCCGGTTGAAACCAACTACATGGACCTAAACCGGATTGAGAATACGGACTACTCCTATCACATCACGGCGATGTATGATAACGGCGAGGAATCGCCGCCTTCGCCGACGCGTGTTGCGCACTGCAATATGGAGCCATCGCCGCCGACGAATCTTGAGGCGGAGCCCTCCGGTACGACGAATATGGTTTTGACATGGGATGCACCGACACTGAATAGGGACGGAACGCCGCTTGTGGACCTTGCGAGTTATCAGGTGTGGCGCAACGGATCGCCAATCGCAACCGTGCCCGCAGGAACGACCACTTTCATAGATACGCCGCCGGCAAACGATCAATTCTATATCTGGGCGGTGACGGCGCAAGACGAAGTGCCGAACATTTCGACGCCTTCCAATGCGTTCGAAGGTGCGGTTGTGAGCCCGTGGGAGGAAGTGGATATTGAATGGGTGGATATTTCGGGCATCGGTCAAGACGCAGGGATCTCGTTTGACGATCAGGTTGTCGGGCCGTTTGATTTGGGATTTGAGTTCCCGTTCATGGGCAACACGTATACGGAAGTCTACATGTGCTCGAACGGATGGGCGTCGTTCATTGCAGCTGCTTGGGGAAATTACTTCAACCAACCGATTCCGGATCCGATTGAGCCGAACGAGGTAATCTATCTGTTCTGGGATGATCTCTATCCGCCGTCCGGTGGTCAATTCAAGTACTATCAGGACGGGGATCGGTTTATCATGAGTTGGATTGACGTGCCGCATATCTCGAATACGGCGTGCCTGTACACATTCCAGATCATTCTCGAAGAGGGCGGCGGAATCTACTTGAACTACTTGAGCATCGGAGACGATTTCCCAAGCAATACATGGTGCAGCATCGGCGTCGAGAACTTCGACGGGACGAGCGCGATCGAACTTCTCTTTGACGGTGCGGGGATGTTCCTGCCGGATGACAATACTGCGGTTGCGTTCTGGGCCGGACCTTCAGGACAGATCAACGGATTGGTGCGGCAATTCGGCAACAACACTCCGATTGAAGGCGCGCTGGTGACGATTGCGGAGAATCCCGAGATTTTCGCAACAACGGACGTGACGGGAACCTATTTGCTGGAAGTGGAACCCGGAACATACAATGTGACGGTTCACAAACAGGGATTCTGCGATCAAGTGTTCGAAGGAGTTGTCGTGGAGGATGACGGCACCTCGACGCGGAACGCGACCATGCGTCAGCCGAATGCGCATTTTAGTGTCACGTCGCTTAATATCTTCACGACTTCAGGCGATAGCGGCGAGGACATATTTGAAATTGTCAATCCGAGCCCTGCAACCTGTGAAGTCAGCTACAACATCACGACAAATCGTCCGTGGCTACAGACGAACCCGGCATCCGGCGACGTGCAACCGAGCAGCGCTGCTACGATTACCGTAACTGCTGATGCAGGCGCATTGCAGCCGGGCGACTACACTGGACTGATCATCGTGAATCACAATGATGATGATAGTCCGTACGAGATTCCGGTCAATTTGACGGTCTCTTCAGACGCTTCGGAGCACAGTGAATTGCCGACGCAGTTTGCGCTGCATACGAATTATCCGAATCCGTTCAATGCAACGACTGCCTTGCGGTTTGACGTGCCGCAGGAGTCTCATGTAGGACTCACGATCTTTAATGTTCAGGGTCGCGAGGTCGCGAAGCCCGTTGACGGCGTATTGCAGGCCGGATTCCACGAGATTTCGTATACCGCGAATGATCTGCCGACGGGAATGTATCTGATCGAGATGGAGGCCGGAAGTTTCCGAGCCGTTCAGAAGATGGTGCTGCTAAAATAGCTTTGATAGGCAGCTATGAGGGCCGATTCAGTTTACTGGGTCGGCCCTTTCCTTTTCCGGCACGTTTTGTGCGCAAACCGATCCACTGCAATGTGTGGGCCCGCACGGACTTCAGATTGCTATAACAACATTTAGTTCCTGAGTGGCGGAAATGCATGAAGAAGCATAGCAGCGGATTGTGTGGTTGCGAAACAGCGACATCGGAGATCGTGTGTCGAGCGTTTGCGCTTGCGGCAATTTCGGCCGTGACTTTGTGCGCTTCCGAAGTCTTTGCAGCTCCTCAACCAGCAGGGATCATGGTGTCGTATTGGCCGGCATTTCTTGGTTTCGCAGTTTTGCTTGTCATAGCCGGTGCGATCTTGTTTGTGGTCTTCAGAGCAAAGAAGCAAGGCCATGCTGAGGACGCGGAACTGTGGAAGACAGTGGCCGGAAACGTCGCCGACCTTGTGCTCGTTGTGAATGCGACGGGGAAGATCACCTATGTGAATCGGGACGACGCGCCTTACCAATCGCTGATCGGAGCGCACTCGAAACTGTTGTTTGATCCGATCGAGAAGACGCGCTGGCTGAGCGTGTTGGCGACCGTTTCGGGCAGCGGGGATTCCGCAGAAACAGTATTCAAGGTGCGTCCTCCAGAGAGTGTGGCGCAGTTCTGGGCGATTCGTACGACAAGGCTTGAAGACAGTCTTTCCGAGGGAAATGTTCTGATATGCGCACGCGACGTTACGATGACGCATCATCGCGAGGTGACGCGGGACATCCTGCTGAATATCGCGGAAGCCTCGATCAGCGGAGCATCGCTTGATGAGTTCTATGAAACCGTTCGCAAGGAACTCGCGAGAATCGTGGATACGAGCAACTCCTATCTTGCGCTCTATGATGCGACGGACGGCGCCTACACGTTTCCAATGGTGCACGATAGCTACACCGAGAGCGATTTGCGGAGCGGGAAGCAAGACCTGACGGGCGGACTGACCGACTACGTCAGGCTGTCGGCCGAACCTCTCCTGCTCAATGACGAGAACAGAGATACTCTCTGCGCACAGCTTGGAGTTCGCAGCATGGGGCAACGGGCGCAGTGCTGGCTGGGTATGCCCTTGAAGCATGAGACCGGGGTCTTTGGTGTCTTTGTGATTCAGTCGTATGACGATCCGGCGGCTTTCGGCCCCGAGGACATCAAGTTGTTGAAGATTGTCACGGATTCGATCTCGAATGCCGTCTTGCGGAAGCGAGCGGTCGCGGAACTTGCGCTGAATGAATCGAAACTGAGATTGCTGACGGACCGGATGCCGGCTCTGATGTGGTCTCTGGACAACGACGGCAGGATTACCTTTATCACCGGCGTTGCGCTTCAACAGTTGGGATTGGACCCCAAGCAGCTCGTGGAAATGCGTCTCGATGACGTGTTTCAACTCGGGATGAACTCGGAGGCGAAGTTTGCTTCGGATTCGGGCGTGCCTGGCGACATCCGATCCGTTCGCTTGAGTTGCGGCGCTCGCAACTACGAGGGATTCACCGAAGCGATTTGTGATCCTCAGGGGATCGTTGCGGGAAGTATCGGCGTGGCGCTTGATACGACGGAGCGCAACCTGCTTGCCGAAGAGCTGGAGACCTATTTTGCGCTTTCTGACGATTCGCTGGTTGTGTTTGACGAGCATGGAAAGATCGTGCGGGCAAACCGGGCGAATTACCGGCGATTAGGATACTCTGAAGAGGAACTCGTCGGTATAGGGGTAGAGGGGCTTATCCATCCGGACGACGTAGCTATGGCTTATCGAGAGCTGGCGAATCTGCAGGAAGGTAGTGTCACCCTTGCCTTGGAAATTCGCTTGATCGGGAAGAGCGGCGAAGTTCATTGGTACACCTGGAACGCGATGCGGATCGGAACTCTAGGTCATACCTACTGCTCAGGGAAGGACATTACAGCGCGCAAATCCAACGAGGAGGCGCTGGCGTATCGCGAGGAACAACTACGGTTATTCGTGGAGCACGCTCCGGCGGCTGTGGCGATGTTCGATCGGGACATGCGCTACATAGTGGCGAGCCGGAGATGGTACAAGGACTTCGAGCTATCACACGAGTCAGTAGTGGGTCTTCATCACTATGAAGTGTTTCCAGAGATACCGGAACGGTGGAAGGAAATTCATCAGCGATGCCTTGCCGGCGCGTCCGAGTCTTGTGAGCGTGACGAGTTTCCGAGAAGCGACGGGCGAAGCGACTGGCTAAAATGGGAAGTACTCCCTTGGCACGATGCGGATCATGCGATCGGCGGACTCATCATGTTCTGCGAGGTGATCACGGCGCAAGTCATCGCGGATCGAGAATTAGAGAAGTCGCGGAATCTTGCGCGGAGTATTCTGAGCACTTCGTTAGATGCCGTGGTGAGCATGGACGGAGACGGGATTGTCACGGATTGGAATGAGCGCGCGGAGAAGATATTCGGCTATGCCCACGATGAGGCCGTGGGAGAATTCCTGCATCATCTCATCGTGCCCGAGCGTTTTAGAGGAGCGCACGTGCGCGGCTTAGCGAAATTTCGGGAAGCTGGACACGGCCATGTACTCAATAAGCTGCTTAGGTTAGAGGCTTGCTGCAAGGACGGCAGCACGATTCCGGTTGAGGTTTCAATCGCGCCGTATCAGGTCGGCGAGGAGACGAGGTTTGCCGCGTTCTTGCGTGATATTCGGCAGCAGGTGATGCGCGAGACCGAGCTTCGTCAGAGCCGGGAATCGCTGGCGGAGGCGCAGAGACTTGCGGGGTTAGGAAGTTGGGAGTGGTACCCGCAGGAAGACCGGGTCTTCTATTCCCTGGAGAAGCGGCGGATCACTGGGATCCCTGAAGACGTCCAATACTTGGAGGTCGGAGCCTTCCTCGAATCGGTGCATTCTGAGGACCGTGGAAGAGTGATGGCCGCAATGTCGGCAGCGCTGCAATCGCATGTTATCGAACCGATAGAGTACCGCATCGTACGACCCGACGGCGGCCTTGTTCACGTGCGAACTCAGGGGAAGGTTGAGCTTGACGACTCGGGAGAAATTCGCCGGTTCTTCGGGACAACGTGGGACGTCACTCAGCACGTCGAGACTGCTGAGCTGGTACGCGCAAGCGAGGAGCGTTTGGCGTTGGCGCTCGATGGTTCGAGCGATGGATTCTGGGACTGGAACGTTGAGACGGGTGATTGCTTTTTCAGTTCACGTATTCTTGAGTGGCTGGAGCTTAATCCTGAGACGTTCCGGTATCACCATCAGTCTTGGGAGGACATGGTGCATCCGGAAGATCGCAAGCGTTTTTTTATCGCGTTCCAAGAGCACGTCGCGCATCGAACCTCACACTATGAGATAGAAGAGCGGGTGAAGACGACCTCGGGGAAGTGGATTTGGGTCTTGTCGCGAGGCAAGGTTGTGGAGTGGATGGAAAACGGCTGTCCGCTTCGCGCGGCAGGCACATGGTCCAATATTACGGAGCGCAAGTCAGCCGAGGAGCGTGCGGTAAGATTGGGGCGCGTGGTCGAGCAGACTCACTCGGAAGTCTACATGGTTGATCCGCAGAGCCTGAAGTTCATCGAAGTGAACAAGAGCGCCTGTAGAAATCTCGGTTACGAAATGAGTGAACTTAGCTCGATGTCCGTCGTTGACCTCTTCGTTGATCCGTCTGATTTTGACGCCGAGGTGTACAGGCCGCTATTCTCGGGAGCCGCGCCGTGGGTGGAGCATCGGTTTGTTCACAGGCGAAAGGACGGGAGCACGTATCCCGTCGCTTTGAAGACGGAGCTATTGAGCGGTTCGGGTGGTCAACTCCTGTTGTCGGTGGGAGTTGATGCGACTCAAGAAGAGCAGGGGCGTCATGAACGCGAGCGACTGGAGTCGAGGTTGCGACAATCTCAACGAATGGAGACGATTGGAACGTTGGCTGGAGGCATTGCACACGACTTCAACAATATCCTGACGCCGATTCTGGGTTACGCGGACATGGCGAGGATCGAACTTGACGAAAATGCGCGGTCTCGTGAGGACATCGAGCGTGTGATTGAAGCGGCCTATCGAGCGAAGGGACTGGTGCAGCAAATATTGGCATTTTGCAGCGAGTCGGAACAGCCTTCGACGGTCTTGAAGTCGGATGCGATCATTCATGAGACGCTACAGCTTCTCAAGCCCGTGATCCCCCCCAACATCGAGCTGATCGAAGACTTGGAGAAAGGGATATTTGTCAGATCGGATGTGTCTCAGATGCATCAGATCGTGATGAATCTGGTGACCAACGCGCTTCATGCCATCGGAGAGAGTGGCGGGGAGATCAGAGTGAAGACGCGCTCCCACCAGTTATTGGATGAAGATTGTCCGGCGGGGAGCGGACTTACCGCAGGAGCATGGATGTGTTTTAGTGTTTCCGACACCGGCTGCGGCATGTCGGAGGAGTCTAAGAAGAGAATCTTCGAGCCATTTTATACGACGAAGTCCGTGGGGCAAGGGACCGGACTGGGACTTTCGGTTGTTCACGGTCTTGTGAATTCTCATAAGGGTGTGGTTCAAGTGGAATCGCGACTTGGCGAAGGGACAGAAATTCGGATTTGGCTTCCTGCCAGTCCCAATCAGCATGATTCGAGTTCGACCATTGAGACAGAGGCTCTGGAGGGTAACGAGCGAATCCTATTTTGCGATGACGATGAGGGGATCGCAACATTGGGCAAGCAGATGCTCTCGGCGTTCGGCTATGAAGTTCATGAGCATATTTCGGCATCATCGGCGCTGGCGGAGTTCGAAGCTTTCGGAAATCAGATAAACCTGCTGATTCTTAGTGACACTTTTTCGACCACGCAGCTTGACCTTCTCGCAGCGCTTCGCACACTTGACCCGGGCCTGCCTTCGATTCTGTTGGCTTCGGGCGCCGTCACTCGGGAAACTGCGGAACATCACACCCTCGTGCTGAGCAAGCCGGTCTCGGCCGCCGATTTGGCGAGGGGTGTGCGGCAAGCATTACAGAAATCAAACAAAGTTCAAGAGGATACACGTGTCTCGCATACTTGTAATTGACGACGATCCGAACATTCGTCAGATGCTTCACCACATGCTCGAACGTGAGGGGTTTGAAGTCGCCACGGCGTCCAACGGCAACGAGGCGCTCGCATTGTTCCGATCGCAACCGGCCGATCTGGTGATCACGGATATTATCATGCCTGAGAAAGAGGGGATCGAGACGATCCGCGAGTTGAAGAGTGATTTCCCTGATGCGAAGATCATTGCGATTTCAGGCGGCGGAAGGGTCGGCCCATCGGATTACCTGAAGATGGCCAAGCTGTTGGGAGCGCAACGGACGATCTCGAAGCCGTTTGACCGATCCGAGATGCTCGCGGCCGTCAAAGAGGTCATGGGATTGACGAAGAGCTGTGGTTGAAATTTGAAGTCCATGTCGAGCGGCAGGGTCAGACCAATCTGATCGCTGCCGCATTTCTTTTTGTTCACAGTGTGTCTTGTTCTTGATGTCGGCGAGAGATTTCACTATCTTATAAAGACAGGCACCTCGCGAGGTGCCAAGCGAGACTCATCCAATTCCTCAAGGAAGTATCATGAAAATTCGGCCCCAGTTTGTATTTATACTGCTGACCCTCTGTCTGTGTCCGGTTCTTATGGCCGCAGAGTTCTCCACAGAATTGGAGAGACAGATGGAGGCTGCCAAGAACACGGATTTCGTCAGCGCAATAGTGATTCTTGAGAGCCCTGTTGACATTCAGACCTTGGACATTGCCCTGCATGCTCGCCGCGCGACGCTTGCCGAGAGGCACAAGGAGGTCCTTGCAGCGCTGAAGTACAATGTTGAGCAGACACAGCCAGCGTATCTGAAGGAGCTTGAGTCCGAGATGGAAGCGGGCCGCGTGAAGGGCTTTACTCCGTATTGGATCGAGAACTGTGTGGTGGTTTACGCGCAGCGAGAGTATTTGGAGTCCTTGATCAGTCGCGGCGACGTGCGTTTTGTCACAGAGAATTTCAGGCCAGAGCTGATTGCACCGATTCCGACGGAAACGAAGCCGGGCGCGGATTTGAGGCCGCTACGGTTGAATCCGCTTGACAACGAGACCACAACTGCTGACCAGAATGCTATTCAGACGACGCGAGTAAATCGCGAATTGGGAATTACAGGTCAGGGTGTACTCGTCGCCAACTGTGATACGGGTGTGGACGGTACGCACCCGGCGCTTTCATCGCGTTGGCGCGGAAACACCGCGCCGGTAGCGGAGTGCTGGCGAGATGCGGCCGGTTTGGGACACGCGACGCCGCAGGATGGACATGGACACGGAACGCACGTCATGGGATCTATCACTGGCCGCGCGATTTCGGGCAACGATACGAACACGGTGGGCGGCGCACCGAACGCTCTGTGGATTGCGACGAACACAATTAATCAGGGCACGGGAAGCGCGTTCGATAATGATGTGATTGCAGACTATCAGTGGTTTGCGGATCCGGACGGCAACCCGAATACGTTGGATGACGTGCCGGATGCGATTCAAAATTCGTGGGGCGTGAACGGCAGCTTCTCGGGTTATACAACGTGCGATACGCGCTGGAATGCCGTAATTCTCAATTGCGAGGCGGCCGGTCCGGTGATTTCGTGGTCGGCAGGCAATGAAGGTGCGTCCGGCCTCCGTACCCCGGCAATTCATTCTTTCAATGCCTATCAAGTTTTCTCGGTTGGAGCTGTTGACGCAAACGACGGTGCGGCGCCTTTTCCAATCGCGAGTTTTTCAAGTCTTGGACCCACACCGTGCACCCCGTATTCCCCGGATAACATCAAGCCGGAAATCAGCGCACCGGGCGTGAACATCTACTCTTCCTATCCTGGCGGAGGCTATTCGACGATGTCCGGCACTTCGATGGCCGGGCCGCACGTGGCAGGCGTGGTTGCTCTGATGCGCGAAGCGTGTCCTGATTGTGATCACATCACGATCAAAGAGGCGATCATGCAGACCGCGCTTGATCAAGGGACGACGGGTCAGGACAATACTTATGGCTGGGGTGTGATCAATGCCTATGATGCGGTGATTGCAGTTTCCACGCTGGGTCATCTCGTGGGGAACGTGAGCGACGGCGCGAGCCCGCTGAGCGGCGTCAAAGTGAAGATCACGAGCGGTGCGAATCAGACCCTGGCAAACGCATCGGGTGACTATGATCTTCCGCTGCCCGATGGAACGTACAATGTTGAATACTCAAAATTCGGTTACGTCACTGCGACTGTAAATGGTCTCGTAATCACCGAGGGCAATAATACGACGCAAAACGTTGTGTTGTCGCTTGCTCCGCAGGGAACCGTTTCAGGAAGCGTGAACGATTGTTTTGGAGATCCGGCGGTCGGTGCGACGGTTGAAATGCTGAATGTTCCCGTTACGCCAACAACGACGGATGGTTCCGGGTTCTACAGCCTTACTGTTCCGCAGGGAACCTATGACATGAAGGCAACTGGCGCCGGATGCGGAGCGCAGACGATTGTTGGTGTTGTTGTGGGAGCGAGCGCGACGCAGAACTTCACGCTTCCCGCAGATCCTCGATTCGATTGCAGCGCTCCGGATGCGGGCGGTTACAGCGCTTGTGAAAATAATGATCTCGGTGGTCCGACATTCGCATGGTTCGAAATTGCGCCTTCCGCAGGTGGGCCGGGAACAGCAACGGCTATCGCGACTGATGATGCCGGACAGTCTGTCGTGCTGCCGTTTACGTTTAGATTCTACGGAGTGGATTACACGAGTTCCTGGATATGCGGTAATGGTTTTGTAGAGTTCGGTGCGCTAAACAGCACGGACTACGGCAATGCGGCCCTTCCTTCGGCGACGATCGGAGCGAGCATCT
>JADLDM010000183.1 GCA_020846695.1 bacterium | reverse complement strand
GCAACCTGCTCACCCTGAGCAATTTCAAGCTCAATATGCGAGAGCACGGGCACTTCGACAGAGCCGCGGAAATAGGAGTTGGAGAGATGTGTGGCGGAGAGAAGCAAAATCGAACAGCGAAAGATGAAAAGGGAAACCCCATCCCCTGCCCCTTCCCCGTGAACTGAGAAGGGGATCAGAAGGGGAGTTACGACTTGATTGCGATTCCTGCGAACATGTAGCCCTCGGTTTGGGGGACGGCGGGCATGAAAAAATTCTTGAGCGAGGTGATTTCGAAACCGGCGCTGCCAATCAGCTTATCCATCGGGCGATCCACACGGCAGCCATCGAACAGATAGGGAGTAATTTTGCTCCAGCGATGCTGCTTCTTCTGCAAGATCGGATCGGGAGCAAGACCGTGCTCATAGAAGAGAAATTCCCCCCCGGGCTTCAAGGCGCGGCGACACTCTTGAAGTGCTGATTCCAGATTGCGAATACTGCACAGGGTCCAGGTCGAGACGATAGAATCAAATTCACCATTCTCGAAGGGCATCTCTTCGGCGGTTCCAGCGAGCAGCGTGACCGGGAAGGAGTATTCGTGCATCGTGCGCACGGCGATTCTTCTCATTCCGGGATTTGGCTCAAGTCCGGTGACGCGCGAACCCTCTTTCCCATAATAGGCGAGGTTCAGTCCCGAGCCGAATCCGATTTCGAGCACGTTCCCCTTAGCATGAAGCACTGCATCCGCGCGATACATCGCGTGACGCTCGGCGGACATGCAGGAGTGCATGAGGCGAGGAAGGATTTTTTCGGACCAGAGACGCACGTCAGCTGTTGATGATGTACCTTGTTTTGATCTCGCGCTTAATGCTATTGCACAGGTCGAGCAAGAGATCGCCTTTCACAGGCATTAGGGCAGCGTAGGGTATTTCTCCAAATTTGCCCTTATCACTTAAACCGGATCCTGGTACCCGAAATTTGCAGAGAAGTCGCCTAGAGCAATCCACCTCGCCGATAGGAACCTCCTTCTTCTGCCTAGGCGAGTCGATCGGCGGAAACATGCCCATTAGATATGCTTCCTGGAAATGAGGTCGGCGGGCCGCAGGTGGACAAATAGAACTAAGTCTTATGATCTGGAGAGAGTGCTCGGTAGAGGTTGAGATGCTACCTGTGACCTGAGGTACAGCAAGTACGTAGACATAGGCAAAATCGTTCTCAGCCTCACAAGTCGCAAATGTGACGGCGACCCGCAACGATTGTGTTATGTCTAACAGAGGAGTCGGGCACACCTCGTAATGCTGCAGTATTGCCCAGCGAAGAATCTGGTGACGAACGATTCGCTTCTTGCCAACATAGGTGTACATCTCTCTTAGCATATCGTCTGCTCGTTGGAGCTTTTCGTAGCGTTTCCGAAGTACTGGCGGGGAGACGAGGTATTGTCCTTGTTCCGCTCTGAATATCTGTGGACGGAGGCTTGTCCCATTCTTGTTCACGAAGTCGCGTGCTTGCCCCCGGAAGAACAACACCCACTCTGGATTGTAGAAGGAGAGACGTGCGATCTTAGCCACGAGATCAGCGTATGACTCAACCACAATTCCCGGATCTTCCCACACTTCATTGAGTGTTGTTGACTCGCACTTCTTGGAACTGCTTAAATATGATACAATCCTTCCCTTCAGTTTCTCCATGATCCTCCACAACAAAAAGTTTCATTCGAATTTGATTTCGATAGTCTTGGGCTCGGCGATGATTTCGAATTCCATGTCGCTCCACTTGGGCGGACCGAAGGTCTGTGCCTTCGCGCCGTTGGAGGCCGCGCCCTTTTCCTTTGGCGGGCCGTACCAATGGCGATCCATCTTCATGTTGGAATTCTTGTCATAAAAAACCGTAACCGCATAGTGGCCGGGAAGCAGATTCTCGCAGCTCCACGTGCCGCCGCCATTTTGCAGCGGAATAGCGAGACGGTGAAGCGCTTTCTTCTCATCCCACGCGGATTCGGAAGGCCAAAGCGAGACGACTAACTGGCCCTTACTCCCTTCAATGCCGGAAATGTTGACGGTCAACGAGGTTCCCTTGTCGTCCTGCGCAAGAGCGAGAGTTGAAAACAGCAATAACACCCAACTCATCATTGCGGAGTCCCTTTCATCACGATAGCGAGTTTGTCAGTGAACAATTTACGAATCTCTTCGAGCCGGGCGCGATTGCGGCCTCCGTCGTCTTTGCAAAGCCGCGCGGCCCCGCGCACTTCGATTCTGCCGGAGGTTTCGTCCAGCAGAAACTCCACATCATCCACAAAGGCCCAAATCGCGGAGCGGAATTCGACGTGAACATAATCCACGCGACTTACGACTACGGTTGCGCGCGGCAGGTCTTCCATCACCTGCAAGAGTGTGTTGTAAGCAACACGGCGGTCGGCTCCGGTGAAGAGAATCGGAGCAATCTTGTGCGCATCATCGGGAGCCTGAGACGAGACGCAATTTGAGCCCTCGGGGCAGCGCGCAAGCCAGCCGTAGGTGGTGCCCAAGCCGGAAGGTAGCGGGCTCATGGCGCGAATCGAAAGACGAACTCCAACTCCGACTATGATCAGAAGCAGGGCAATCAGTCCAACTGCAAGCAGGCGCGAGTTTTTCATGGTGCGGCTCTAAGTTGCTTCCTAAAGGTAGGAAAGTTTCTAACGGTTTTCAACCTAAGCTTCAGACCTCGACTCTGAGCCAGCTTCCGCGATAAAAGAGCCAGACGGCGATCATGCCTCCGAAGGAGTGAGCTAAGGTCCAGCCCCACATCATGCCCTCTGGCCCGAAACTCAACACCGGGCCGAGCAGATACATGAACGGCACGACCATGATCCACGAATGGAAGATGGAGAGGTTCATCATCGGCTTGTTGTGACCCGCGCCTTCAAAGACGGTCTCCGAGCCGACGTGAATGCCGATCAAGGGCAGCGATACGGCCATGATGCGCATGATGGTCTCACCTAATCCTCCAAGATCACTGTCCGGGAAGAACATCTTAACAATCCACTCGGCAAAGATGAAGATTATAAGACCATACGCGAGCATGATCCAGCCCGCAAGGCGAATCGAATAGACTCCGGTGACCCACGCTTTGACTTTGTCTTTCGCGCCGAGGACTTGCCCGACTAATGCAGAAGTGCCCAGCGTGAAACCAACCATGGACATGATGCCGAAATGCAGGACTTCACGCACGGCGCCAAAGAGCGCGACCATATCCGTTCCATAGACTGCCACGAGTTTAACCGCAACGGCGGCGCTGCCTGAAAAGCTCAAGACATTGATGCCGACCGGCCATCCGACCTTCCACACGCTTAAGTATTCAGAAATGGGCGGAAACGGTTTCTTGAGCCAGTTGACTTTCACGGGAGATCGCTTGCCTGCGAGCACGAGAATGCCGACGACGGTGACCACAGTATAGGAGATTATTCCTGCAAGAGCTGCTCCCAAGATTCCGAGTTCGGGGAAAGGGCCGACTCCGAAAATCAGCAACGGATTCAAAATCAAATTGATTCCGGCTCCGAGAGCTTGCGCCCAGAGCGCCATGTTCGGCATGCCCAGACAGCGAAATGCGGAATAGACGGAATAGGATGCGCCGACAATTCCCGCACCAATTAGGAGTAGCGGAGCAAAACGATGAGCCATGGCTTCAACATCCTGCTCCATGCCCATCAAGGGATAGATAAGCGGAAGCAGCAACAGGGTTACGATTCCAACAATGGTGCCGAGGACGATCTTCAGTGTGAAGGCGACACGACTGGCCGATTCGGCCTCCTGCAAATTGTTCTCGCCGAATCGTCTGGCCATGATGCTGTTCGATCCGACGCCGGTGATGATGTTAAAGGTCATCATCATCCAGTAGATTGTATAGAAGACGGTCACGGCGGCGACAGGGGCAGTGCCGATCTTGGCCAGCCAGAAAAGGCTGACCATTTCATTGAAGGAGCTGACCATGAATCCGGCCATCGAGGGAAGACCATAGGAGACGGCCTCCTTATGTATGGCCTTGCGCTCCTCGCGCGGCACATGCTCGACTCCTGCAACCTCGGCAGGCAGCGTCAAGACGCCGGAGAGTTCTTGAGAGGGTATTATGGGAAGCATGGAAGAAAAATCGAAAACTGAAAACTGAAAGAGGAACCGGAGACCCAAAGAATAGATTTCGGCCGGGTTGTGCGCGGAAGATAGATGCAGTTGAATCATCATCGAGCGCGAACCCGGCTCGGCGGCACTCCGTCTTACATCTCGTGGTGGAGCAACCCCCATCCCTATCCCTTCCCCCGCGCCTCGCAGGGGAAGGGCGAGAGGAGGTTTTCAAGCCTACATCTCGTGGTGGAGCCAGTGGCCGCGGCGATAGGAAAGATAGAACAATATGCAGCCAATCAGATGACCCAGAGCATAGCCGATCAACATGCCGCCCGCTCCGTGGTCCAACCAGATACCTAATGCAGCCATCGAAAGCACAATGAGTAGCCAATCTGTCGTCACGCCGAAGAGCATCGGGGGCAGATTACGTCCCGCGCCATTGTAGGAATTGCCGATGACTTCAAACACACCCTTGAAGGGAATCGAGAGCACGAGAATGCGAAGAAACCACAGGCCCTCGGTGATCATCTGCGGATCGGAGAAGAAGAATCCGACAATCGTTCCGGCGAAGATCCAGACAACAGAGCCGAAGACCGTCATCACAATCAGCGAGAGCTTCACCGCTTCACGCGATACATGCCAGGCACGGTAGTGATCCTTCGCACCGAGGAATTGCCCGACTAACGCGCCGACTCCCAATCCCATGCCGACGTTCAAGGTCATTCCGAAGCGAACAACGCGCTGACTCATGCCGAAGAGCGCCACGACGACCGTTCCGTATTTGGCGAAGAGACCGACGACGGCGGAATTCATCAGCGAGTAGCTCAACGAACCGAATCCGCTGGGAAATCCGATCGTGAAGATGCGCTTCATCATCTCATAAGGCAGCGGGCGCAGATTCCACTTCACTCGAACCGGCGAGGTCGGTCTCGACAAGAGCCACGCGCCGCTTAGTGCGACCGTCATGTAGCCGAGCGCGGTGGCGATGGAGGCGCCGAGCACTTCGAGCCTGGGGAAGGGGCCGATACCGAAGATCAGCAGGGGATCGAGCACGAGATTCACCAGCGCGCCGATAATGGATATCCACATGCCGAGCTTGGGCTTGCCGACTCCGCGAAAGGCTGTGTAAACCGAGAAACTCACCATGGGAAATCCGAGAATCGCGCACTGAAGCACTCCGAATTCCAGAGCGAGTTTGTGGACTTCCGGATCGGTTCCGTAGAGGCTTAAGGCCCAGGGGAGAATCAGGATGCCTATCAAGCCGGAGACGGCGCCGACACCGAACTTGAGAAAGAAGGTCGCGCGGATTGCCTCGGCAGTCTTCTCGTCGCTGCCCTCTCCGTAGCTGCGGCTGATCATGGCGACGCTGCCAGAGCCGATGATATTGTTGCCAAAGGCCAAGACCCACAATAATGCGCCAAACACAGTCACCGCCGCAACCGGAGCCGTGCCGAGCTTCGCCAACCAGAAGATATCCACGACATCATAGATGGTCATGAGGAGGAAGCTGACCATCGAGGGAACCCCCATGTCCACCACCCGGCGCAGCATGTCGCGACGGAAACCGGGAGGAGGCTTAGGCAGATCTTGCGCGGGTCCGTGGCCGGAGGCCAAGTCGCGAATTGGTTTAGCGAGTTTATTATCTAAGTAGGCAAGCATGATCGAAAAAAAGAAAGCCCATCGCGGCAGTTTGCGATGGGCTTGATTGTACTGAGTTTAGGCTTATCTCAGGGCAAGCAGGTGCTCCCATCGCGGAGTTCACCGGGCAGATCGGTCACAACAAGCGCAAGCGAGCGCACCGCTACGTCCGGCTTATGTTGAATTCGATTGAGGAACATCCGTGGGGGTTGCCTGAGTTAATGTGTAGTAAGTCTTTTGTTCTTACACAATAATAAACGCCGCGCAAAATGTCAAGCGAGGCCACGAATTACACGGTTCTTGCTACTAACCTTGTGCAGAAGGATGAAGGATGAGGGATGAGGGATGAGCGATGAACGATGAGCGAGTCCAGCGTTTGGCTTGCAAGTCTGAGGTGATTTTCATAAGTTGAGTAATCTTTGGGTCTTCAAACAGTTATGGAGGTGTCCGGGCGACCGTTGTTGCAATAATTTGGGCTGAAACATCGGCAGAACCCCCGGAGGGCGACTCTGACCGGACTGACTGAAAAAAAGCTCCGGCAGTTTCTTCCGGAACACCATCATTTGCAAAACATTGGACGGAGTTTGAAGGCCCCGAAAGGTCTTGTATTGCTATTCTTAGCCTACGTTCTCCTGAGCGGAAATGCCGCTTGGGCGAGTGTGGGCTTTTCGTTTTCGCTGCGCGACCGACAGGACGCGAACTGGTTTCAATACAAGCCTCGCAACGGAATCAGCATGGTTGGTACGCGACCGATCCTGAAGTTGCCTGGTTCCTATAATGTGCCGGAAGTTCAGTTTGATTCGACATTCACCGTCGCGACGATGCGCCTCCACTGCAAAGAGGGCGATGTTGCCACGCCGGTGACGCTTGCATATGGTGACTATGCGAATCAGCGCTACGCTTACGATCTGCGAGAGGAGTTCAGGAAGGCAACGATTCAGGGATTCAAAGCGCAAGCGCAATCGCGGTCGGGCGAAGGGATTGCGATTGATGTTCCGTTTCGTATCAAGTCGAAAGCTTTCCGCAGAATCTTCGGCGGCGACAATATCGGTTTGCGCGTGCAGGGCAACATCACGATTGACGGAAAGGTGCGCAGGCAGAAGTCCGATCAGATTCAAGCTGCGAACCTGCAGAATGCCAATACGAATTTCAACATTGACATGCAGCAGCGCTTCACGATTGCCGGGAAGATCGGCGAGAAAGTGCAGGTGGACGTCAATCAGGATTCGGAGCGGCTCTTCGATTTTGAAAACTCGCTGAAGTTAACCTATACCGGCGACAAGGACGAGATCATTCAGAAGATTGAAGCGGGAAACGTCGCGCTCAATTTGGGAACAAATCTCGCAACCTTCTCAGGCCAGAACAAGGGACTCTTCGGGCTTAAGACTGAAGCGAAAGTCGGCGCGCTGAAACTGACGGGTATCGCGTCGCTCGAACGCGGGCAGAAGAACAAGCTGAAACCTAATCAGCAGGCGCGCCGCTCCACGTGGACTGAAAAAGACTTCCTGCAAAATGTTTATTTCTGGCTGACCGATCAGCCGGTGAGCCTTCCCGACAGGCAGGTGGACGGCTTCCGCGAGAACTACCGCATCTTCAACGCCGATCTTGGAAAGGTGCACGTCGCTACGTCCACACCGCTTGGCGACGTAGAAGTCTATATCAGCGTTCCCGCAAACCAGCAGGGGCCGGAGTATCGCGACGGTATTGCTGCGGCGATGCAGTTTGTCACGGAACTCGATGATCCCACGGCGGATTTCACGACGCGCAATCACGCGGACACGCGCTGGAAACGACTGACGCCGGAGACGGATTACTTCTTCGAGCCGAACCTCGGATACATTCGTTTGAAGCAAGCGCTGCAATCGGATCAGTATCTTGCCTGCGCCTTTGCCACGACGGCCGGCGACACCTTCGGCACGATGAATATTCAAGAGGACACGCTGAAGTTAATCCTGCTTCGCGAGCAGAATCCGTTACCCGAAGATTCAACGTGGAAATTGATGTTCCGCCACGTCTATTCGGTGCAAGCGACGGACGTCACGCAGAGTAAATTCAAGCTGGACATTGTGCGCGAAGCATCGCCTTCAACAACCGATGAAACCGCGCCGCCGGGAGCCACGGAATCCTATCTGAACTTCTTCCAACTCGACGTGGAAGGTGATCAGGGAGCGCCCGGTTCCGACGGCTTGATTGACAATCACCCGGAAATCGTGGATTGGGCGCGAGGCGAAATTCACTTCAGGGATTTGACGCCGTTCGATC
>JADLDM010000182.1 GCA_020846695.1 bacterium | reverse complement strand
TGCGAGCGATTGTCAGCCGCCAGATTGACTTTTTCCAGAAGGGACGCGAATTCTTGAAGCCGATGATTCTGCAGGATATTGCGGAAGACATCGGTATGGACATCTCGACGATTTCACGCGTGACCAGCGGAAAATATGTGCAGACGGAGTGGGGCGTCTTCGAGCTGAAATACTTCTTCTCGGAGAGAATGGAGACCTCCGAAGGAGAAGAGATTTCGACAAAAGTTATCAAGTCGCGCTTGCAAGAGATCATTGACGCGGAGGACAAGAGCGATCCCTACAGCGATCAGGCAATCGCCGAAATGCTCGCCAAGGAGGGGTTCCCGATAGCTCGCAGAACGGTGCAGAAATATCGTGAACAATTGGGGATTCCGGTGAAGCGACTCAGACGGGAGATTTGACGCGCGCTTCGTAGCATTTCACGAGAAAAGTGATTATCTTTAGGGTCGGCAGTCGCAATGCGCCGGCCCTATTCTTTTGCCGACCCGCCGCGAGGCCTGTTCCTCACTAACTTAGGAAATTCATGTCAGAAGAGACCTTTACTCCGCCCGAAGCCACCGCCCTCCCCGTCCTGCCGCTGAGAGACGTGGTTGTGTTCCCCTCGATGATATTTCCTCTTTTGATTGGACGCGCGGGAACGCTTGCTGCTATCGAAAAGGCTATGCTTCAAGAGCGGCGCATCCTATTGGTGACCCAGACCGATCCTGCGACCGAAGAGGTTCAGCCGCAGGACCTCTTCTCCGTTGGAGTTGTGGCCAATGTCCTGCAGACGATGAAACTGCCGAACGGATTGGTAAAGGTGCTGGTGGAAGGCGTGTATCGTGCGCGGGTCGCCTCGTGGATTCCACAGGCCGATTGTCTCTATGCGACGGCGGAGAGGTTGGAACTCACGGGAGGGGACGGACTCGATGCGCGTGCGCATATGAAAGTTGCGCTGCGGCTCTTCAAGGACTACGTCAGTTTGAATCGCCAGCTTCCCGACGAACTCTTGAGCACGCTAGGGAATCTTGCGGAGCCTGGATCGGTTTGCGATTTCATTATGTCGCATCTTCCGCTTGCTGCTCAGAAGAAGCAGGAAGTGCTGGAGATGATCGAGATTCCCGAGCAGTTCCAATATATCAATGCGGTGCTTGAAGAAGAACTTGAAATCCTGCGCATCGAAAAAAATATCGAAGGACAGGTTCGGGATAAGATTTCGCGAACGCAGAGGAATTTCTTCCTTCAAGAGCAGATGCGGATTATCAAGAAGGAACTTGGCGAAGAGGGCGAAGAGGACATTTCCGATGTGATCGCCTATCGCAAGAAGATTCGCAAGGCGAAGATGCCGCGCGCGGTCCGGGAGCGCGCCGATGAAGAGGTCGAGAAGCTGAAGGGCATGCCGATCATGTCGCCCGAAGCCACCGTGATCAAGAATTATCTCGATTGGCTTTGCGCGATGCCGTGGGGACTCATGACTCCCGACCGACTCGATCTCGAAGAAGCCGAGCGCATTCTCGATCAGGATCACTTCGGTTTACGCAAACCCAAAGAGAGAATACTTGAGCACCTTGCGGTGCTTGCGCGCGTCGAAAAGATTCGCGGGCCGATTCTCTGTCTGGTCGGACCTCCGGGTGTCGGCAAGACTTCTTTGGGGCGCTCGATTGCTCGCGCAATGGGAAGAAATTTCGTGCGCATTTCACTGGGCGGCGTGCGCGATGAGGCCGAGATTCGCGGACATCGCAGAACCTACATCGGTTCAATGCCGGGCCGAATTATTCAGGGCATGAAACGCGCGGGTTCGATGAATCCCGTTTTTCTGCTCGATGAAGTGGACAAGATGTCCGCAGATTTCCGCGGCGATCCCTCCTCCGCTCTGCTTGAAGTGCTTGATCCCGAACAGAACTCAACTTTTTCTGATCACTATCTCGAAGTGGATTTCGATCTATCGCAGATTCTGTTTATCACTACTGCAAACATTCGTCACGACATTCTGCTGCCGTTGCAGG
Organism: bacterium; assembly: GCA_020846695.1. Lineage (GTDB taxonomy): Bacteria > Electryoneota > RPQS01 > RPQS01 > RPQS01 > JADLDM01. The sequence goes on along the minus strand of JADLDM010000182.1, from coordinate 10,879 downwards.
ATCGCATGGAGATCATTGATTTGCACGGCTATCTGCACCACGAGAAGATACACATTGCCGACGAGTTTCTGCTTCCCAAGCAGTTGAAGGATCACGGGCTGCGCGAAGGCGAGTTGGAGATTTCCGATTCTGCGATGCAGAAGATCATCGGCTCTTATACCCGCGAGTCGGGAGTTCGCGAGCTTGAGAGGATTCTTGCTCGCGTATGTCGAAAAGTTGCCAAAGAAAATGGAGTGAATCAGAACAATACCGTAACGCTCTCGGCGAATCGCCTTGAGAAAATGCTTGGCGCGCCGCCTTACAAAGACAATCAAATTGAGAAGGGTGATCGCATCGGAACCGCCGTCGGTCTTGCGTGGACGTCGCAGGGCGGCGAGATTCTCAATATTCAGGCGAGCGTCATGAAGGGCAAGGGGACTATTCAGCTCACGGGAAGACTGGGCGACGTGATGAAGGAATCCGCGCACGCCGCGATGTCTTTCCTGCGCGCGTACGGTCAGGAGTGGGGAGTGAACGCGGATTTTTTGAGCGAGTGCGACGTGCATTTTCACATTCCTGAAGCGGCGACTCCAAAGGACGGACCTTCGGCGGGAATTACACTGGCGACTGCATTGCTTTCAGCCTTGACGGCCACTCCGGTTCCGGCGGACATTGCGATGACGGGCGAAATCACACTGCGCGGTCACGTGCTTCCGATTGGTGGACTTGCGGAGAAGACGATGGCAGCGAAGCGAGCGGGGATTCGCAGATTGGTAGTGCCGTCGGACAATCGCTCCGATTGGGCTGAGCTTGACAAGCAGCTCAAGCAAGGGATGACCTTCGTATTTGCGGATAACATCACGGAAGTGTGGCACGAGGTTTTTCCTTCCAAGAAACCGGTTGCGCGAACCCTTGTCTCTCCTCAGCCGGGAGCGTCGTCGCATTGAAGGCGATTCCAACGGCCGAGTTTGTGAAGTCCTGCACGGATGTTTCGCAGGCTCCGAAACCTGCACTTCCAGAGATTGCGTTTGCGGGTCGAAGCAACGTCGGCAAGTCATCGCTCATCAACTCGCTATTGAATCGTAAGGGACTCGCGCTGACGTCGCAAACGCCCGGCAAGACGCGGCTGTTGAATTACTATCGCATCGGCAAGGGTGATTTCTATTTTGTGGATTTGCCGGGCTATGGTTATGCGAAGGTCGGGCGTGCGATGCAGAAGGAGTGGGCGAAGAGTCTTGAAGATTATGTAGGAGAATCGCCGCAGCTTGAACTTGTGGTCCTGATTCTCGACTTGCGGCGCGGGCTTACCGATCTTGACTCGGACATGGTGCAAGCGCTCAACATCTACCGGCGTCACTGGCTTGTCGCGGCGACGAAAGCGGACAAACTGGCGAAACAGGAGAAGATCAAGACGATGCGAGAACTTGAGGGAATGTTGATTTCGCTGGGCGCGGAGAAGGTGATTGCTTATTCAGCATCTTCGCACGAAGGAAGAGAGGAACTCTGGAAGGCGATTGCGGGATAATGGTTGAATAGTGTGAAATGCAAAAGCCGCCCAAGAGGCGGCTTTTGCATTTCAGAGAGACAGACTATCGCTTGTAAACGAGTACGCCCAACTGCTGATCCGCAACGAAGAGGTTTCCATTGCTGATTGAAATGGATGCGGGTTCAGGAAGCGAGATGGTCTGCTGGAGCACGGGATGCTGCGTATCGGAAAGACTCACGACATAGATGCCGTCACTGTCATCCAGCAGAACGGCGTGATTGCCGTCCATTAGAACGCGATTCAGTCTGTCCGCGCCGGGGATGATAATTGAGCTTACCGCAGTGGGCGACGCAGCGGTGGTCGCATCGAGAATTGTCAGATAGAAGTTGTCGGCTACCACGATGTAATTTCCGAACCACGCACAATCCTGCGGATCACCGGGTGTGCCGGTTGCTGAGACTTCGAGGTTATTGGCGACGTCGTGAATCTTCACGCGATACTGATTTGTTGCAATCGCCGCATGATTCTCATTGACGTCAAATCCGCGCTGTCCAACTCCGCCAAACCAGAACCACACCGACGGACAACCCGGAGTCCATTCTGTCTCGGACGCCTTGCACCACAGGTCCGCTATGAACCCGTCCGTTGGATCCGTTCCCCAGATGACAATTGAATCGGCGCGAGATCTCATTTGAAGTTTGATAGGAATGCCGGTGAATCGCATGACGCCCAGAGCGGCTCCATTCTCAAAATTGAAAATCTTGTGGAGATTCGGACCCGACGGATTTTGCGCAAGCGCAACCAAATGGTTGATCGGATCAAGAATGCAGGACACCGTGTAATAAGGCAGCGGCGGGACGTAACTGAACAGCTCTTCGAGATTGCGCGGATCGGCCGCATTGTAAACTTTCACGCCGGAAGATGCGCCCGCGACGGCAAGATAATTCCCCGCTGCATCCGCATGAAGTGCATCGCCCTCGGGGTCAATCGTCGCAATCAACTTGTAAATCTCGGGAGCCAAATCGGCCTCGTTCCGCTCATCGCAGGACGCGACGAACAGCACAAGCAGCGCGAGCGCGAGACTCGAAAGTATCAGTGTGGTCGGGAGTTTCATGGTCGTCTCCAGTTCTCAGTTAGCAGCACTATTAGGTTGCTCAATCCACGACAGAAACAGCCGGTGAAAGCGGTCGTCGTGCGTCAATTCAGGATGAAATGTCGTCAACAATATTCTGCCTTGCGCCAGCGCAACGGGCTCATCTTGATACCACGCCAATACTCGAGCCTTCTCCCCCACCATCTCCACCCTCGGCGCCCTTATAAACACACCCTGAAAGGGTGTCTCTGTTCTCAGCGAGTCAGAAAGTGTGAGTTCGGCTTCGAAGGAGTGCACTTGTCGCCCCCAGCCGTTGCGGTTGACCAGCACATCGGCAAGCTCAAGCGTCTTCACTCGCGGATCGGGATGAGTCTTCGCCAGCATAATCATTCCCGCGCAGGTTCCCCACACGGGTTTTGAGGAGCAGAACTCCAGAAGCGCCGCGCGCAGTTCGTCGGTCATGACGCGCGTCATGGTCGTGCTCTCACCGCCGGGCCAAATCAAAGCATCGAGTTCTTCCAAGTCTTGCGCTGTGCGAACTTCGCGAACATCACAGCCAAGCTCGGTCAGACGCTTCACGTGCATCGGAAAATCCCCTTGCAGAGCCAACACCCCCACACGCGCCTTCACAACAGTCTCTACCATCCTCGCGTCGAAAGCAAATCTCCCTCCGCCATCGAGTGAACTGCAAGCCCCTGCATCGCGCCTCGCAAGCCGGTCGAGACTTTGACCAGCATGTGCGGATCACGATAGTGCGTCGTGGCCAAGACAATCGCTTCGGCGCGCGCGGCGGGATCATTACTTTTGAAGATTCCCGAGCCGACAAACACGGCCTCCGCGCCAAGCTGCATCATGAGCGCCGCATCGGCGGGAGTCGCAATGCCGCCCGCCGCGAAATTGGGAACGGGCAGTTTCCCAAGTTCGCGAACCTGTTTCAATTGTTCAAGCGGCGCGCCGATCTCTTTACCCAAATGCACAAGCTCCTCATCGCCCATCGTCTGCACGCGGCGAATTTCGCTCATCACGGAGCGCATATGGCGAACCGCTTCGACGATGTCGCCCGTTCCCGCTTCGCCTTTGGTGCGAATCATCGCGGCGCCTTCCGCAATGCGTCTCAAGGCTTCGCCGAGATTTCTACAGCCGCAGACAAAGGGAACTTTGAACTTATGCTTGTCCACGTGATATTGCTCATCGGCGGGAGTCAGGACTTCGCTCTCGTCAATGAAATCCACTTCGAGCGCTTCGAGAATCTGCGCTTCGACAAAGTGACCGATGCGGCACTTCGCCATCACCGGAATCGAAACCGTGTCCTGGATTTCGCGAATCACCGCGACGTCGGACATGCGCGCCACTCCGCCGTCACGGCGAATATCCGCGGGAACTCTCTCCAACGCCATGACCGCACACGCACCTGCCTGCTCCGCGATACGCGCCTGCTCAGCAGTGGTCACGTCCATGATCACGCCGCCTCTTAACATCTCGGCGAGACCGATTTTCGTTGCGAATGTTCCTGTGATGCTCATGACTATTTCCTCGCGGATTGTTATTTGATAAGAGTAACTGTGCGCGCGGAATGCACCCCGTCTTCCGTGCGCAAGGAGATGATGTAGTTGCCGCTGGCATGTTCTGCGGCGTTCCAAGTTAGATCGTGGCGACCGGCGCTCACTTCGCCGGAGAAGATCATTTCGACCAAGCGTCCGGTAACGTCGAAAGCAACCAAGTGAACGGTTTCATTGCGCGCCACTTCGAGCGGGATGTTCACTTGCGCATTGAAAGGATTTGGATAGGCCGCGAGAAGTTCAGTTGTGGACGGCAAAGACTCAGGACGTTCGGGTGCATCGAGTACTACAGCAACCACCGCAATATTTAGTAACGTGTCGGGACAAGCATTGGTTTGGAGGACGATCTCGCCGAGATACTCCGGCAGCAAACCATTGTTGACGTCAGCCGTGATTTCAACCGACATGTCCTCCGACTCACCCGGCAGAATCGTCAGCTCAGGTTCGATCAGCACGATCCACTCATTATCCGGCGCGGTACTGTTGGCCGCGCCGCTTACTTGAAGAACGGCATCGCCCGGGTTCTCTATGGGAATCAGAAAGGTCGAAGTTTCTCCCCACGGAACGAAGACGTTCAGCGAAGTAATGCCAAGCTCAAGCTGCGCTCCGCGCATTTCCGCGTCGGCATAAGCGGTGTCTTCAAAAGCGACGGCCACATCATAAACGCGAGTGGTATCCCAGCAGGGATGATCGAAGCGCAGCGTGTAGGTTCCGCTGCTCACACCGAGTGCGTATTGTCCATTTGCGCCGCTCAGAGTGAACGCTCCGGACTCTTCGGCGAGCACGCGCACGCCGGAGATGGGAAGGTTTCCGCGTTCGCTTGAGACGGAGCCCAGAATCCAGGAAGGCACACCCATGTTGTTGCGAAACAAGATGACTTCACTGCCTTCGTTGTTTGTTGCAATCAAGTCCGCGTCGCCGTCGAGATCAAAATCCACGCTTTCGAGTCCGTAGAATTCCGGATCAGAAGAGAGTGTCTGAACGGTGAACGTGCCCGACGCAGTTTGGCGCCACCAGAAGACGCCGCCGCCGCTGTTGTTCGCTCCCTGCGCGGCACAAGCGACGTCCAGCAGACCGTCCTCATCGAAATCCTCAATCACCAAGTCGTAGGGGTGAGACTGCGAGCCGGGCAACGTCGTTTGCACCCAATTGTTTCCACTCCGCTCAAATCTCAAAACGTGCTGCTCGGCGAATTCGGCGGCGACAATATCCAGATTGCCGTCATTGTCCAAGTCGGTCACGCGGACGCTGGTTACGTAGTGATCGGTAATTTCCTGCGTCACTGAGTAAGAGCCGTTCTGAGTGCGAGTCAGGCGATAGATTCCGCCCTCCTGACCGAGACCTCCCACGGCAACGAGTATTTCTTTCACTCCATCTCCGTTGAGATCGGAAATGTCCACGTCGAGCGGCGGGGCTCCGACGTCGCTGATCCACGTCTCGGTAAGTTGACCGTTTAGCTGCTCGTAGACCCGCACACGATCCGACGTGTAGTCTGTGCCGACCAGATCCGTTGCGCCGTCACCGTTGACATCGGCGGCTTTCGCGGCGAATGCTCCGTTGGCGCCTTCCGCGAGAATCGTCACCTGAAAGCGCGACGACGGCTGGGAGGCGCCGGTGTTCACCAACAAGTAGAAGCGATTTTCACCGTAGGACGCGAAGACGATGTCCTGATCGTTGTCGCCATCGAAATCCCCGGCAGCGATTTGACGGCCCGTTCCACCGACGGCGAGAATTTCGGTTGCGCGAATTGTGTCGAATATCTGGTGTTCATAGAAGACGACTCCCCCGGGCGACCATGCACCGACGGCGAGGTCCACGTCGCCGTCGCCGTCGAAATCACGGGCGACCACGTCGCGCGCGGACTGCACACCGGAACCAAGTGCGCGCGCGGTAAAGTTCTGCGCCTGCACGATCTCCGCAGAGAGCAAGAGCAAGATGCAGCCAAGAGTAAGCGGGACACGAATCATGCAGGACACCTTTGCAGTCAAGAGCTATTTCATCAGAAGAAGTTTTGCGGTCGCAACGCCGGACTTTGAAGACAATCGAGCGAGATAGAGACCGGAAGCGACAGGACCCGACGAACCTCTTCCGTTCCAATGTGCTTTGTAGTGACCGGGTGACAATTCCGACTCAACCAATCGCGTCACGAGTCTTCCGGTGACGTCGAAGACATCGAGCGTAACGAGCGAGGAGACGGGCAATTCAAACTCAAGAGTCGTTTCCGAGTTGAAAGGATTCGGATAGGCGTGATGCAGTGCGAACTCCGAAGGAATCTCACCGCGATTTGTCGCAGGTGAATTCCAATTGACGAAGGTCCAATGCTGATCGGAAACCCTCGACATCTGCGGATAGCTGCTCTGCGCGATGACCCACCACGTCACCGTGTCGCTTTCCAAGATGAACGGATGATTGACGAAATTTACATTGGCAAAGGTGTCCGCCTGCGCATTGATGACGGTGATCGAATCGCCGACCTGAAAATAGAGCAGGTAGGTAACCGTTTCGTCGGCAGAATCAGGATCCAGCGCAGGGTGCCAAGTGAACAAGCTGAAAGGGTTGGGCAGCGCGGAACCGCTATCAGGAAACGCGAGACTGAAATGCAGAGTGGAATCCGGCATGATCTTGCGGAAAAAGCGATGGCGGTCGTTACAGACGCGAAGCGTATTGTGCTGGTCGGAAGCGACCACTCGCCAGTAGCGATCCATGTCGCCGTTTGGGCTGGGCCAAGTGTATTGCGTTTGGCCAAGCGGGCCAATCGCAATCGGGTTCTCAAAGAGCGTGTCAGAGTCAATCAGCAGGGCGAAAGCAACGTCGTCACCCGGATCGGGATCATCTGAGCCTTCCCACGAAAAGAAGATTGACGAACCAATCAGGAACGCGCTGTCATCCGGCGCGAACAGGTTGAACGGATCAGGCGCGTGCTGAATGGGTGCGGCGGGATCCGAGGCGGTCACAAGATAATAGCCGTGAGGAAAATCCGTGAAGCGGACTCCGGCGGCATGATAGCGATAACCGCGATCCACTTCGATATCGCGAATCTCCGACGAGTTCACGGTATCATTCATCACAACGGCCCACACGCTGTCGAAATCCTGATCAAACTTCATCAGCAGAGCATTGCGCGTGCCGAGCAATTGCTCTGACCAATAGCCTCCGATGACAAAGCCCGTGTCGCGATCCATGACACGCTGCACGGTAAGCGCGGCGTCATTCTCAGTTCCGCCAAAGACTCCCGACCACAAGCTGTCGCCGTTGTCATTGGTGGCCTGAATCCAGATGTCGGTGTGCGTGGTGTCCGCCGAAAATGAGCGCGTGGTTCCGACCAAAACGGTCAGCGTGGAATCGAAGCGCTGCGCGGCGCGCAGTTGTTCTTCGTGCGGACCTCCGAACCAGAATTCCTCTTCGACCGCGCCAAGCGAATCGCAGCGCGCCATCCAGAAATCCACGCCATGCGCGGTGTCGAGTTCCGTCGTTCCGTAGATCCAGATGGTGTTCGGTGCGCTTCGCGAAATTTCCACCAGAACTTCGACGGGCGGATAGGAATGCGCCCACTCGATGTTTCCTTCAAGATCGGTCATGACGAGTGACGCATCATATTCGCCGTTAATGCCCGGCTCGGTATTCCCCGCGATCAGAAGTCTCGCCGAATCATAGTAGGCTGCGGCAAATCCGCGATCATCCGTGGTGTTGCCGCCGAAATCCCAACTGCCGGTAACTGATCCCGTCGTATTGAATTGCAGGAACTTGTAGTCCAGCGTACTGTTTGCCGACGTGTAACCGGCAAGTGTCCCGCCCTGTTGCGACCAGAGCAGGTCATACATGCGGTATGTGGTGCCCCACATGCGCGTCCAGATGGGATCCCCCGCCGAATCCACTTTGAGCGCGTAGGCCTGAAAGAGATTCTGCGTCGCCGTGCCGCCGAGAATCGTCTCGTGCGGCCAGCTAAAGGTGTCGGCCAGCACAAGCGCGCGGAAGTCTCCGCGCTCCGTGTAGGTTCGCGAAGTCAGAATTTCCGGCGCGACTGCCTGAGCATGTTGCGTGATGATGATCGTCAGCAGAATGCCGACTGCGAGGGGCATCTTGCGGCCCATAAAAGTGCGTCTTCCTCCCATATCAACTCCTCTCCCGAAATTCATCTGCGTGTCTCGCCGCATTATGCACGGCAAGCGTCGTTTTCGTTCATCCGTTGCGGGTATGCCACCATCTGTAAACAAAAAAGTTACGTGTTTTTTTCCTGACTGTCAAGGCTGAACGGAAAGGCATCCAATTTGCGCAGAGAACTCCAGTATTCCATGACTTTAACTATGCGGCAGGTAGAACAGGCGATGCAGGCAATACTGAAAATACTGGGAATCGCTGCCGGATTGACGGCAGTTCTGGGTGGAGCACTCTTATCCATGGGCCATTTGCGATCGGCGGAGTCGGATTTCGCGGACCTCGAAGTTGCCCGAGTGAAAAATCTCGCAAGCGCGTGGGAAACACGGCTTTTGGGCGTGCGGGCAGCCTTTCGCGACCAGCTCCTGCGCCAAGACGGGGCGGCTTTTGTCGAGCACCCCGCAGAATGGGCATCGTGGCGCGTGACCACAAAATTCGATGCCATGCAGACGGCTTGGCCGATGGAGATCGGTCGCCCAAAAGGCTGGGCACTCCTACGCACCTCCGGTGATGTTCATGCTGCGGCTGGAGATACGTCAGGCTTGGGAGCTGTCGTTGAGGCATTCGGCGGAACAGACGCAACAGACATCGCCCTTGCCTCCCGCGAATCGGGGCGGCCCAGCTGTCTGGGAATCCAATACTCCCCTCCCGCAGACGACATCGCCCCAAATCCCGGCAGACTCGTGGCGCTGTTTGACCCCGGCATCCTTTTCGACATTCCAAATGACCCCCCGGCGCACTGGGTGCTGATGAACAGCCCAAGAACTGCGCTTATGGCGTCTGCACGGCGACAGGATTTGCCGATTGGACAGACAACGTGGAATATTCTGCTTTCGGAGACGAGTGGGCTGATCTCGATGGATGACGGACTGCCGCTCGCATTCTGCCGCATCCATGTGCCGGGCATGCAGCCCCTTCTTGTTGTGGCCGAGATTGAATCACCGGTGGGAGCCGGCTCGGCTACGGGTGCACTGCTCCTGCTTGCGGGCGGAACCGCGTGGCTTGTGTTTGCGCTGCTTCCGCGAAGAAAAAAAGCCGCAGTGACGACCGGTGAAAGCCCTGAGGCGGATGAGAGCGGCAAGGACAGTGCGGTGACCGTTACCTTCCGACAGATATTCCACGCATTACATACTCCGCTTTGTGTGGTGGACCGGCGCGGACGAATCCTGCGAGTGAATGCTGCCGCGCGCGAGCTTCTGCGACTGAAGAAAGACAGCCAGATCAACGAAGATATAACGGTCTTGGGCGGCGAATTTCGCGGCGCGTTGAAGGAGTTTCTCGCTTACGCGATTAGGCCCGAGTTTCAGGGCGGCTGCTTTCTGCTCTGCGAGAAAGAGGCTCACTACTTCGACGGCGAGATCAGAGTCTCACTGCTCAGCGGCGGAACTTCTGCGGAAGGGCCGGCGGTGATCGAATTCCTCGAAACGCGGCCCGTAGCTAACGGAGATCGCACGGCGATCACTCCGGTTGTTTCGGAAGTGGACGCGTTGAACCCGAATCCGTTGATGCTGGTGGACAGAGAGTTTCGCGTGGCCGCCTGCAACAAGGCCGCGCTTGATGCCAACGTGAAGCTTGCTTCCGCGCCGTATCTTTGGGATGTGATTCCGGGAATCGAGAGATCGGAATTTGCTTCGCTGCTTGATCCGCGGGGTGAAGCGAGATTCGAAAGTCTGTTCGGATCACAGGTGCACGAATTCAAACTTGTGCACACCGATTCGGGAACGCTGCTCTATGCAAGCAGAAAGAGCAGCGAGCAGACTCTGCAAGTAGCTCTGAATCAGGCGCAAGAGAATTTCAACGTGCTCTGTTCTTTGAGCGGACAGGCCGTCCTGCTGGTTGATCCGAGAACACATGTCGTGCTGGACGCGAATTACGCTGCGTCGGATCTATTCGGAGTGGTGCATCCTTCGCCAAAGGGACGCAACCTTGACGACTTCGGCGATTGGCCGTGGGAAGAAGAGAGTCTGCGCGATTCGATCCCCTTGACGCGAGAAGACAGCTCGGTCGCGGCTTGCAGAATTGAGCATGAGCTGATCAAGATTGAAGGGCAGCCGACTCTGCTTGTGCTGATGTCCTCGGCGGAAGTCCGCACATCAGAAATTCGCGAACTTGCCGATCACGCCGAGAGCATGATCGAGGAAGTAAAGCCCGCACCGGTTGAGCCGGCGATGCCCATGGGCCCGGGCATGCTGATCGTCACGAATCCGACGGTGCGTGACGTGGCGCGTAGAATGATTGAACACACGGGGCGCGAGTGCGAAGTTTTCATCACGGTGGATGATGCGACCGCATTTCTATTTCGTGAAGGCAAGCGTCCGGAATTTGTGATGATTGATCCGTCCGATTTCGACGAGCCGCACGATCTCATTCAATTGGTGCGTCATCGCTGCGGTGACGTGCCGTATTTTTCGCTCGGTGATTCGGCTGAGACTCCCGCGTGTGAAGGCGCAAACTTTTTTCTGAACAAGCCATTTGAACTCGAAGAGATTTCGGAAGCATTTCTGGCGGCGGGACTGCCTTCCGTTTCGACCGAGACCGCGAATCCCACAGAGTCATAGCACAGTATTGCGACCGCACGGTTTCGCTTCGCCGCTACCATCGGTGCGG
>JADLDM010000181.1 GCA_020846695.1 bacterium | reverse complement strand
GCAACTTGTCTCATCTCACTCACGTCATGCACCCGAAGGACGTCTGCTCCATTCAGAACACAAATCGCAACCGCCGCCGCTGTTGAAAACTGCCTTTCATCCGCAGGCAAACCGGAGAGTTCGCCCGTAAATGCCTTGCGCGATGGACCGACCAATACACCGCCGGCCAATTCCATGAAGCTGGCAAGCGATCCCATCAGCATGTAATTCTGATCAAAACTCTTGCCGAAACCCAATCCCGGATCAACCAGTATCTGCTCGCGTGATACGCCTGCGTCTTGCGCAAGTTCAACGGAACTCTTCAAGGACCTCGCGACTTCTCCGACGACGTCGTCATAGCCGACGTCCTTCTGCATCGTCTCCGGCGTGCCGCGCATGTGCATGATCACCAGACCCGCCGAATACTTCGCGCAAATCTCTGCAAGCTCCGCACCGTCGCGCAAGCCGGACACGTCATTGATGACGTGCGCTCCCTCCTTTAGGCACTCGGACGCAACTCGGCACGAACGCGTATCAATCGAAATCGGAATCCGTAGCTTCTCTCGCAAGTCCTTCAGCAAGGGCAAGAGTCTCGCGCACTGTTCATCATCGGAAACTGGCAGACTTCCGGGCCTCGTAGATTCAGCTCCGATATCAAGAATGTCCGCGCCGTCTTTCTCGATTTCCAATGCGCGCTCAAACGCCGCGCGACGTTCTGCGTATTTGCCTCCATCGGAAAAAGAGTCCGGAGTAACGTTCAAAATTCCCATCAGCAGCGTGCGCTTTCCTAACTCGAATGCGCCGCCGCGATAGCGGAAGTATCTGATCTCAGACCTTTCCATCCATCAACAACAGCGCTTCCATGCGCGTTGCCTGTTTCGACATCACTCCGCGCACCGCAGATGTGACGGTCCAACTCCCGTGAACTCTCTCGCCGCGCATCATCAGACACAAGTGTTGTGCGCGAATCACGACAAACACTCCCATAGGTTTCAATCTCTGCATCAGCGTATCCGCAACAGCCGTCGTCATACTCTCCTGCAATTGCGGTCGCTGCGCGAGCACACGCACAATACGCGCCAGTGAGCTGAATCCCGTAATCTGCGAATTCTGAGGAATATAGGCAATGGAAGCAAATCCCCAGAACGGAAGCAGATGATGCTCGCACATCGAATAAAACGGAATGTCGCGATGAATGATCATCTCCGTCGCATTTTCGGACGGATAGAGTGAGATATTTTCTTCTGGCGAAACACGGACTCCGCTGAAGACTTCCTCGTACATCTGCGCGACACGCTTCGGAGTGCCCTTCAGTCCCACTCGATCCGGATTCTCGCCGATCGCAATCAGAATTTCGCGAACGGCCGCCTCAATTCGAGCTTTGTCCAAAGCCCCCTCCGTTTCGCGGCTGCAACTCGAAAATCACGATGACTTCCTCGCCCGCTTCGACCTCGATGCGGCGCGCGGGATCCCCCGCAATACCATAGCCCGACTTCTGCACCGAAATCAGGTGCGTGCCCGGCGACAGGTCTCTAAGCATATAATCCGTTCTAAACTCCGTTGCAATTCCGTCGAGAAGAATCGTCGCGCCGGGAACACTTGAAATCACCTGCACGGAACCCGTTCTCTCCCGCATAGCAAAAATAAGCAGCGCGAGGATCAAGAAACCCAAGAGAGCAATCACCACAAAGTGAACACGGACGTGCTTCTGCCCCTCTTCGAGTTCCTCCACGTCCACCGGAATCTGCTTCTGTCGTTCCGCGATCTCTTCCGCCGTCAGCCACTCCACTTCGCCTTCTTCGTTGGTGAAGCTCTGAAAATTTCCCCGCGCTTCATAGAACCGTCGAATTTCATCGGCGATAATCTTCTGCCGCTCTTGGTCCGCCTGATTCCACTGCGCGGATTGAGGCGAGACGTCGGGCGCCTTCATTCGCTCGCGGGCCTCAAGCTCGCGCCGAACCAGCTCCCTGAGCCTCTGTTCCTCGTTTGAGTCCATCATCACGCTTGCACCGCTGAAATACTTGTATGAGCCGGATCAGGCAATCCAAGCAGTGTGCGAATCTCTTCACCACTGAGCGATTCCTTTTCAACCAACGTAGCTGAGAGAGTGTCAAGCCGCTGCCTCTCGCGCGAGAGAATATCGCACGCGCGCTTCTCTGCGCCCTCGACAATCGCCCTAATCGCCATATCTATCGCGTGTGCCGTTTCGTCGCTGTAGTCCTGAACAGCCGTGTAGTCTTTCCCGAGAAAGACCTCTTCGTGCTTCTGCCCGTAAGTCACGGGACCAAGCGTGTCGGACATGCCCCAGCGCGTCACCATCGTCTTCGCGATTTCCGTCGCCCGCTTGAGATCATTCGCCGCGCCGCTCGTCACTTCCCCGTAAACAACCTGCTCGGCGACTCGCCCGGCCAAAAGCGTCGCAAGCTGGCCTTCAAGATATTTCTTCGAGTAGCTTCGCTTGTCGTCGAGGGGAACGAAGTGTGTTAATCCGAGCGCCTGCCCGCGCGGAATAATCGTCACCTTATGCACGGGATCAACTTCGGGAGTGAACATCGCAACGAGCACGTGCCCCGCCTCATGATAGGCCGTCACGCGCCGCTCTCTTTCAGGAATCACGACCGAGCGCCGTTCAACGCCCATCATCACTTTGTCCTTCGCGGCTTCAAGGTCCTGCATCATCACACGATCACTGTCCCGTCGCGCCGCAAGCAGCGCGGCTTCGTTCATGAGATTCGCAAGCTCGGCTCCCGCCATGCCCGGCGTGCTCTTCGCGACGATTTCCAAATCCACGTCGTCGCCCAGCGGCTTGTTCTTTCCATGCACCGTAAGAATCCCGAGCCGACCGCGTACGTCGGGACGATCCACAACGATTTGCCGGTCAAATCTTCCGGGCCGCAGAAGCGCCGGATCGAGAATATCGGGACGATTCGTCGCGGCAATCAGAATCACTCCGTCGTTCTCCTCAAAACCGTCCATCTCGATCAGGAGTTGGTTCAACGTCTGCTCGCGCTCGTCGTGACCCCCGCCCAATCCTGCTCCGCGATGACGGCCCACCGCGTCAATTTCGTCAATGAAGATGATGCACGGCGCATTCTTCTTGCCTGTATCAAACAAGTCGCGCACACGGCTCGCGCCCACGCCGACAAACATTTCCACGAACTCCGCGCCGCTTATTGTGAAAAACGGCACGCCCGCTTCACCCGCAACCGCTTTCGCAAGCAGTGTCTTGCCGGTTCCCGGAGGGCCAAGCAACAAAACGCCGCGCGGAATCTTCCCGCCCACGCGAACAAATCTCTTCGGTTCTCTTAAGAAGTCTATGATCTCCGCAAGCTCTTCTTTCGCTTCCTCCGCGCCCGCCACGTTTTCAAACGTCACCTTCTGACTATTCTCCGAATAGGCGCGCGCCTTGCTCTTGCCGAATTGAAACAGTCCTTTCGGTCCCATCCCCTGCATTCGTCTGAGCATGAAAATTCCGAATCCGATAATCAATATCCACGGTAACATCCCGAGGAGATACTCGCTCAAGTCCGGCTTCTTCACGCGAAATTCAAGCTCGATCCCCTGTGTGCGCCAGCGTTGCACAAGGCCGCTGTCCAAAGTCGGAGGGAGAATCGTGACGAATCGCTGCCCGTCCTTCATCTTGCCGTGCAGAATCTGCTCCGTGATCACACCCGACTCGACGCGCCCGTCTTCAACTGCGCTTTCAAACTGATGATAGGAAAGCGCCGTTTCGCCCGCCCGTTGCGACATCAATTGCGAAACGACGATCGTGATAACGATGATCAGAAGAAACACATAAAGCGTGCGCGAGACTTTGCGCCACTCAATCTTCGGATCGTCGCCGTCGGGTCGTCTTGAGGTGTTCTTGTCCGCGCTCACGCTTTGTTTTCCGCTTCGTTCAGAATGTAAAGGTCGGGAAGTTCTCTCCCGAAGCCCGCATAGTCCAAGCCGTAGCCGATCACGAATTCGTCAGGCAGATCAATCGCAATGAACTCTACGGGAATTCCCGCCTGAATCGCTTTGGGTTTGCGAAAACTCGCGGCCATCGTCAGGGATTTCGGCTGATGAATTTGAAAGTGATTCCGCAGATAATCCCACGACGCCCCTGTATCCACGATGTCATCCACGATGATCACATGCCGGTCTCGGATATTGCTGTCAATATCCTTGACCAGCTTGATCTGCCCGGCTTCCATGCCGTCACCGTAGCTTGAGATTTTCACGAAGTCAATCGAGCATACCAAATTCGCTTCACGCACCAGATCGGCCAGAAAGACAAAGCAGCCCGTCAGCACACCGATAAACACGGGACGCTCGTCGCGAAACCGTTCATGCACCCTCGCAGCGGTTATTCTCACTGCTTCTTGAATCTCCGCGCGATCTATATATTTCCTGAATCGGCGCGGCGGATCTCCCAGCGCCAGAGAAGGCGCCTGAGCTTGTAAGGTCTCAGTCAGCACATTGAACTCGCAAGGTTTCTTCGTTAGCTTGAGGTAGCACTCGTGCCGCGACGCCCAAACCGGGAACCGCGATAATGCCCAAATCATCGCAAACCACTTTCACGCGAGGTCGCAAGTCGCAGGGCACTCCGCAGTCGCGCAGCCAGTCCGAAATTTTTCGTGTTCTCCGCTTGGCGGGCTTGAACGTCTCGCCGGGTTGCCAAATCCGCAATCGGGTCGCACCGCAGACTCTCGATTTCGAGATTTCCACGGTTCCCAAATTCGTGAGTCCCGGATCGTCACGATCGCGGGAACAAGTCGAAGTAATCTGCAAACGTCGCCCTTCACGCCGAAGTTCCACTCCCTCGGGCAGAGCGAGTCGGGCGCGAATGCCTGCCCCGGATGCGAACTCCACGGCGCGACGACGCGAGGCGGCTGAAAGTCGGAACTCTGAATTCCCGGATTCACTACGCACTGTGGCTTCAATTTGGAGAAACACTAAACCATTAAGATACGAACTTCCCAAGTCAATATCAATTCCCAATGACTTCGTATTATATTGTTTATACGAAATTTCAGATTTTGCACCAATGAACCGTCTGGCCTGCTCCAGCAGGTTCCGAACGAGTAGCCCGTGGTGCGACGCACACCGCACGAGAAACGAGGCAGTCTCAGGAGCTTGGCCGTCGAGCCAATTCCTAATCTGCACTCGGAGAAATCTCACATCGTAGTTATGCTCATCTTCTCTTACAACCGCATCGGAATCTGCCAAACAGGATCGCAACTCGACACGTCTCATGCTCAAGAACGGTCGCAAGATCGAGCCGCGTTTGCATGGAATTCCCGTGCATTCGTACCACGAAGAGTTCGATCGCAGCTTCATCAACACCGTCTCAGCGTCGTCGTCCATCGTGTGCGCGGTGAGAATCCACCGACAGCAATTCCGCTCGCGCATCTCTTCCAGCGCACGATAGCGCACTCGCCTGGCCGCCGCTTCGAGCGAGAGCTTCGTGGTCTTCATCTCGCTTCGCGTGTTTACACTCGTGCAGTCGAATGCAATCTCTCGTTTCAAGCAGAACTCGCGCAAATAGACAACGTCTTCCGCCCCGCTTGCCCGCAGGCCATGATCCACGCTCGCACAAACAATCCGTCCGCGAAAATCCTCGTCCTCAGAAAGCAGCACGAGCATCGCCAACGAATCCGCGCCGCCGGAGACCGCGAGCAGAAGCCTGTCCTCTCCTTGACACTGCTTGCGCAGAAATTCCTTCGCAGAATCAAGAAGCACTACTTGACCGCCTTGAAGATCAGCGAACCGCAGAAACCTAAACGCACGCGATCCGGAACCTCGCGTCCCTTCATCGCATAAGCCAACTTCCACAACCACATCCCGAATTTGTAGCGCAATCTACGCCAAGGTCTCGTCAGCCGGTTGATCGCCTTCACGTTGTTCCAGGGCCAGAATCTCCCATTGAGCGATTCCACATAGGACCAGCCGGGATAGATTTCTACCTTGGTGAAGCCCGCGCGCTTGAAAACCTCGCTCAACCCCAGATGACTCATGTGAAAATAAGAGTTCGCATGGTAGGCTTCCAGAAACGCAGCGGATCCCACCAGTGCGCCGCCCGGCTTCAGTACACGAGCGATTTCCTTCGCGGCCCAGAACGGATTGTAGAGATGTTCGAACACAGCAGTCGAGACGACAAGGTCAAACTGCGCATCCGCAAACGGCAGAAAATGTCCGTCGCAAACCACGTCTGTATAGGGTCCCGGATAGATATCAAAACTGACCAACTCATAGCCTGCCTGCTCCAACCACCTGCGGTCTCCGCCGTCGCCGCTGCCGTAATTCAGCACGCGCTTGCCGGCACAGGAATCAAGTAGTTCTCGCAGCTTGCCGGTCTGCCAGTGACTCTTCGCCACATCCAAATCCAATGCGCTTTCCGTAATCTTGTGCGCAAGTATTTCCTCGACATTCAGAGGCGAGGACGTCGGCACGAACACCGGAATCCCGCTCGCCTGATGGGTCGGGTACACTGCTCCGCATGAGTCGCACTTCTGCCCGTCGGCCGAGCGCGCCACCTCATGCCCGCATTCCACGCATCGAAGCGCCACCCAATTTGCCATGCTCTTCAATTACAGTTCCTTCCTGCTACTGAAAAAGGTAAGTCGAAAAGGCCCAAATCCGCAAGAACCGTGCTCCAAGAAAACAAAACAGGCTGCAGGGGAACCCCGACAGCCTGTATCCATCGTAGCGGAGGAGGGATTTGAACCCCCGACACCAGGATTATGATTCCCGTGCTCTGACCAACTGAGCTACTCCGCCCCAGCCGGACAAGGGCCTTCGCCTCGTGTCCAGAACCTGTAAATTTACAACAACTACCCCAATGTGTCAAGCACTGCTCTCTTCTCCCCTTCCCCTCGCGGCGAGGGGAAGGGGCCGGGGGATGGGGTTCACAATCTCCTCGCCCAGCCGGGTTCGTGCTCAACAACCGATCCACCGCAAAAATTTACCGCGCGTAACCCGGCCGAAATCTCCTGCTCTCTTCTCCCCTTCCCCTCGCGGCGAGGGGAAGGGGCCGGGGGATGGGGTTCACAATCTCCT
>JADLDM010000180.1 GCA_020846695.1 bacterium | reverse complement strand
GGACACGATATATCGTGTCCACCTTACGATCCTGACAACGTTGAAAGGTAACTCCCTCACCCCAAAAAAACAAGCCCCCGTCGGGACGGGGGCCTGTTAGGGCACGAAGGAAGGGAGGTGTCCTTGCGCGCCTCGGCTAAGCCAATCTACTTCGTCAACAGCATCCTATGAACCGCCGACTGACCCGGTGCGTCCAAGCGAGCCAGATACAGACCGGAAGGAAGCGATGTCGCGTCGAAGACAACGGAGTGCGAGCCGGCCTCATACGCGCCATGCGCAAGCATAGCCACCTGCTGACCAAGCAGATTATACACGGATATGGTTACATCGCCCGCCGACGGCAAGACAAAACTCACCGTCGTCGAAGGATTGAATGGATTCGGATAGTTCACCAACTCCACCTCCGCTGCATTCGGGAGAACCACCTGTTCACCCGAAATACCCATCGGCATGTGCATCTCGTACGCGTGATTCAGAGCAAAATCCTCCTCTGTAATCGTCGTGACTGCGCCGTTCGGCCAAACCACGTCAACACTGTAGGCTGTGCTGTGACCGGGCTTCCAGTTGTAAAGGCAAATTGTGTTATCGCTGCTGCTCGTGCTCGTGTTGTACATCGAAGTCGCAGCCCACTGCTTGCCGGAAGGATAGTTCACACTCACAAGACAATTCAGAACCGGTGTGCTGCTGTTGCTTCCGCAGAGCTTCAGCACAACATGCTCGTTCGGCGCTTCGTCCGGATCGTTGCGGTAGAGGCTGATACCATGCGCGCCCTGAGCAACCGCATAGTCAAGATCGCCGTCTCCGTCGAAATCCGTCCACGCACTGCCGTAGTTATGCCACGGCGCATCCACAATACCGACGTCGCGCTGACGCTCAAGCCAACCTTCGCCCGCATCATTGATCAAAAGCACATTGCCGATCGTGCCCGTTCCCGGCCGCGTCACAAACAGATCGCTCCAGCCGTCGCCATTGACGTCAAGAGATTGAACGCTGTTCGCGCCCTGAAGCGCCGACTCCAACCCAAACTCGCTCGTCCGATCTACAAAAGTTCCACCGGGCATCTGATAAAAGAGGCTGCGGGAACCCGACGATTGACAACTCGCAAGATCCAAGTCGCCGTCATGATCAAAATCCGCCCACGTCACGGAACCCTGCGCAACACCGTCCGGCAACCTCGTGCTCGGACTCATATCCACAAAGCGACCGCCGCGATTCATCCAATACTTCACCTCGCCGCCGGCGCTCCGCTGCTCAGATACCAGAAAGTCAGTCTGCCCGTCAAGATTTAAGTCTATCGGAGAAATCTGCGCAACATGACTCATGTCAAAAGGAGCTTCCGCGCCGCGGACTTCGATAAATCCCTCGTCGGTTTGCACAAGAGCATAGGCCTCGTCCGTACCGGTTCCCGGATTACTTAAAACCAAGTCTTCAAGCCCGTCGAGATCGAGATCAAACCAGGTCGCGCTGCGAATGTCTTGCGCGCCGCCCGGATTCAGTCCGAGTTCCACAGACTCGAATAGAGTGGACTCTGTTTGCCGATAAAGATACGCGCCCGCTCCCTCATCCGTCAAACAGAACAGATCAAGCAGTCCGTCGTGATCGTAATCCAGCCAGCGTGCCGACCGAACTCCTTCCAAGGAACCGACTCCAACTTCGCGCGCGCGGTCAACCCAGCGATTACCAAAGTGGAACCACAACTCGCTCCGACCTTCATAGACGCCTACAAACAGCTCCTGCTGACCGTCACCATTTACGTCGCCCCAAGCAACTGCTCGCGCGTCACCACCCAGCATATCGGGCGGCGTCACATTCGCAAATCGCCACGTCGCATAAGCTGAACTGCTCAGCGCGACCAGCAGGGTCAGGATCATCATCATGCGCTTCATCTTCTCTCCTCCGCACATCGTGCATTCAATTGTCTTCGTTAACTGTCGGTACCTCTTTTGGCAAGCCATGCGCCATGAACGCCGAACGCAACGGAGACAGCGAAGTGACTAAAACTCTGCGCTTAGATTCGAGACCCCTTTCACACATGTGGCGCGCTTTCAACCAGGAAACCAAACATGTTGCGCCCAATCAACCAGTGTCGCAATTTTCAAATATGGGTCGCGATACTTCCACAAACAAAAAGTCCCCTCACATACGTGAAGGGACCACTGAGATTGTCTGTGTCGCCGAGCGAGCACTAAGCTCGACCTCTGATTTTCCCTCCTGCTTGCGGGGGGGATGAAGGGGGGGTGCAACGTCGCGTGTGTTTCTCAAGCGGTTCCCCGCCGGAATCTTTATTGCCGAGCCGCTCCCTACACCTTTCTTCCCACAAATATCCATCCGCCGCCCCGAGCATTGCTGACCTGCATGTCCATCCACATTGCGAATGCCGCAATCGGATAAACCAAGACCATCCACGGAACAACAATCACAAAGAAAATCTTTGACATGGAAAGCCAGAACATCGGAATCCGCTGAAGAAGTCGCCAAGCAAGGGTGCCCCAGAACGGACCGTAGCTGTAATCGAGTCGTTCAATCTGAAACCCCGCGCGAGTTGCCTTATCAATGAACTCCTGCTTTGTGTAACCCTCGCGCACATGCTCACCGATCACCGAGAAATCATCCCCCGCGTATTCCTTCTGACCCTCGCTTGATGAGGGCGTCGTCACAATCAGATAGCCGTCCTTCTTCAGCGACGCATAAAAATTCGCCCAGACCTTCTCATCTTCAAGAACATGCTCCAACACATCTGTGTTGAGAATCAAGTCGTAGCTATCAGGGCTCTTGTAAATGGTCAGATCGCCCAAATCATACTTGACGTTGTTCTGCCCGACCCGCCTCGAGAACCACGTGCAATCCTCAATCTGCTCAGGCTTCACGTCCAATCCATACACCGTCGCGTTGGGAAAGGTCTTTGCCATCTTATAGGAGAACTGCCCGAACCCCGAGCCCGCATCAAAGATGTTCCATGAACTCTTCTTTGATCGAGCGCGCTTGAGTTCCCTGCGGATATACCAATTCCGCAAAAATAGCGCGCCCAGCATCGTGTAAAACAACCTGCGTAAAATAGGCTGCCTCGCCACCGCTCGTCCCAGCGTGGCCTTTAACGGATCATAGTCTATTGCGTGATCTGCCATATTTCTTTCTCTTGTCCCCCTGCTCTGCGGGGGGGTGTCATGTCTGATTCGAGTTCTACCGAAATCCCATCTTCTCTTTCTTCTTCTTCGGCTCCGGCGGCGCCATCAGCTCCCGGATCGCTTGAAACACAATCTGAAACTGCTTGTCGTACTTCTTCTCAAGTTCGTCAAGCTTGCCCGCCAAGTCCTTATGTTCGGCAATCAGTTCGCGCATCTTTACAAAGGCCCGCATGATCATGAGGTTCACCTGAACCGCTCTCGGGCTCCGCAATACCGACGACAGCATCGCCACACCCTGCTCTGTGAAGGCGCGAGGCAATTTGCGAGTTCCGCCCCAACTTGATGTTCCAAATTGGAACATCAAGTCATCAAACTCCTCGTTGGTCAGGGTGAACATGAAATCCCCGGGGAATCGGTCGGAATTCCTTGTAACAGCTTTGTTTAGGTCGCGAGTGCCGATCCCGTACAAATCCGCTAAGTCCCTGTCCAGCATGACTTTCTGGCCACGAAGTAGAAGTATCTTATTCTCAATACGTTCGACTGGAATTAAGCTCTGCATTATGCCTCTCTTGATATCACAAATTGTGACTTCAAGTTTGAGGTGTCAAATTGGCACCGCAAGTTTTCAAGCCTTTCCCGCAAGATGACCGTACTCCTCTAATATTTCGCACGATTTCGACCAAGTGAAGTTCTCCGACATCACCCGGACATGCGGTTCGTGACTTGCTCTGCCGCCTGCTTCAAAAAACTTCTTCACGGCCTGTGTAATCTGAGCGGGATTCTCCGGCTCGACAACATATCCCGTCTTCCCCTCTTCAATCACTTCGGCAAGCCCACCGACATTGGTTGCAATCACCGGACAGCCGTGCGCGTAAGCTAAGATCATGATTCCCGATTGCGTCGCGCTGCGATAAGGCAAGACATTTACATCCGCCGCCGCAAGATAAGTTCCCACGTCTTCCGCAGGAACATAGCCGGGCCGCAGCATCACATTCGCGCGAATTCCCAAATCATAGATCAGCTTTTCGTAGCGCGCCTGCTCCTCGTAAAACTCACCGGCAATCACCAGCTTCACTTCGGAATCGCTGCGCACAATCTCCTGCATCGCGCGCAGAAGAATGTCCAATCCCTTATAGCTGCGCACAAGCCCCATGAACAGCAAGAGCTTCTTCGCGTCAATTCCAAGTTCCCTCTTCGCGGCCTCTTGTCCACACTCAAAAGCGTCATACTTGTCCGTCAAGGGCGCCAGCGCAAAGCGAATCCGCTCGGATGCAATCTGCGGAAACAGCGTCCTCAATTCCTCCGCTTCATTCTTGCTGAAGGTCAGAAAAAAGCTCGATCTTGAGAGCGCGAGCATCGAAAGAATTCTGTCACCGAACCTCCGCTCATGCGGAATCACATTGTGACAGATAAAAGCTACTCTGGGGCGATACTGCTTTTCAAGCGCGCGCATCACTCCCCAATAGCCCAATCCGAAATACGGCATCCACCACTTGAACCCGATCAAGTCGGGTTGCTCCTCTGAAATCCACTTCGCAGTCTTCTTCCACGATAACGGGTTCCACGGAATCAGAATCCGCTGGGACTCAATATCCATCGTGCGCGACGTATCAAACTGCGTCTTCCCCGGAAATAAAAATCCCGGAAATTGTTTCGCAAATCCGGCGATCTTCACCTCGTGCCCGCGCGCGCGCAATTCCGCATAGAGCGAATTCGTCGTCTCCGCAATCCCCCCTCTATATGGCCACGCCGGGCCAACCAAAACTATCTTCACGGATTACTTCTTCTCGCTCCGAACCGGCGCGTAAAGCGCGTCGTAGTAATTGGCCAAATATACAGCGAGCGTCACATAGCCCAGAATATTGCGCGTGCGGTAGGCAGACTGATAGCTGTTGTAACGATCATCCAAGCGCGCGGGATCATATTCGTGAAGTGAAAGATAATCGTCCTTGCGATTCGAGGTTTCAATCGCCATTGCCACGAAGGCCGCAAGCGTCACCACCTGCGCAAGCGAAAACACCGCGCCCTTTACCTTATGCTGCTTGTATTGCTGCCCCCATCCCGGCAGAAGCGCCGATCTCCACGACGCTTGATGTTTCGCGTCCGACTCCGGCAATCTGTATGCTTCCGGCTGCGACAACACCTGTTCGATGTATTCGCGCTTCGCAGTTCCGAACACTTCCAATATTTTCGGCGAGGTCAGGACCGGATCAAGATCGAAGGCCGGATTTATTGCGATCACGCGACGGAATTCCGCAAGGGCAAATCCCGTCTGATTGCGCGCCACGTAAACCGAACCCAACACCACGCGAAATGGAATCTCCGCAAGATCATCAATCGTCTCGGCCTCGCGCAAACCTCTGAGCGCTGAGAGTTCCGCCTCTTCAAACCGCCCCTCGTCAAATGCACTCTGCGCGACCTGACGGAGCGAATCCAATCCTTGCGCGCGCGCGGAGTTCACCGCGACCAATAGAGCCGCAAGCACATAAGCCAAGCAAATTCCGGCGCGCGTGAGTTCTTTCATTAGCGGATCAGTTGAATCTTCCGTGTCTCCGACTTGCCTGTAGTTCTAAGCTGCACAAAATAAGTTCCGCTCGCGTAACCCGATGCATTCAACATGACCGTGTGCGCACCCGCCGTAAACACACGATCCGCAAGCTGCTCCGTCACTCTTCCCAAAACATCATAAGCAATCACTTCCGCCCGCTGAGCATATAGCAACTCAAATCTCACCGTCGCCGTTGAATTGAACGGATTGGGAAAGATAGAGAGCGAAATGCTCTGTGGATTAGGAATTGTTCGCTCATCTGCATCGAGCACGTAATCTGACTTCAGAATCGTGCCGCGACTTCCGACCACCCACCCACGCGTCGGACTCATCCACAAATCACGAATGTTATTTTCGGTCGGAGGCTGCTGCTCTACCCATGTGTCGCCCCCGTCCATTGTGCGAAACATCGCCCCGTCCTCTCCGGCCATCCAGCCGTCAAGCGCGTTGGGAAAATCAATTGCGAACAAGGTCGTCGCGGAAAGATGTTCTCCCTCCCAACTCTCTCCTCCGTCCAACGTCCTATAGACTGACCCATTCCCGCCGACCGCAATTCCATTCAAGGAGTCATGGAAAAAGAGTCCATAGAAATCTTCTAACGCAATCCGAGGAAGCAATTCCCAATTGCCGCCGCCGTTTGTTGTACGGAGCAGTGTGCCGGTCGCGCCGGCCGCCCAATGGTAGTCATTTCCATAGGAAGCAAGGCACGCGAGATAGCCGCCGTCATTGGTTGTCTCGAGCGCCCAGGAATCGCCCCCATCAAATGTCCCGACAATCGTGCCGACGTTTCCGACAGCCCATCCTCGCTCGTCATTCAGCATGGACACCTTGAACACCGGCACGTCGGTGTTCGCTTGAACCTCTTCCCACGTTTCACCGCCGTCATCCGTCCGAAGTACCGAGTTGTGCCCGACGGTCGCGTATCCTCTCGACCCGCTAACAAAATCAATGGATGTGAAGGGAGCGAATCCCACGAGATCGTTGACCGCCCACGTCTCACCGTCCGTAGTCTTCCAAAGCGAGTTGTTATCGAGAACAAACCAACCTTCATCGGAGGAGAGAAAATCAAGGTCAAGGAGATTTCCGAAGGGTATCTTCTTGGATGGTGCCCACGTTTCTCCGCCATCCACACTGGTGTTCGCGCTTCGATCGACTGCAATGAAAGTGTCGGAATTCAATATGGCGAGACCGCGACCGATTCCGTTAATTGCAAGCGTGTCCCATGTCAGACCCGAATCCATAGTGCGTAGCAGCATGCCCGCATCCGATATGGCAAGTCCCAAGCTATCGTTGAACTCAACGTCACGGAGCGCAACTGCGTTGCTGTGTCGTGCTCCAGGCACCAATTCCCAAACCTGTCCCCCGTCCGATGAGCGGAGAATCATATTATACCTGCCGACCGCTATCCCGATGCTATCATCAAGGAATTCGATGTCAGCTAACCAACCCTCTATTTCCCATGACAATGGAACATCGCTCCAAGACAATCCACCGTCCTCTGTGCGAAGAAAGGTTGGAGGCAATTCGCGACCGTATCCACCGACCGCACATCCATGAAGCGTGTCGCGAAAGGCCACCCCCAACAGGTCATCCTGCACAATACCGGATCCACCGTAACCAGTCCAAGTTGCACCGCCATCTGCCGTCCGGAAGTTGCACCCTTGCTCTCCTACAACCCAGCCATGAAGCGCGTCAACGAAATCCACGCCGCGAAGGGTTTTCGAGGTTGAGCACGGCTGCTCAACCCAGCTCTCGCCTCTATCGGCGGAATGCAGGATTGTCCCCGACGAACCAACTGCCCAGCCGAGACTGTCGTCAACAAAATCAACTCGTCGCAAGTGCTTCGCCGTCCCGCTGTAGACAATCTCCCAACTTTGACAAAGATCATCCGACAGAACAATCGTTCCATACAATCCAACAGCAACAATCCGTCCTGATGGCAGAGCGGCCACGTCATACAATGAATCCGATGGCGCGAACAGAGACAGTCTTTCCCATTCCTGCGCGCTCGATAATTGAGTGCACATCACCACGCAGCATGCAATCCAAGCTGTTTTCCAACGCATGGCCCACCTCCGCAATAAAGGTGATTCCAACGAATGCATATTGCGGCCTTATCCAGCCGCTTTGACTTTCTGAACTTCTTCGGTAAGTTTGGGAAGAATTTCCAGCGCGTCACCGACGATGCCGTAGGTCGCGAGCTTGAAAATCGGTGCGTCAGCATCCTTATTGATTGCCACAATCGTGCGGCTCGTGCTCATACCCGCGACGTGCTGAATCGCGCCGGAAATTCCCACCGCAACATAGAGACTCGGTGCAACAACTTTTCCGGTCTGGCCGACCTGCTCATGATGTGGCCGCCAACCCGCATCCACCACCGCGCGCGATGCGCCGAGGCTTCCACCCAAAGCAATCGCCAACGCTTCAAGTTGACTCCAATTTTCAGGCCCCTTCATTCCGCGTCCGCCCGACACAACAATATCCGCTTCCGTCACGTCCAACATCCCGCCTTCGGCCATCTTCTCAGCCGTAATCTTCGCGCGAATCTTCGTTGAATCGAGCGTCACACTCTGCGAAACCACTTCCGCACTGCCGCCGACCTCTTCAGGAATAAATGCCTTCGGACGAATCGTGAAAATTCCGTAGGGTGCCTTCACCCTCGCCCACAACAAAACCTTCCCTGCATAAATCGGACGCAACGCACACACGCCGCCGTCGAATTTCAATTCGGTGCAATCTGTCAGAAGTGGCGCATTCACCCGCGCAGACAAGCGGGGAGCGAAATCCTTTCCGTTGGCGGAAGCAAAAAGCAGAACCGCAACCGGGTTCTCCGCTTTGCAAACTTCCGCAGCGGCCTGCGCGAATCCTTCGGTACTGTATTGCGCAAGCTCGGGATTCGCCAATTGAATGACCTTCTTCGCGCCGAAGGCTCCAAGCGTTGACGCGTCGGAGCACTCCGCAAATGTCACTGCCGTCACATCCGCGTTCATCTGCTGCGCGAGCTTGCGCGCCGCAGTAACCGTTTCCTTTGCCGACGGTTTCAATTTTCCGTCGCGCGAAACACAAAATGCAAGAATCGTTGCCATGTTCAGAAATAGATATGTGAATGAAAAAAGTTCTAAGGCGTCGTCGCTGCCCGCACTTCAAAAAAATAGACTGAATCGGACAGCGTGTTCAAAGGAATCGAATAGAAAGACTCAGGCGTCGTCGCAAGCAAAGTCTGACCCGAGTAAATTCTGTAGAATGCGTTTGCATCCTCGCGCCATCGCAAGTGAATGAAATCTCCCGCGCGAACAATCGTCAACTCTTCCGGCGCAAGTCCCGGAAAGATACCGAACACAGGTTGCGAAGCTCCATTGCAATCAAACAGCGCAAGATTCTCCCACGGACTGCCGAAAGTCGGACTTGAAATCCACTCCGGTTCCCACAACATCACAGCCGCGCCGCGTGAATTTGCAACCTGTTCCACCCGCTCAAACAAATCAGCCAGAAAAAATGCCTGACCGAACGGAGTTGCCGGATAAGCGGGAAGCAGAGGAGTCTGATCGCCGACAATATTTCCCGTGTTGTCGCACCAGCCCGTCGTCCACGGATAGGCCGTCTCGACAACCTGCACATCCTTATTATAGCGCGACGCAAGATCGTTCAAGTTCTGCGACAAATCATCAAGATCGCCGTGCCACCACGGATAAAACGAAACTCCGATCACATCGAAATCAACATTCAACTCAACAAGATGATCGAAGAACCAGCGGCACGCGCCGTTGTTACCGCCTTCCTGATGATGAATCACAATCGCGGGCCAATGCGATTCCGGCAAACTGTCGCGCACTCCCGCAATCCCCGCATTCAGTAGCGCCGCAAAATTCTGCCACTGCTGAGGAGTGTCGTAAGCCCCGCCCACTCGCCCGTCATTCCACAGCATTCCGCCGCCAATTTCATTGCCAATCTGAACTGCTTGCGGCAACACATCTTCATCACGAAATCTGCGCGTCACGTAGTTGCTGTAGGCATAAACCGAGTCCTCAAGCTGCGCGAAACTCAAACTCTGCCAAGCAAGCGGCTTCGTCTGCTGACCCGGATCCGCCCAACTGTCGCTGTAATGAATGTCGAGCAGAATCTCAAACCCGAGCTGCTTTCCACGCTGCGCGAGTGTAACGGTCGAGTCCAATCCGTGCCACAGCTCACCGGGAGTGTGCCACAATCTCAGTCGGAGCGTTCCAAACCCCGCCGCGCGAAAGATTGAAAGCGCATCGCGCTCTACTCCATCCCGCGAGAACACCGCGCCGTTATGCTCGAGTTTTGCAAGAAAGGAAAGATCACACCCCCACTTTGCCGCCGCGTGCGCGTTCGCAACCATCAATACAAAGATCAGGAGTGCGCGGCTCATCCTACACGCTTAACCTTCCTGTCACTTTGCGGGGTCTCGCGCGCCATACCCGTAACTTCATATCCCTTCTTAAGCAGAAGTTCCGCAAGATAACTCCCGTCCTGCCCAGTAACCAGAGCGCGCATGAAATCTGCTAATTCAGGTTGCCTATGTAGTCGTTGATGAATTGCAAGTCGGGGTAATCTGCAATGGTGGCCCGGTCGATACACCAATCATAGAATTTTCGGAAATCAAATCCTGAAAGGTGTCGCGTGAGTACCCTTTGTAGGTCCTTGCCATTGTACCACCATCGATAGTCCGCCACCGGATTCGCAACAGGGGCGGCGAATCTATCTCGATACTCCTGAGCAATGCCGCCAAGGTCAAGCTTGTTTGCAAACGCTGCTGAATGGAAGTCTCGTGATTGAGTTGCGTTCTGCACGCAGCTTTGAAAAGACAGGTCCTCCGGAAGTGGACTGTCTTTACCCGTCCAAGTTGTACCGAACCAAGGCGACTGATTGCGCCATGCCGTCGCTTGACGCTGGAGCGCCCAGCGGACTGCTTGGTAGTCAGAAATTTCGTTCACAGCCAATTCAAATGAGGAGTGAATACTCGCCGAGAGGTCGCCTTGCGAGTGGTTTGCAAAGTAGTTTTGAAGCCTGTTCGGCTCCAGAAAGAAACTCTC
>JADLDM010000179.1 GCA_020846695.1 bacterium | reverse complement strand
GTAATACATCTGTGGAAAGAGCGCGTCGCTCCAAGTTGCGCCGCCGTCCATGGTGTAACCGACTCCAACTCTCCGGTATCCCAGACGGAAATCGCGCCAGACCGCGACCATGTTGTCGGGATCCAGCGGATTGATTGCGCACTGCTCTTCATTCTGAATCTGTCCGGAGCCGTCTGTATTGATCAGAACATTCTGAAAATCATCGAGCGAGCTTGTGAAATTGCGGAATTGAAGAGGTTTATGCTGCCACGTGGAGTGCGGCTTTTCGAGTTCGTTCTCGATGGGTCTTACTCGCGCGAAAGCCGCCGACGAGAGAATGAGGAGAATAATGAGGTAGTTCATGGTGCGGGGCCTATGTTAGACAGAGTAATATACCCTTCCTCAAAGCCTTTGGCAATGGTACCGGACTTGCAATGTATCTTCCTCGCCGCCACGTCCGGGAATTCCACAAGAAGCGTAAAAGATTGATAATAAATCAATTACACTTCATGGGACGAGTAGTTGCGAAACTGGACAGAATTTTGTACATTCGCATGTACAGAATGGAGATGAGGATGGCAAGACATATCAGCATTACTGAAGCCCGCAACCAGTTGACCCGGTTGCCCGAAGAGCTGGAAAAGACCCACGAGACGGTGGCCATTACGCGCAACGGCGAACCGAAGCTCGCCGTAATGAGTTGGGACCTCTATCGCTCCATGGTCGAGACGATGGACATCATGAGCGACCCGGAAATGGTTGAGCAGATTCGCAAGGGAATCGCCGACATCGAGGCCGGCCGTGTCATTCCGTGGGAAGAGGCGGAGAAGCGACTCGGATGGTAGTCTTTCGTGTCGAAGTCACGGAGTCCGGACTGGAAACGCTTGAGAGAATTACGGATCGGCGTATCCAACTGCTTCTGAAGGAGAAGATACGTGGTCTGGCTCACTTGCCAGAACTGCAAGGCGAGCCGCTGAAAGACGATCTCCTGGGCTATCGCGCGCTTCACGTCGTCGGCAATCGCTATCGAATTATCTATCGGGTCGAAAACGAAACGGTGACCGTGTTTGTTGTTGCCGCAGGAATTCGCAAGGCCGGCGACAAGAGCGATATTTACGAAGTCATGCGACGCTACGTGCGGCTGGGCCTCGTCGAAGTTCCTGATAAGAAGGAGAAGCCCCGCAAGAAACCGAAGCGGTAGATCGGAATCTGTCTCCCGCCCTAAAATTTCCAGAGCGGCCTGGGGAGTTTGCTGTTGATGAAGTCGCGTTCGCTCTTTGAAAATCCACGGTTAATAAGCGAGAAGATCAGGAACAGCGCCGTGAAGAGCGCCACACTGAGTATGACACCGACCAGCGTGTTGAACCATGGTTTCAGCAGATAGATAACCGCGCCGGCGGCAACGGCATTCAGCCAGATTCTGATGTTGCCCCAGATGTCCATGCGCGCTTTCGCGATGCGCTTCACGAAAAAGTAGACGAAGTTGTTTTGAAGGACTACAGCCAATCCGGTGATCCACGGCATGACTTCGATGCCGTAGCGCTTGATCAGTATCACACCGGCGATGATTTTTAGAATTGCTGCGGATTTGGCCCATATCAGGAGATCCACGCGCTCGTGGTTTTGCAGCATCAGGCCAAGCGGGAGCCTCACGGCAGCGGCGGGCATGAAGATCGCCATCACAGAAACCAGCATCGCGGCCTGCGCATATTGCGGATCGAAGAGGTAGACAATCACTTCTTTCGACATGACGGCAAGCCAAACTGCGACCGCAACCGTGGGGAAGAGCGTGGCCTTGATCAGGATACGGAAACCGAATTCCGCCTTGCTCTTATCGCTTCCGTATTCACTGAAGAAGAGCGGTTGTATCACCGGCGCGAGCATCTTACCCGGAAGGACCTTCTGCGCGAGATCATTGATGCGGTTGGCGAGGCCGTAAAAGCCCGCCGCCGCGCCGCCCAGGATACCGCTTACCAAGAAGAAATCCGTGGCGACCGAAAGCAGCGAGACTCCGACTTCATTTAGATAGCTCAAACCGCCGAATTTCTTCATGCGCGGCCAGTCCAGAGAGGCCCCGGCAGCCACAGGGGCAGCCGCTATGTCCGCCGCGCGGCGAAAACTCAGGGCGTAGAAGATCAAACAGCCGAGAAGTGAAATTCCCTCGGCGACGACCACGGCCATGAAGCTGCGGAACTGCCACCACACGATCGCGAGCAGTATCAGCCGCAGGGTGTTGTAGGCAATCGTGACGGTGAAGATGCTCTGCTGGCGGAAGACTGCACTCAGCGTGACGTGATAGATTTCCGAAAGCAGATAGATCAGAGCCGCGAGACTGAAAACGCGAATAATCTGCGCGTCATCCGGGAAGTTGATCCACTTCGCGATTTGAGGAGCGAAGGCAAGCGTCAGCAGAACCGTCGCGATGCCGACACAGAGTTGCGCGCGAAGCACCTTTCCAAATATCTCGCGAATCCCAGCGGTATTGTGCGAGGTAAATTGCTCCGGCACATAGCGCGTAATCATGTTGGGAATCCCGATCTGAAAGAGCATCGAGAGATTCACCATCACGCCGATAAATAGAAGCGAATAGAGTCCGTACTGTTCGACCGTCAGTACATCGAGCAGCAAGCGGATGACGATGTAGGAGAACACCGCGGCCTGCGCTTTGCCGAGAAGCGAGAAGACAACGTTGCGGAGTGTACGGCGTTGGGGCGGCAAGAGGGGGGCGGGGTTAGAGGTACGAGATATGTATCACACTACCGGTTTTTCAACCACTGCTGCACCACGAGAACGGGATAGCTCGGAGGAAGCGCGAGGCCGCGCCTAAAGAAACTGCCATCGCCCTGCTGTTTGGCGAAATCAGGCATCGCCTTCACCCATCGTCTCCACGGTATCGAAAATCCCTGCTTGGGCTTTGAGAGAATTGTATCGGGCAGCACGCCGCGCATTGCCTGCTTGAAAAGCAACTTCAAAGTCTTGCCGTCGCTGCGCAATCCGTCCGACAGCGAAAACGCAGTTTCTACGAGTTTGTGATCGAGGAGCGGTTCGCGGGCCTCAAGTGAAACTGCCATGCTGGCGCGATCCACTTTCACCATGATGTCATCGGGGAGATAGGTCTTCAAATCGAGATATTGCAGCCGCGTTGCCAGAGGCAATTCGGGCTTCCAATACTTTCGCCATGACCAATAATCATCATAGTCTTTGAACTCGCGCATCAGTCCGGGATCAAGAATCCACTCTTTATCGGCCTTCGGAAGCCCTCCCATCAAGAGAGTCCACAGGTCGAAATCATCGAGTAGATAAAGCTGTGTCCGGTGACGTCCCTTCTTGAGCAATGGATAGTACTTGTGGACAAGATTGCGAAAAGCGCCGCGAAACGGAAATCCGTGATTGTCGTAATGCTCCGGAAAATGAAGATAGCGCTTGTAGCCCCAGAAGACTTCGTCGCCGCCATCGCCAGAGAGCGCGACCGTGACCTTCTCGCGGGCCATCTGCGAGACCAGCGTCGTCGGGAAGATAGAAGAATCGCCGTGCGGCTCTCCGTAGAGAAACATCCAGCGCGCAAAATCCTCTTTCGCCGATTCGACGTTGTAATGTTTGATGACGTGATTCGATTTGACAGAATCGGCGACGATCTTTGCATCGCCGAGTTCGCTGCGCGCGTCGAAACCGACGGAAAACGTAAACAGCGGGTGATCCGATAGCTTCTGAGCGTACCACGTGACGCAGCTTGAATCAATCCCGCCCGAAAGCAGCGTGCCGACCGGAACGTCGGCAACAAGGCGAAGCGAAATCGCCTCTTCAAGCGATTCGCGGATCAATTCAACGGCTTTTTCGCGCGCAAGATCGTTAGTACCGAATTCGCGCACGTCCCAATATTCCTGATCGCGGAGCAAACCGTTCTCGTAGATGAGGTAGTGTCCGGCTTCAAGTTTTCGCAGCTCCTTGAAGGCGGTCTTGGGTGAAGGGATGTAACCGTAAGTCAGGGAATCGTAGAGAGCGGTCAGGTCGTCGCTCAACTTGAACGCGCCGCTCTCAGAAAACTGCTGAATCTCAGACGCAAACGCAAAGACGCCGTCCTTCAGATAGTAGATGACGGGTTTGATCCCCAGCCGGTCCCGCGCAACCCAAAGCCTTTTGCGCGGTTCATCCCAAAGCGCGAAGGCGAACATGCCGCGCAACTTGTGGATCGCGTCGAAGTCCCACTCGTCGTAGGCGTGAAGAATGACTTCGGTGTCGCTGTTGGTCTCAAAGCGATGCCCCTTCGCTTCAAGCTCAGCGCGAGTGTCACGATAGTTGTATATCTCGCCGTTGTAGGTTATCGTCAGGCCGCGCTCGGGAAAACGCAGCGGCATGTTGGAGCGCGGATCCAAATCAATAATCGCGAGTCGGCGGTTTCCCAAGCCAACCTGACGCGACTCGCTGATCCAATTTCCGCCGGCATCAGGCCCGCGATGGAACATAATCTCGGTCATCTTCTCCAGAAGAGAAGAGTCCACGCCGCGAGGATTAACGATTCCGCAAATGCCGCACATTGCAGGTAGGAAGAGTGGTTGAAGAGAGAAGCGTGTGCATCTGAGATAGGTTTGTGTGCAACGCCAAAGATTGAGTTATGAAGAAAATCCTATTCGTCACGAAATATCACTTCACACGTTATACCGGTGGAGCTGAACTTCAATGCGCCATGCTCGCTGAAGAGTTCGCCAACCGCGGATGGAGTGTTCACTACGTCAGCGAAAACAGCGGCACCGACGCGCCAAGTGAATGGAACAACGTCAAACTTCACCGGCTTCCGGAAAACCCGGATTGGAGAACCTGTAATCGCAACTCACTTAAGCAAGTCATTGAGGACGTGAAACCGGATGTAATCTACAATCGTGTTTTTGATCTCTACACCGCCCACGTGATGGCGCTCGCTCCGAAAGGATGCGTCACCATTTGGGCTGCGGCCGCCGCGCTCGATGGCTTTATTTGGAGGCACCAACTCGCAATCTGCGCCGCCAAACCCCTGCGGCAAATCCTGACCGGATTCCGAAAAACCGTTTATGTCCGGAGGCGTGCGCAAAAGGCAATACGGCACGCAACCCTGACGCTTGCACAATTGGACGAACATAAGCAAACACTGAACCATCTGGGAATTCATCCCGTTCTCGTGCGCAACAGCGTCACCCCCTGCCCCGAGAGCGAAATGCAGTCTCACAACACAGAACCCGTCGTGCTGTGGATCGGTTCCATCAAACCATGGAAAAGACCCGAACTCTTCTTTGAGCTTTGCAAACGCTGCGAAGATGCCGACACGCGTTTTTTTATGGTCGGCGAAGTGCAGGACGCTGCCTGTCAGAGTGCATTAGATCGCGCCATTCAGGAACTCCCGAACTTCCACTATCTCGGCTTTATACCCCCGGACCGCGTCGGTGAAATCTATCGCCAAGCCCATGTTCTCGTGAGCACCAGCCAAGCTGAAGGCTTTCCCAACACTTTTACGCAGGCGTGGATGCGAGGAGTCCCGGTCTTGTCGCTTGATGTGGATCCCGACGGGATGCTGACGAGCGGCGGGCTGGGGGTCTATGTTACCAACGTGGATGAACTGGAGCGCGAACTCCGCAAGCTCCTGGCCGCCCCGGACTTGCGCCGCGAAATCGGCGCGCGAGCAAGGGAATTTACGCTAAAAGAATTTGATTTGAAAGCCAATGTAACGAAATTGGAGAAACTTATCGAGCAGGCAAGAAAGAAGATTTCCCCCTCGCTTTGACGGGGGTGCCTGTCCTGAAGGAACAGAAGGGGCAAGAATCTTGTGCTCCATTATGCAAAAGACGCGAAGGGTTCGCGTCTTTTCTATTTGGGCGGGGTGAGTTCGAGGGGTTTCTCCCGTCGTTGAGCGCGCCGGATTTCAATCAGCGCGCAACTGTCGCAAGCCCCCGAGTGCCCAGTCTCCCACTCGCGCGTCACACTCTTCGCCGAGTGGAACTTGCGCCATGCGAGATAGGCCACGGCCAGCATGAGCGTGACCACAACAAGAGTGAGATCTATCGCGGGAGAGAGCATCAGGACAACCCCAACAACTTTCCGCCCTGATAGACTGCAAAGGCCCCGAACCAAGCCAGCAGGGACATGTAAGCGATCATGAAGACCGGCCATTTCCACGACATCGTCTCGCGCCGGACAATCGCCACCGTGGACATGCACTGACAGGCAAACACGAAGAACACCATCAGCGCCATTCCCACCAGTGGCGTGTAAGCCGTTGCTCCCTCTTCGTTCTTCACATTCTGAAGCGTCTCGCGCAAGGAAGAGGTATCTTCATCGGAATTGGAGACGCCATGCACCACCGCAAGACTCGAAACAAAAACTTCGCGCGCGGCAAAGCTCGCGATAATCCCCACGCCCATCTTCCAATCAAAGCCCAACGGCGCAATCACGGGTTCAATGAACTTTCCGATCTTGCCCCCTAAGCTATTCTCAAGTCTCAGAGCACCTTCACTTGCATCAATCTTCGCAAGGGCAGCCGTTCTTGCCGCATCGTCGAGTGTCGAACTTGTCTCGACTTTCGCGCGCGCCTGAGCAAACGAAGAATAGTCCGCTTCGGTAACCTGAAAATTCATCAAGGCCCAGAGAATCACGGTCGCTGCCAAAATCACTGTTCCCGCGCGCACCACGAAGAGTTTTGCTCTATCCCACAAATTCAAAACCACCGAACGCCACGAGGGAAGTTTATAGGTCGGAAGTTCAAGATAGAGCGGCGGCTTCGGGCTTTTCAGAATCGTCTTCTTGAAGATCGCGGCAATCGTGATGCCGGTTACCACGGAAAGCAGATAGAGACTCATTAGGGCCAATCCGCCAACCGTAAACACACCCCACACGGGTTGATTGGCAGCGAAGACAGTCCCGATAATCAATGTATAAACCGGCAATCGCGCACTGCACGTCATCAAGGGAGCGACAAGAATCGTTACCAGCCGGTCTTTGCGTCCCGCAATAGTGCGCGTCGCCATGATTCCCGGTATCGCACAGGCAAAACTCGACAAGAGCGGAACAAAGGCCCGTCCGTCAAGTCCTGCCTTCGACATCGAGCGATCCATCAAGAAAGCTGCCCGGGCCATGTAGCCCAAGTCTTCAAGCAGCCCGATGAAGAAGAAGAGCAGAAGAATCTGCGGCAAGAACACCAACACATTACCGACTCCGGCAATCGCGCCGTCAATTACCAGATCACGGAACATTCCCGCCGGTAACGTGGCAGAAAGAGAGCTTGCCACCGTTCCCATCAGCGTCTCCGTCCAGGCCATTGCAGGTTCCGCCCAAGAAAAAATGGACTGAAACACGAAGGCCATAACCGATATGAAAAAGATCGGGCCGAGCAGGCGATGCAGAAGCACACGATCCACGATCTCAGTTACGCGGTGCGGTAGGTCCTGCTCAACCGCAGACGACAGAACCATCAAATCCTTCAGATAGTGATAGCGCGCACTTGTTTCAATTGCCCGTACCTGCCGCGTCGTGAGCTTGTGGCTCTTCAACACACGCTTGGCCAGCGCAGCCTGTGCCGGAGCAATCTTCACCGCGTCGTCGCCGTCGAGAGTCGAAATCAATAGCCACAACGCCTCCGCACGCGCATCATGCGGATCGGAGAGTTCGCTTTGAATCAACCCCTCGGCAAGTTCGCGCACCGGAGCTTCAAGTTCGTCCGGCAGCTTCTCGATGAAGGGAGGTACCTTTCCCGCAGGCTCGCTTACCTTCGCGGGGCGGTCCATTGCTGCAAGAAGCTCCTGCATACCTTCACCCGTGCGCGCGACAATCGGAATCACCGGACAGCCCAGCGCTGCCGAGAGTTTTTTGCAATCTATCTCGTAGCCGCGCTTCTTCGCCACGTCCATCAT
>JADLDM010000178.1 GCA_020846695.1 bacterium | reverse complement strand
GAAAGCGAAGAGGGAAGAAGAATGAGAAGCACTATTGCGATATCCCTCCTGCTTGCGGTCTTCTGTGTGAGCGCGTACGGCGACGGGGGCGAGGTGTCGAAGCAGAAGAAGCTCGCGCCGACTCAGA
This sequence comes from bacterium, assembly GCA_020846695.1. GTDB lineage: Bacteria > Electryoneota > RPQS01 > RPQS01 > RPQS01 > JADLDM01. The sequence continues at coordinate 7,815 of JADLDM010000178.1, read as the reverse complement.
CATCCCCGGTTGATGCGCCGCAGAAAGAGGGTGAAATGCTTTCTACTGAGGCAGAAGGATTGGATACGCTTGGAGTTCTGCCCGATGAGATTGTCACAGAGAATAACGGCGGTACGCGCCGTGTGAAGCTGGAGACGCTGATTTTCAAGCGTCAAACTCCGGTCTATTACGCGGCATCGGATCGTCGTGATCCGTTCCGCGCGCTGGTGGTTGATGAGAAGAAGGAAGGCGAGATCAAGACGGATTTGCTGCGCATGGATGAGGCAGTCTTGACCGGTGTCGTTTGGTCGGACGGTAAGTATCTTGCGATGGTGCGTGACAAGGACGGTCGCAGTTTCTTCCTTCGCGAAGGCGATGCAATCTATAGTGGGAAAGTGGTTTACGTTGGTCAGACCGAATCGGTTTTTGAAGTCTCGGAGTTCGGCGATTACTCGCGGATTACTTTGAAGGTTCAGGCTCCTGAACTGAAGCAGTAGTCCGAAATCAATAGCATTGAGGTGCAAAACATGCAGCGGAAAGCAGTGTTGAGTTTGCTGATCTTCGCGTTGACTTGCTCAGTCGCGCGTGCTCAGCGTCCCGGGGATCCGAACTACGAGCGACGGATTTCCATGAATGTAGAACAGGCGGATATTCGCACGGTGCTTCGCAGCATCGCGGAGTTTTCGGGCACCAATATTGTCGCAGGCTCTGAAGTGACGGGCCCTGTGACGGTGCTTCTGAACAATGTTCCGTGGCGCGAGGCGCTGGACAATGTTCTTCGCATCAACGATTTTGTGGCGGTGGAAGAGAAGGGCGTGATCCGCGTGACCACTCATAAGGATATCGCCAGCGCGGCGCAGCTTGAGTCCCTGACGACGAGTATCTACAGGATCAAATATGCGCTCGCGGAAACGTTGAAGAAGACGCTGACCAAGCTCTTGAGCGAACGCGGGAAGATTGAATCCGATCAGCGAGTGAACACTCTGATTGTGACGGACATTCCGCGCGTGATTGAGGGGGTAGATCGCATCGTTTCCGAACTGGATCAGCCGACTGCTCAAGTGCTGGTTGAAGCGAAGATCGTTCAGGTGGATGCCGCGCGGAGTCGCGAGTTGGGTGTCAACTGGAGTGTTGGCAATCTTGCGAACCCGGTAGCCAATACTCAGGCGGGCGCGTCCGTGGATCTTGCGGTGCAAGAGCCGACCGGTTCCTTTACTTTCGGCAAGCTCGTGAACGGAGTGAGCATTGACGCAGCGCTCAGCGCATTGGAGGAGAGCAATGACGCCGAAGTGTTGTCTCAGCCGTCGGTCTTGATCAATGACAATGAACTTGCGGAGATCATCTCTGGCAAGCGGATTCCGATTAATCGTCTCGATCAATCGGGAAACATTGTTACGGAGTTCTATGACGTGGCAGTGAAGCTCAAGGTGACTCCGCACATCAATCCGAACAACGAAGTGTTGATGACGTTGAATCCCGAGGTAGCTGATTTGTCGGGGGAGGCGACGGTCTCGGGAGGAATTATTATTCTCACATCGGAAGTGCGTACGACGTTGTTGGTAAAGGACGGCGAGACGGTTGTGATCGGCGGGGTGATTCGCTCGAAGGAGGGGTCTCTGCATCGCAAGGTACCTCTACTGCACGCGATTCCGCTTTTTGGTAAGCTGTTCGACTACGAAGTTCAGACGGAAGACAAGTCGGAAATCCTTGTCTTTGTCACGCCTCGGGTGATACCGGCGGAGATGGCGAAGAAATAGGCTTCAGACGGTTGATATTCGGCCTGGCCTCCGGCTGCACGGAGCTATGCATAGTTTGCACACAGGAAAGCCCTTTAATGAGGGCTTTCATGTTATTTTATATTGAGTTATGACAGGATTGAGTGTGGCCTGAACTATGCACAGAACTTCGAGTAATCATTGACTTTCTTGGCCCGTTTGGTTAGCTTTTAGGCTTACAATTCCGATTTCACCCATATCTTTCCTTTGCCCGCGCACGCAGGTGCGGGTCAACCCCGGAGACTCCATGTTAAAGCAGCGCAGAACCCTGTGGACGGCAATCGCGACACTATGCTTTCTAAACCTACTTTGGGCAGGCTCATTCAATCAATGGGCCGACTCCGATTACCTACTGGGTCGAGTGCTTGTGACGTTCGACGAGTCGGTTGGCGCTGCGTCACCGCAGATGAACCAAGGCAATCCAATTAGCATGGGTATTCCGGAGCTTGATGAAATATTCTCGGAATATGAATGCAGGTGGTCTGCTCGGTTGGTTCCTGATCAGATATTGGATCGGCTGATCGTCACTCCACACATGTACCGCACTTATGTGATAGTATTCCGGAGCGAATATCCCGTGCGCGCGATATATGAGCGATTGACGGCCAGCTCGTACGTGGATCAGGTTGAGCCGGACTTGCTCTATCACATCGCCCGAACTCCAAACGATCCGAGTTGGAATTCTCAGTGGGATAAGCAGATCATGGGCGCTCCGATGGTTTGGGACGTGAACACGGGTAATCCGGATATCATCTGCTGCGGCTTGGATACGGGTGTGGACTGGCAGCATCCTGACTTGACTCCGGTTCTTTGGGTGAACCCTGAAGAAGACCTGGACGGCGATCAGGTTCAGTACGTGGCAGACTTCCCTCCCTACTATCCGGGTGATTATGACGACTTGAACGGCGTGGATGACGGGGACAACGGCTACCCGGATGATTTCTTAGGCTGGGACTTCATTGTGAATATCGGCGGCTGCGCGACGGGCGAGGATTGCGACAACATGATGGACAATGACATGTTCGGTATGGAGGCGCACGGCACGCACGTGGGGGGCATCATGGCCGCTCAGGGAAACAACGGTCGCGGGGTTTCGGGTTTTACCTGGGTTGGCAGGCTGATGGCGCTCAGAACGGGCTATCTCGACAATCAGGGTCAGGGCTATATGCCGCAGAGCGCGACGATTCCGGGCACCTACTACGCGGTCGCCAACGGCGCGCGGATTCTTAACATGTCCTACGGAAGCGGCAGTTACTCCGGTCAAGCTCAGACTGCGTGCACAGACGCCTGGAACAATGGCGCTCTGTTGTTCGGTGCGAGCGGTAACGACAATGTCAGTTCTCCTCACTATCCTGCAGGCAATGAAAATGTGGTCTCCGTCAATGCGACGGATCAGAACGATCACAAGGCCGGGTTCTCGAATTATGGTACGTGGACAGATGTTTCGGCTCCGGGTGTCAGCATCCCCAGCACGGTGAACAACGGCGGTTATCAATCGTGGGATGGGACATCAATGGCTTCGCCGAATGCGGCAGGCGCTGCGGCGCTGCTTTGGGGGATGTTCCCGAGCTTGACGAATGCTCAGGTTCGCGACTTGATTATCAACTCTGCTGAGGATATTGATGCGGAGAATCCCGGCTATGCCGGGCTGCTCGGCAGCGGCCGTGTTGACGTCGAGAATGCGGCGTCCGGTTTCATTCCGCGATTGTCCGTCATTGCTACGGGAATCATGAATGACAGCTTTGACAATGACGGAAGACTTGAGACAGGTGAAACGGGGCAATTGATTCTGACGTTTTACAATCACCCGGATTGGGCTGCGGCACAGGATATCAGCGTGAGCGTGTCGGCATCTGATTCAGCGCTCTCAGTTTCTAACGGTGAGTTCTCGCTCGGAACGATTTCGCCGGGTCAATCCGTGAGCAATCAGGCGACGCCCGTGACATTGACGGCATCGAGCTTTGAAGACGCTTTCTGGACGGACTTGCGGGTTTCAATCATTGCGGGCAACGGCTATGCGACGGAGATTCTTGTTCCGTTGCGTGTGGGGCGGGGTTTGGTGCTTCTTGTTGATGACGACAATGGCGCGGCCTATCAATCATACTTCTACAATGAGTTGGCCGGCCTTGGCGTCAATCCCGACATGTGGGCGAGTAGTTTGGACGGCGAGCCCACGCTTCACGACCTGCAAGAGTATCAGGGCGTGATCTGGAGTTGCGGAGACGATCAGGCGAACAGTTTGACCGATACCGAGCAGGCATTGTTGGCAAGCTACCTTGACGGTGGTGGGAAGCTTCTGATATCCGGACAGGGTATTCGTAATGACATTAGCGGCACGACATTCTTCTCGAACTATCTGCACGCTGCGACGGATGCCGATGCGCCGGGTGACCGCGTGATCAACGGAATTGAAGGCAACTTGATTTCGGGAGGCATGGATCTCTTGTTGTTAGGCGGCGGCTGTGCGGGCAACGGTCAGCTCGGACCGGATCGTATTCTCCCTGTTGGCGACGCGATTCCTGCGTTCGAGTACACGAGTGTCGGCGGCGTCGGAGCCGTGATGTACTCAGGCGCGTACAAAGTGCTCTATTGTGCATTTGCTCTGGAAGCAGCGTGCGGACTTGCGGGGAGCAATCACTTCCGCGATGTATTTGCCAATACGATGGCTTGGTGGGAGATTTCCGATGCAGATGAGCGAGGCGCCACAGAAGTTCCATCTTCTCTGCGTTTACTTGGGAATTTCCCGAATCCATTCAACCCAACCACTGAGATTCGCTTTGAGCTTGCTACGTCAAGCCGCGTGACATTGAAGGTGTATGATCTGCTTGGTCGCGAAGTCGTGACTCTGGTGGATGGCTTGGTCCCTGCGGGCGCACACACTGAAAGATTCGACGCCGCCGGTTTGCCGAGCGGGATGTATCTCGCACGGCTCACGTCCGGCGAGTATTCGCAAACGACGAAAATGATCTTGCTGAAATAGCAGGGTCCCGGCAGAACGGCGCACCTGCCATGGGCGCCATCAGAACAATAAGGAGCACTGTGTGAAGAAGGTGCATGCATTCGTTGTCTTGGCGGCGCTTTTGATTGCCGCCTCGACCTGTTTGTCTGGGCAGCATTCAGGAAATCCGTGGTTGCCCGGCCGCCTGCTTGTCAATTTCAAGTCGGAAGTCGGTGAGATACACACTCAGAGATCGGAAACCGGCGCGCTTCAGATCGGTGTTCCAGCAGTGGATGAGCTTTTGCTGCGCTACGAAGTCACGGCCATGATTCGCATTGTTCCGGACGGTGTGATTGCCAAGCACCCCTGTCCTCCGGACGTAGCGAGACTTGTCGAACTCCTCTTTCCTGACCAATACGATGTAGTAGAAGTGCGCAGGAGTTTCTTGTCTTGTTCGCACGTTGCGGATGCAACTCCAGACGAACTCTGGTATGCGGACGACACGATACCGAACGATCCGCAGTGGGGCCAGCAGTGGGACAAGCGCCTGATGAATTGTCCGCGCGCCTGGGATTTCAGTCAGGGGAGCCGCGACGTGATCGCGGTTGCTGTGGATAACGGGACCTGGTGGGAGCATCCCGAGTTCTACAATAATCTTTGGGTGAATCCAGACGAGGACACGGACGGCGACGGTGTTCCGTATATCATGGATTTTCCTCCGTACTATCCGGGGGATTACGATGATTTGAACGGAGTGGATGACGGCAACAATGGATACGTGGACGACTTCATCGGCTGGGATTTCATTGACAACATAAGTGGCGCTGATCCTTGTGAGGACGCAGATGTTATGGACAATGATCCGGCAGGCTGTGACAATCACGGCACGCATGTGCTCGGCATCATTGGCGCAGAAGGGAACAACGCTCAAGGTGTTGCGGGAGTCAACTGGCATTTGCAGGTCATGGGCTCGCGATCCGGCTATTTGCCTGCGGGGGGCGAAGGAGTCGTTGTGACTTCGGCCGCAATTGCATGTATTAATTGGGCGGTCGCGCAAGGCGTTAACGTGATTAACATGTCGTACGGCGGACCCGGATTCAACAATCAAGTGAATAATACGCTGCAAGCGGCGTGGAATGCCGGCGCGCTTCTGGTAGCCGCGGCGGGTAACGATGGATCCACTTCGATTCAGTATCCAGCCGGCTACCAGAATGTAATCGCAGTTGGCTCAGTTGACAGTGACGACGGAGTGTCGAGCTTCTCTAATCGCGGGACATGGGTGGACTGCTATGCGCCGGGGAATCCGATTCAGTCTCTGAGCGTGAGTAACGGCTATGCGAGCCTTTCCGGTACGTCCATGGCGAGCCCGAATTGCGCGGGTGTTGGCGCGCTGCTCTGGAGCATTTTTCCGACTTTGACCAATGCTGAAATCCGCGACCTGTTGCTTCAGAATTGCTCGGACATCACGGACGACAATCCGACTATTGATCCGACTTATCTCGGTTTCGGCAGGGCGGACCTCATGCTTGCTCTGCAAAGCGTTGTACCGTACCTTAGTGCAGATCGCGTCCTGATCACGAGCGACAATGACAATGACGGTCGTATTGAATCCGGTGAGACAGGGACCGTTAGTCTTACGGTTTCGAATGGAACGGACTGGAGTCAGGCGACGAATGTCAGCGTTGCAATCTCGACAACGGACACGAACTTGACGATAACAAACGGAAGCTTCACGATCGCCGCACTGTCACCGGGCAGTTCCACGACGCTGACGAATCCCAATGCACAGATTGTTTGCAACTCCCCGTTCCCCTATGCCTATACGGCTCCGATTCGCGTGGAATTCACGATGCCGAACGGCGCAGCGCTGGTGAAAGAGGTCGGGCTGCGCGTGGGACGCGCGCACACTCTCGTGGTTGATGATGACAATGGGATGAGCTTCTCGAACTACTTTGGTCTGGGGCTCGCGGATAACGGATACAACTACGACGACTATTCCACAGCGCTCGACGGGATGATTACCTGGCAGGCGATTCAGGAGTATGACTACATTATCTGGGCGTGCGGCAATGAGCAGTCCAACACATTGACGTTGGATGATAGAGCCGCGCTAACGTCGTTTCTGAATGCGGGAAAGAATCTCTTGCTTGCGGGCCAGGGAATTGACGAAGACGCCGATGTTCGCGGCAGCGCGTTCTACAGCGATTACCTGCACACGGCAAGCGGTTCGGCCTCAGGCAGCACTCAAGTCACGTCGGTTGCCGGTGATCCGATTTCCGACGGCACGAATCTGATTTTGATCGGTGGCGGCTGTGGTGGAAACGGAAATGTTTCGCCTTCGGTGTTGCAGACCGCGAATGGCGGAACGGTGTTTTACACCTACGGTTCGACGGGAAATGGCGGCGCAGTCAGATGGAGTGGAAGTTACAAGGTTGCCTATTTCGGCTTCGCGATTGAAGCGGCCTGCGGCATGGTTAACAGCACCCACTATCGAGTTGTAATTGACCGTGTGATGGAATGGTTCGGAGCCGAATCAGGGATCGAGACTCATTCCCACGCAACGCCATCGGACTTTGTTCTGCATCCGGTTTATCCCAATCCGTTCAACCCTGATGCGACCGTGCGCTTTGAGCTTCCGCGAGAAGCGAACGTTAGGATATCGCTTTTCGACGTGCTTGGTCGTCAGGTTCAGTTGATTGCTGATCGCAGGGTTTCCGCAGGCGAGCATACTGCGCGAGTTGACGGCAGCGAGCTTTCCAGCGGAACTTACTGGCTGAACGTGACGGCGAATTCACAGAGCCGGACGCAGCGGATAATCCTGCTCAAGTAACTTGAGAAATTTGACAAAACAGAAGAGGGTCTGCGCCATGCAGACCCTCTTCTGTTTCTATCAATGAATGTTTACAGAGTCGTGTCGAGTTCGTACCCCGATCCGGAAGTAGATTCCAGATACGCCGCAAGCAGGTTGACACACGCTTCGAGGTCATTCTTGGCAACGGTCTCCACGGTTGAATGCACGTAACGCAGCGCGATCGAGAGCGCTCCCACGGCGGTCCTGCCTGAGACCTGCCGGATGGCTCCGCCGTCAGTTCCGCCGCGCGGAAGGATTTCATACTGCCACGG
>JADLDM010000213.1 GCA_020846695.1 bacterium | reverse complement strand
TTGCGGTGCACGACAGCACACTGATTGAGGACATGGGTCGCGATCTGCTAAATCCCGTGAGTTTCGCCATCCTGTCCAACGACCTGTTCTTTCCCGTCAGCACCTTCGAATCGGCGGGCTTCACCTACCGCAAAGACCGCGGCTACCTGCTGGAACGCCAGTTGAACGAAAACTGCCGGGGTTTTCTCGGCAAACGCCTCGCCGATTACCGCCTGCCCGAGCAGGAAGCCAAAATCCCGATGATGGTCATTTCGCCGTTCATCCTCAACGACGCCCGCCGCCTGCTCATCAGTCCGCAGGGGGTGTCGTACCTCATGCGTCCGCCCGACGACCGCCGCCGCTCTATCGGCACTGAAATCGACGGCGTGGACTTTGGCCGCCTGTTCGCCCGGCAACAAGCCGACAGCCTGGCCTTCACCACGGCCCTGCGCATGAACTGCACCTATCCTTTCCTCCTGCCCAACACCCGCCTGCCTTCCCTGCCTTCCCTGGAAGTGATGGACGCCGGCTTCCGCGACAACTACGGCGTTGCCACCGCCACGCGTTTTGTACAGGTGTTTCAGGACTGGATCCGCGAAAACACCGCCGGGGTACTCATCCTGCAAATCCGCTGCTGGGAAAAAATAGAACCCGTCACTGAAGCCGACGATAAAGGCATCATCGAAAGCCTGTTCTCGCCCTTCAGCGCCGCGGCCAACCTGACGTCCATGCAGGACTTCGAACAGGACGCCGCACTATCCCTGCTCAATGATATGCTGGGAAAAAATCAACTCGAAGTGATCCGCTTCACCTACCGGCCCATGAAAAAGGAAAACGAAGCATCCCTGAGCCTGCACCTGAGCGCGCGGGAGAAGAAAGATATTCTCGAATCGTATTACCGGCCCGAAGTGGGCGTGAATGTGGAGGCGTTGAAAAGGGCGTTGGGGCACTGAGCTGGTTGATCTTTTCCATGGATATCCACGCGCCGTACATTGTGTTAAAAAATGTTTCCGCATGATCTTCAGATTTTCTACAATTTACACCTAACTTTGAAGTCAAATTTGATGACTATGACATTCACAGTCGAAATACTGGACAAGCACGCCCTGAACGTCCTCCGCGAGTTGGAGCAGATGCGTGTCATTCGACTTTTGC
>JADLDM010000177.1 GCA_020846695.1 bacterium | reverse complement strand
TCGCCCCACTGCTGAAGCTTCGCGAAAAGTTCAGGCAATTGCCACGCATTCCAATCCACATTCAGATGCTGCCCATCACGAAGCACGCGCTCGGTGTTTTCGACCAGTCCGCCTCCCGTGATGTGCGACATCGCATGAAGTCCGGGATGGTTCAACAGCGGCTCTATGATCGGCAGATAGCACTTATGCGGAGCAAGCACGGCATCCGCGAAATTCTCTCCATTCGATAGTCTCAGGCTCTCGATCTCTTTCGACACAATCTTCGGTTCGAGAATCCTCCTTATTAAGGAGTAGCCGTTCGTATGCGGACTCACGGAGGGAAGTCCGAGCATCACGTCGCCCGCCTTCACGCGCGAACCGTCAAGCATCTGATCTCTCTTCACCATTCCGACAATCGTGCCGGCCACATCGAAATGACCTTCCGCATAGAGCCCGGGCATCTCCGCAGTCTCGCCACCAATCAGAGCAACTCCATGCGCTTTGCATCCCCGCGCGAGACTGTTCGCGATTGTTCCCGCAACATCCGGTTCGAGTTTTCCGAATGCGAGATAGTCCAAGAAGAACAGAGGCCGCGCGCCACACACCAACAGGTCGTTGATGCAGTGATGCACCAAATCTTCGCCGAGATGTGAAATCCGTCCAAGCTGAGATGCGAGCAAGACCTTTGTGCCGATTCCGTCCGTCGAGGCCACCAACACCTGTCCATCCGGCGAGTCATCGAGCGCATAAAACCCTCCGAACAGTCCGACACCGTGCAACACATTCTTGGTGCGCGTCGTCTTCGCGGCCTCGGCGATTCTCTTCATCGCCTCCGCCGCCCTGCTCAAACTCACTCCGGATGATTCGTACGTGGTCATAGGATTGTATTCCGTTCAACAAAAAGGGCCGCGGCCAAAGTGGCGCGGCCCACAAGGCCTGGTGCCGAGGGTCGGAATCGAACCGACACGGGGAGTAAACCCCGGCAGATTTTGAGTCTGCTGCGTCTACCAGTTCCGCCACCCCGGCAACCAAATAAAACCACCAGCAGGCGGAGCTTGATGATCGTGGGGGGCCAATCATCATAGCGGTCACGCAAGCCGGTGGAAAGCGGACCATCAAGAAGCTAAATTATAGCACTTTCCACACAAATATGCAAGATGTCGCCCCGGCCCTCTTGCCTTCCCGTGTCCTCGCGGGAAAAAGCGGCGGCTCCGGGTGTTAGACTCTGGAGAATTCACTGTGAAATCCGTATCATTCAGTGCTCACCCTCTCACCTCCTCCAAACATGGCTCCCAACGTTCGACTTGCCGGATATAATGTGGATGCGGATCTGCTCGCGGAGACGCTGGAGTTTTTGCGCGCGCTTCAGGGCGGCGCAAGAGCCTCCGGTCCCGGTGTGGATTTCGCAGAGTTCCGCCAGCACTTCAATGACCTTGCCGAAGGCTACTTCTCGCGTGTTGATCTTGAGGCTTTTACTCCCGAGACTCTGTCGGCGGCCTACGCGCGGATTAGCCGCGACCCGGCGCATGTTAGCGAGCTAAGAAGGGGCGCGAGGTTCGGGGTCGCGCGGGCGAGGAAGTCGAATGAGGCGATCATCTTCGGGTTGGGCCATGCCTCCGTGGCGGAGCATGCCGCGTTCAATTTCGATGTTTCGGGGATTTCGCGGCTGGCATCGGAGGAGTTGCAGTCGCACAGGCTCCTGAGTTTCACTGAGAAGTCTCAACGCTATATCACCATTGGACGGGACTTTGTGATTCCGAAGGAAGCTGAGGAGTTGGGACTGACTGAGCATTTTGATGCCTCGATTCCGATGCTCTTTGACGGCTACCCGAAGCTCTTTGAAGCGTTGCAGGCGCTGCACGCGCCGGACTCGAAGGAGGCGCTAAGTAAGACCGAGGTGCGCGACCTTGAGACCCGAGCCAAGGAGGATGCGCGCTACCTGCTGCCCTTGGCTTGCACGACCCAGATGGGGATGACCTTGAACGCGCGGAATTTCGAGCACATCATCTGGGAGATGGGAGATCATCCACTTACTGAGGTTCGTGAGCTTGCAACAGCTTTCCACCGGAGTGTCGGTAAGTTAGCTCCATCCATTGTGAAGTACACCTCACGCTCCAGCTATCCTCGGGAGAATCGCGCGGCAATTGTCGGGCTGATGAGCGGCGAGCGTGAGAAGCGACCGTTTGAAGTGTGGACTTCACCGAAAGCGCGGCTCGTCTCGTGCACGCCGAATGGCGAGCAGGTTGTGCTGGATGGGCTGGGATTCACTGCTTGCGGACGCAGCGCCAAGGCGGAGGCTGTTTGGCCGGAAGTGCTGCGAGGCATGGGGCCGCATGATCCCGTGCTGCGGGAGTTTGAGCTGGCGCAAGCGATCTTTGATGTCGAGATCAGCGCAGCTTGCTTCGCTCAGTTGAAGCGGCACCGGATGATGACGATGCTGCCGCAGCCGTATGGCATTGAAGGTCCGGCGATCCTCCCCCCTGCCATTGCGGAATCAGGTCAGACCGCGCTGTTTGAGAATGCGATTCGTGCGTCGCAAACGGCGGCCTCCCTCGTCGCAAGCCAGTCAGAGTTGATAGCCGATTACCTTCTGACCAATGCGCAGGTGCGGCGTGTGCGGCTTCAGGCCAATGCGCGCGAGCTGTACCATTTCGCGAGGCTGAGGTGCGACGCACATGCTCAGTGGGAGATTCGCGACTTGGCGGATCAGATGATCGTGCTTATTCGCGCGGAGTGGCCGCAGATGATGGCGCTGGCATGCGGAAAAGACAGGTTTGCGGAGGAGTATGACAGAATGTTTCCCTGAAATCCGAAAACGGAGACTTGTGAGCGCCGCCCCTGTCCAAGCTGGTTGGGACCCTTTTCTCTCGTAGGGGCATTGCATGCTGTGCCCGCTTCCTTCCAACAACACAAAACCCCGGCGGAATCGTCGGGGTCTTCGTCTCTCGCAATTCCCCATCGCTTTCTATCCGCGACCTCCCGGTCGCGGGGGATCAAGGGGGTTCTCCTCCCCTCTTCCCCTCGATGCGAGGGGAAGGGCCGGGGATGGGGTTTGACTTCCGGCCTTTCAGTTTTCAATTTTCGATTCACTCTCCACCTACTCCACTCTCACCCGATAGAATCCCGTCTCACTTCCCAGTACATTCACGCTATCCGTTGCCGTCGTGTCGCTGGTGATAACCACCGTGTCCGGCGTGGCGAAATCAAAGTTGTCGTCGTGTTCCAGCACATAGTTTGCTGAAGAAGATATCTGCTTCCAGTGAAAGCGCAGCTCGTGATCATTGAGTTGCACCGTCACCAAATCCAGCGATGCGGGCATCTCGATCACCTGCACCGTTAGAATCGTATCCGCCCACGGCTGAAAAAATCCGTCGCTGTTTTCATCCACAATTATATCAAACACGCCCAGCGTATCCGCCAGCCACGCGTTCGCCAGGAGCGACCCGTCCAGCTCGACCGTGTCGCGGTTCATCACCTCGCGATAAATATTAATCGGTGCCCAAATCGTGTCCACCGCCGGATGCGCGCTCAGATAAAACGTCACCTCGCGTTCCGCGAGTCCCCCCGTCCCGTTCACAACCGTGTTCTGCCCCAAATACACCGTCGTATCATGGCTCACCACTCCCGCGCCATGCATCGCGCACGCCGGAGCCACTTCGGGAATCCCGCTGCACCGCCCCGGCTGATCCATCTCCACCGCTTGCAAAGCCGCCGTCACCGTCGCCAAATACTCCGGATGCGTCGCGTCATAAAGGTCAATGCACGATTGCTGAAAAGCGTTGACCGCCTCAGCAAACGTGACGGTGTAAGTGAAATACTCCGCCCATGCCCGATACAATATCTGCTGCACCGCTTCAAACCCGATACTATCAAATCCGCAGCCATTGAACTCACCGCCTACCGTCATCAGGTAACAGGCGTACGAAACAACCGTGCCGTTGTGGTGCACGCCGCCGTTGTCTGAAGCACCACAATAGTAGTTGTAGTGGTTCTTTCTGTTAGGGAAAGGACCAGTCATATCGTACCGATAGTCCGGAATTGACGGCGGATCACTTAAGCGCCTGAAGAGCCATGGCGTACCCGATGGATGCTCCCAGTCGAGACTTTCATTGTAAAACCCCTGAAGAGCCTCGCCTGCGATGTCAGAGCCACTCTCATCCAGAGTTCCGCTCTCCCCGCTATACTGTACACCAACAGCATTCCCGTTCATATCTGTCACTGCGTAGTAGTGGACGGCATGCGCATACTCATGGCCTACTACATCTGAAACCACGATTCCAACGCAGAAGTATAGCCTTCCCGACGACGCAATCCATGCGGCTTTGGGGCAGCCAGTGCCAATTGACAAGTCGATGTGCACTTGAAGCTCTGTCCGCGTCCTGTTGATCGCATTGTTGCCTATACCACCGAGATTGTTAGCTCCATTCAATCCATATCTCGCCGCAACATAGTCATGCGCAATTCCCGCCATTGCATAGGCACTGTCTACATCATTACTTCCAAATGCAAAGCCCGCGATTTGACAGGGCCCGCGCGGCGCTCCGCCTTCAATTCGTCCGTAGGTTTGATAATTACAATTCCACGTACTCGTCATGCTGCAATCATAAATACGCCTGTTAATATGCCTCACATTATCCAACCCAATTA
>JADLDM010000176.1 GCA_020846695.1 bacterium | reverse complement strand
GAGTACTTCACATCGGGACCGAGATTCTGAATCGCCATTCCCAAACGCATCGAACGCAAATTGGTCTGGTAAAGTGTTCCGAGATCCACGGACAGACCGCTGTAGTTCGCTTCTTCAAGCGCGCTATGCAGGAATCTCACGTTGCCGCCCAGAGAGAACTTGTCGGTCAGACGCTGCGCGTAACCCACGCCCAGAACGAAATCGGATGCATTGAAATTCTCGCCGTTGCCATCAGGCATTTCGTACGTGCGCACCTTCATATCATCCGTAAAAAGATTGACAAGATGAGCGGAAAACGCGCCGTCTTGCCCCCAGGGTCTGCTGTAGCTAAGGGAGTTCACCTGAATATCCGCAGGCATGTTGATCTGCGCGATCTCAACTTGATTCTTCTTTGTCTTCACCAGCGCGCCGGGATTCCACCACGCAGCCTCCGCGCCTTCCACCGTGGCGACCATCGCATTGCCCATCGCAATTCCGCGCACGCCCATCGAAGTCTTCAGTATCTGCATGGAGGTGGTGCCGATCTTCTCCAATGCGAATGTGCTGCTCGCGATGAGAGTGGCCAAAACCGTCAAAACGGGAAGAATCGCTATTCTGTTTTTCATGGACGTTCCTCCGCATAAACCAGAACCAGCACGCCCGTTAAAGACGTGCGATTGCCCGTGACACGCGCCCGTAATGTATGCTGACCGGGCGACAACCACGGACTGTCCGTTCCCGGAAATTCGGAGACCCAGTTGATTTCGATGGGACGTCCCGGGTTGCCCCACTGTGCCGCGCTGAATTGCGCTAAGTCAAGAGTGAAGCCGCGTCCCTTCGTCGTATCGTCCGGTGTGGCCGCTGTATCAATTCTCGTCTCAGCGAGATAGAGTTCCTGACCATCAAGACGGCCATCTGTTGCAAATACAGCTTCGGGATACACCGTTGTAGTGTCGTCATCCAGCCAGATCGCAACCGTGTAGCGATCATCAAGCACCACTCCGAGTGAATCCCGTGCCACGCCCAAGCGTGTCGTGTCGGCTTGACCGGCGGCCACTGAGTCCTGATAGAGCGCCCGCTGCTCGAGCGCTTCGGCCTCGTCCGCAATCCAGCTTGAAGTATCGTCGGGGCACTGCTCCGGAAGAGTGTCGCAGAGCGCGCGGCCGGCGGCAATCGCGTCAATGACGCCCTGATGCTGTTCAATTGCGATGAGATAGGAGATGAACTTCGGCGTCCACGCAGGAATTGAATCCTCGACAATCCCCTCATACCAATACAGGTCGCCGTCGTAGTGAATGAACGCCGCGAGTGTTAATCTCGCCGGCGCATCAACGCCCGGCGTTTGTATCGTCGCCAACTGCTGGTCAACATTGAATTGTGCCGTGAGCACCTCGCCGTTGGAAAGCACACTGTCCCACAGCACGATGGTCTCCGTATAACCCGGATCCGGCGCCGTGGTCGGGTTCGTGCGCGGATCCGCGCAAGCGCCCGCCAAAATTGCCGCAAGAATCACCATTAGTGCGTGAACGCGGCGCCGAGTCTGATTGAGGATTTTCCTCATTCTCTTGCTCCGTTTCCGCTTACTTGATGACTACGAATTTGTCAATAAACATGTCCGAACCGTGCTCCACCGTGAAATAGTAGATGCCGCTCGCAATCTCCTGACCGTTGCGAGTCATCAGATCCCAGCGCGTCTGCTCCGAACTCCCGTCATGTTCGATCTTGTTGATGTAATCGCCGCCCAACGTATAAATACGTATCGTGCTCGATCCGTCCGTCGGCAACCCGCGGAAATAGAGCTGGCGAACAAAAAGATTCTGACCATTCGAGACTATCGGCAACTGCTCGCCTGAATGACTTCCCTTGTAAGGATTCGGATAGACATACACGTCGGATAACTTGCCCGACGTCAGTCCGCCACCGCCTTGCGCCGCAATTGTCACCGTCTGTGTGTTCCCCGTGCGACCTGAATACAGAATGCCCGCACCCAAAACGCCGGTGTCAAACGCGCGAACCACGTATTCATAAGTCTGCCCCGGAATCAGATTGCGATCCTCGTAAAAATAGTAGTCAACATTACCGAGCGTGTCCAAGTAAACGGTGTGTGCAGAGTCCGGCATTCCGAGATTGAAATTCTCCCACTCGAACGGAATCTGCAACGTGTCAATCCGATCAAACACCGCGAGCTTCTGCCAATCGGTTTGGCCGGTCTTGCGCTCAATGGTGTAACCCTCGAAATCCGCCAGACCGGTGATGGCATCCACCGAAGCCTCGGCATTCGATTCCCACTTGATACGAACCATATCCGGATAGACGTCCACATCAAACACGGGAACATCCGGCGCCGAAGGCCCTTGGAAGTCGTTCAAATACATCGCCAGCGCCCACTCGGCGTTGCGACCGACATCGGCGGTGTCCGATCCTGCGATGAACGCGAGAGTGAGCGGAAGCGTCTCGCCGGGGCGAATCGTGAAACCGTTCGTGGCCTCTGTTCCGAAGGCCATCAACATGCGCCAATCACCCATTTGAGTAGTCGCTGCCGAAACTTCGCCCGACGAAATCATGTTGT
>JADLDM010000175.1 GCA_020846695.1 bacterium | reverse complement strand
ATCCTCCGTCCCTGAGTCCGTGACGCCTAAACCCGCTGGCGTGCTGTCCGTCGGTCCGCACGACATGATCAAGGTGAATCCGCAATCCGCGCGCAGGTTGCATTGCGCTTC
Source organism: bacterium (assembly GCA_020846695.1). Lineage (GTDB taxonomy): Bacteria > Electryoneota > RPQS01 > RPQS01 > RPQS01 > JADLDM01. Next base: position 7,573 of record JADLDM010000175.1, on the reverse strand, counting down.
GAGATGAGTTTGCGCACTCCCCGCATTGCAGATGTCGAGAAACACGATGACCTTGACGCACGGAGGAAACACGTTGAGCCAGTTGTTTAGGTCCTGATATTTGAACCAGCCCCAATTCGGATCACGCGGCTCGTAGAGCGAAACCACGTCGCCCTCGCCGTGCGCACATATATAGAGGAAGAACTCGTGACAGCCCGGATCGCCATCGCACGGACACTCAAATTCCGTAGCAAAGCTCTGAATCTTGTCTTTGAGCTTCTCCGCAATATCGCCGCCCTTGATCGCCGGAATGTCATTGCCTTTGTATTGACTGTTGCGCGTCGTCGTGAAACCGTTGTCCGTAAGGAATGATTCTACCAGCCCGGCATTATCTGCCATTGCTCCCGCCGAAAATCCCTGTTTCCCCCAGCATTCGCTCCATTCGCCCGCGTCAAACAAGTATCCGATTTTCTTGCACGGCGCATCTAAAGCAACTGAGCTTTTTCTTCCTGTGCCGGCTGCTTGCAGCCGACCACTCTCATTGTTCGCCCGAAGGGTGTCGCCGGGCTTGTCACCGTCAGGATCTTCGAGCAGACTTCCGCCGCCGGTTCCGTAGCGAAATTTCACTCCATCGAGCGTTTCATCGCCTTGCTCATCGAACGGCTCTTGAAATCCCGCAGGATGATCAATCAGCATCGGCCACATCCCGCCCACAAATTCCACCTCACCTGACGTGATTCCCACCCACGCATAACGCACGCGATGCGACCAACTCAAGTCCTTGTGGTCGTTGATGAAGAAGACGTACTTCGCTTCATCGCTGACGGGAAGTTCGAGAGTCGCAGCGGTCGTATCCGTCGCGTCGGGCAGGAACTCGCGCAATATTGTTCCCGCAGGCAGTGGCCCGACTACAAACACCTCCGCGGTCGAATCAACATGTAGGCTGTCAAGCAGAATTTCCGCTGCTACCCGCGCGTCATTCGGCAAACCATTCGGATTGACCACGTTGTTGTCTTCGCAGGACCACAACACGAGAATGGCCGCGATTCCGGCAAGAAGAAAGTAGAGCTTCTTCATTAATCTCCCACTCAGTATTTATGCATTGGTTGCTTGCTGCAAGTTGAATCCGGCCACATCCCGGTGATCTCTTCAATCACAATCGCCGCTCGAACATTTCCATCCGTCGTATCATTCTCCATTCGTCCACGAAATCCGATCAAAATTGGTTCACCTGAAGTCTTCCGCGTGTTCACATACGCGCGCTCGACTTCCAGCCAATCGCCTTTGAACAGCACAGGAAACTTTTCTCCGCCATCGCACCTTGTCAAGTTAGCGGCATCGGCCATGAAACTCAACATTCCGCTCATCGCAACAGCTTCCGCATTGTGCTGCTTCTTGAGTTCTCGCGCCTCTTTCGCCTGCTGACAACCGAACGCAAGTGCTATGAAGAGTGCGATGATGAGAAGATTTGCCGCAGAGCGGAGATTAAGCTCCGACTTACTATCCCCCCTGCTTTGCGGGGGGGACCAAGGGGGGGTGCCCGCTCCCACTGTCTAAATACTCTCTAAGAGCGTAGATTGAATACTCTGCTCAGGATAGCGTTTCCCTGCGATGTTCTCCGGATCCGCAACCTCATCCAATTCCTGCACATCCTTGACCGATAGCTTGACGTCAAGCGCGGCGAGATTTTCTTCAAGCCTATGGAGTTTTCTTGTTCCCGGAATCGGAATTACATCCTCGCCCTTTGCAAGCACCCATGCGAGCGCAAGTTGCGCAGGACTGCACTTCGACGCCTGCGCCTTCGCCTCAATCCTCGCGAGCCACTTGTTGTTCGCATCAAGATTTTCGCCTTGAAATCGCGGGAACACCTTTCTCCTGTCGCCTTCAACTGAGATCGTTGCGGTGTCCTTGTACTTTCCTGTGAGAAATCCTCTTCCCAAAGGACTGTATGCTACCAGAGCTATTCCCAATTCTCTGCAAACCGGCAGCACTTCTGTATCTATGTCGCGTGTCCACAGCGAATACTCATATTGTCCCGCGGCAATCGGATGCACCTTATCCGCTCGTCGAATGGTCTTCGGGCCTGCTTCCGACAGTCCAATAAATCTCACCTTCCCCGCTTTCACCAGTTCGCTCATCGCGCCAACCGTTTCTTCGATCGGTACAGTCGGGTCCACGCGGTGCTGATAGTAAAGATCAATCACGTCCACACCCAGCCGCATCAGACTCGCGTCGCACGCCTGCTTCACATAGGCGGGCTTGCCGTTCACAGGTCCCCAACCGGAATCCATCGTGCGGATGTTTCCGAACTTCGTGCAGAGAAATACTTCATCTCTTCTCTCGCGCAGCACACGGCTTAGGAGCACCTCATTCAAGCCGATGCCATAGACATCCGCCGTATCCCAGAAGTTGCATCCCAAGTCAATCGCGCGATTCAGCACGCGTATGGACTCCTGTCTATCCCCGATGCCGTAAAATTCCGACATCCCCATACACCCCAGTCCCATCGCCGAAACCTTCGGCCCATTCTTTCCAAGTTGTCTCTGTTGCATAATTCTATTTCTCTATTGTAGGGACACGATACATCGTGTCCATCTCTTAATCATTCTCAGCCGCACGCACTTACGAAAACGACGAACCCTGTGGCGGCGCAATGCGGTCCGCGTTCAGGCGGGCTTCCTCACCGTTGCAACGCCATCGTCATGTACACCGGCAAGGATGAAATCCTGAATCTTCGTCCACTTCTGAATTTTCGCCACACGGTCGGGTGTGTGCGAAGTCAGATCGAGTGGGCGGCCGCGCGTGTCAATAATCAATCCCACCACTCCGCCCTGCACCGTCGTTTCGATCTCCTTGCCCGCGCCCGCGCCGACATCGAAGGCTTTTTCCGGCTTAATTTTGAGTTTCATCTCTTCGCCCGGTAACAAAGGATAGAGAATCAGTTCACCCACATTCACACTTTCGTTGAAACTCTGTCCGCTCGGCTTCATTCCGGTCACCGTCACGCACGGCTTTCCTTCCTTCGCCTTTCCGACCGGACAGATACATGAACCAAGACGAACCAAACAATCCTTTTCAAAGACCTGAATCGCCGCCTGTTCATGCACACTCGCAAGCACCCCCAGATGCGGCATCATGAAAATCGAATCCACCGCCAGTTCGGTCACACCTTCCGGCTGAAATGCGTCAATCATCATGTGCGCGGCCTGCGATCTGCGCGGCGCGTGTGACAGCACTCCGCCCGACCCGACCAGAATATCCAGATCCATCATGTTAACAACCGTTCCGCCCGAAACACTCTGATCGAACGTGTCGGAAATCGTCCGCTCCTGCTGCACACCCTTCAGTGACGTTGCAAAATTCTTATGCTGCACGAACGCAAGCCTGAGCGCTTCACGCGAAATCGCCTGCTCAATCTGCAATTCCTCTTTCGTTTGCGGAATCGTCGTCGGACGAATCATCTTATTCGCAATCCGATTTCTCAACTCACGTTCATCAATATCAAAGGGAACCCAGCGCAGAATATTCTCAATCCCCGCTTCCGCCAGCACGTTCATCACGGAATAACTCATGCCGAGATTCGCCGACACGGTTCGATTGAAAACCGTCTCGCGGTTCTTTCCGCCCGGCACTCTGAAAATCGAAAAAATATCCGTCGTCGCGCCGCCGATGTCCACACCTACCAGAGTAATATCGCGCGCCTTTGCGACTCGTTGCATGATATCGCCCACCGCACCCGGTGTTGGCATAATCGGCGCATCCGTCCACGTCATCAATTTCTTATACCCCGGCGCCTGCGCCATCACGTGCTCCATGAACAGATCATGAATCGCATCGCGCGCAGGTCCCAAGTTCTCACGCTCCAACACAGGCCGCAGATTATCCACCGTCAGCAAATCAACTTCATCGCCTAAGACGTTCTTCACTTCCTTTTGCGCATCCTTGTTGCCCGCGTAAATCACCGGAAGTTTGTACGATGATCCCAACCGTGGACGCGGCCTTGCAGCTTTCAAGAGTTCCGCCAGTTCAATCACGTGTTTCGTTGTTCCTCCGTCCACACCACCGGACAAGAGAATCATATCAGGCCGCAATTTTCTGATGCGCTCGATCTTCTGGTGCGGCAATCTGCCGTCGTTTGAGGCCAGCGTATCCATCACAATCGCGCCCGCGCCGAGCGCCGCGCGCTCTGCTGATTCCGCCGTCATCGCCTTCACCACACCGGACACCATCATCTGCAAACCGCCGCCTGCCGACGACGTCGAGATATAGATGTCGCAGCCGCGATTGCCGTTTTTCTCTTTGATGATGCCGTCTTTTTCCGTGAACTCGCGGCCCATGATTTCGCCGATTTCCGAAATCGCATTGAGCACGCCCTTCGTCACGTCTTCAAACGGCGCTTCCACAGTCGTCGGCGCTTCGCCCCTGCAAACGAGACGGTATTCGTCGCCCTGCTTTTCAATCAGAATCGCTTTCGTCGTCGTCGAACCGCAGTCCGTCGCCAATATCGTCGTAATGTCAGATGTCTTTTTTGTCATCAATCAATGGTGTAGTTGTAGCGGCTGCCCCCGTGGCTGCCGATGTGTTTATTGCTTGGCTTTGACGTTTTCCAAGTATGGTATCAATTTCGGAATGTCACAGGAGTCCACAACGCCGTAGCCTGCGAACCTCTGCTCGCCGGGATAATAGACGATACGGTGATCTGGGCCGTCCGATATCCAATCCGTGGAAACCGCGACGATCGAATCCGGCGTCATTCCGTACATGCGAATCTGCCAGTTGAGCTTGACGCTATTGGGCATCACGAAGTAGCGGCTCTTGACCAATTGCACGACACTGGATATGGCACCGCGATCTTGGTAGAAAACTTGACTCGCACTCGCCAAACCGTACATAGTGGACTGGACTTCTTGAACGAGCAATTTCCGCTCGCTCATCGCAAGCGCTCCCGTGCTATCGCGTGATCTAGTCCTTCCCGTTCCACTCCATTCGCCGGTTTCAATCTCGTAGCTAACCCAATGCGGGACGCCCATCCCGTCTTTGCGGGCATTCTCAGCCAGGTAGTTCTGTGTGGCGCGAATTGCCGCCGAAGGACTTACGTGAAAACTAAACGTCCAATCAGCACGCAACGTTGAGTCAAGCTCGACGTAATTCAGGCTATCCAGTAATTCAAACGAGTCCGCCCATTCACCTCGATCTTGAAAATACACTTGCGCGTCGCGCCAGATTTCCAAAATCGCATACCTTGCCTGCTCGATCTTCACCGAGTCCTCCGGCAGCGGCGCGGGCGCGCTCGGTGAACCTGCGAAGCATACATTAGTCGCTACGATTGCACAGATTACAACATGTGTGGATTTCATTTTCGGCTCCCTACCCCCAACACCTCCAACAACCCCTTCACACGATACATCGGCCATGCCAAATCAACTCCCTTTGAACTTCTTCACCGTCTTCGGCAGCTTCTTTCCTTCAGAGCTGATTTTCCGTTCGAGCTTCTTCACATCCTCTTCTGGAGGCAGATTCTCCGGCACGATTCCGCTGTTGAGAAGCGTCGTGCGCACGTTTTCATTGTTGCGAATGTGCTCGTCGGCGATCGGCGAAGTGCCGCGCAGCGATGGATCATGCTTCACCTTGTGCGCCGTGATCTCGTTGGCCAAGTCCTTCGCCTTGATGGTCACACGCGGAAGAAAATCGGCCAGCGGACGCTTCTCGGGAATCCCCATTCGTCCTTTCATTTCCTGAGTCGTATAGCCGCCGAACAACGCCTCGTCACCCTTGCTGCGGATGAACGCGAATCCTTGTCCGTCAACTCCGCGCTCGAACAAAATGCCCGACAGGTTTTTTTCCGAAAGCGTGAGCTTTTCCCTTGCCTGAACACGCTCCCATTGTGCAAGCCGCTCTTCAATGAGTTCCTGTTTGCGTGTTTGTACCGCAAAGTAAGTCATCGCGAAAGCAATCGCTTCCTTGCGCGGATCGCCGTTCTGCGCGACCAGGTAGCAGGCGTAGCGCGTAAGCAAAATATCCGGGATCTCCCTCTGCCCGCTTGAACCAATGTCCACCTTTTTTCCGGCGTCGGCAAAATGGTCTGAGACATCATGGCCCGCCGTCTCACATGCTGTTTTTGCTTTGCTTAACACCTTCTCAAAGTTTTTCCACTGGTCATACCCCAGCAGCCCCTGAAGCTCGCGTGCGTACCAGAACTCGACTCCGTCCTCCTCATGGGCGCAGTCTTCAAAGTCTCTATGCAGTCTTGTAATTAGCTGTTTTTCCATATCCGCAATTCCATTTCCCTTTAGATTCCCCGCTCAATCTAAAGCCGCTTGACCAGCTCAACGCGCCGATTTTTCGCCTTACCCTCATCACTGCTGTTCGTCGCAACCGGACTTAGCGGCCCAACGCCATATCCTGAAAGGCGATCCGCCGCAATCCCCTGCTTGCCCGTCAGTTCCGCGACCACACTCTTCGCGCGGGACTCCGAAAGCTGCATGTTGTGGTCAAGCGCGCCCGTCATATCCGTATGGCCGACCACATACAATTTCCAACTCGAATTCTGCTTAAGAAGTTCGGCTATCGCCTTCATCGCATCGGCTGATTCCGGCTTGATCTCCGATTTGTCCGTGTCAAAGTAGATTCCATAAAGCGCGACGCGCCCCGTGCGCTCAATTTCCGATTTCAAATACGCGGCGTCCACCTTGACCAGCCCGCTCTTCACCGGCTCTACTTCGATTACGTCAAGATGCACTCGCACCTCGCTCTCGCTGCGCTGTGTGACGTGTAACGCGACATATACATCGCCCTCCGCTCTTGCATACTTAGCCGCCAAGTATCTTCGCCGATCTGGAAAACCGTGATTTCCGAGTTCGCCCTGAACTGCATTCGGTAAATTCTTCAGGGCCTTGATCAGCCACGTGTGACCGGCCATGTCTATCGGTCCGCCCTCAGCTTTTCCGAGTGCAAGCGTCTCAAATTTCGCCTCTGCCAGAGCATCCGTGTAATTCTTGAACACCTCAATCGAAGAGACCTTCGTGCTCGCGAGAACGTATTGAATGCGCGTAATGTGCCCGCCTAAGTCAAGCTCCTTTGCAAACTTGTCCGTGACCCACTTTCCCAGAGCAAGTTTGTACTCGTCATACTGCTGCGTTTCGCAATATGTGATTTCCGATCCCGGATAGCGCGTAATCAGCGGATGATCCTTACAGCCGTCCTTGTCGGATGCGAAGACAAGACTCCACAACATCAGGACACTCAACACTAATCTCATTTCAAGTTCCTTTCGGTTATCACGCTGGCGGCCAAACTCTTTTTTCCGTCTCCCGTTCTGTCACAATAATCGCGTTCATCGGGCAGGATTGCGCGGCGTGCAGGATCAGCTCATCTTCATTGGAATCGGGATCAATCACATGCGATTGAAACTCGGCGCCAAGCGCGAAAATCTCCGGCGCTTCCATCGTGCAGATAGTCGAACCCACACACTTATTCTTGTCTATTGTAATTTTGTATTTCGGCATTCTTCTTCATTCTCATCTCCCCCCGCAAAGTGCGGGGGGATCAAGGGGGGTCTCAATCTTCTATCGTAATCTTGTATTTCGGCATTCTT
>JADLDM010000212.1 GCA_020846695.1 bacterium | reverse complement strand
TGAGGTAGCGGCTGTTGCGCTGCTGCGCGTCGTCGATCAGGTCGATTTTAGCCAGGAAAGGATCGGGCGCCACTTGCAGGAAGGTGACGACGGTATCGAGCAGCACATAATCTTCGCCGGCCAGGGCTGTGGAAGCGGACACCACGCGCAGTTTGGCCTCGGCGAAGGGCACGGTCATATTGTTGATGTTCACCTGCACCGTGACGGCGCCGGCGTTTTCCTGAAACAATGAACGCGCGGCGGCAAAGCCGATGGTGGGCAAGGTAGCGAAGTTCACCGTGCCGGGGCTGGCAAATACGCCGGGGTCGGCGGTCGGCGTGGTGCTGGCTTTCCAGTTGGCGCCGTCGTTGTTGTCGAGTTTGGGCGAGAGCAGCTCAGCGGAGGGGCCGTTGCCGTCGGGTTCGAGGGGCCAGGGGAAGGCGTCGTCGTATTGCACGCTGTCGATGGTCGCGCCGGCGCTGTTACGGATAAGCAGGGTGTTGCCGCCGTTGGTCAGCACCTGCCCGCCTGTCCATTGGTAAAACGTTTGTCCCGGGAAAAAGGCTTCGCAAGCGGCTTTGTTTTGTGCAATGAGCAAAATGCCGCCCGGGTCGAGGGTCACTGCCGGCAATTCCAGGCTCACGATGCCGCCGAATTGCAGGCCGCCCACCGGCGCCGGTTGGGCGCCGTTGTTGTAAATTTCGATAAATTCGAGCGTGTCGGGGTCGTTGCTGGGCGGGTTGTAGTTGATCTCGGTGATCGCGAGGTCGGGGGTCGAGCCGTTCCAGATAAAATTAAACACGTAGGGTTGGGCCAGGGCGTTGCCCGCTTCGTCTTCCACGTTCGATACCGTGAGGATATTCACGGCGCCGTCCGTAAAAGGCGTGCCGAAACTTAGCGTAACCGTATCGCCGGAGGCGCCGCGCGTGGCGGCATCCAGCCCGGCTACACCGGTGTAGTTGGCGATATCTTCCGCCGTCGCGTTCACGGGTTCGGAAAAAACCAGGCGCAGGGAGTTAGCGCCGGTGGCCTTGGCCGTCACGACCGACGGCGGGGTAATATCGCCGTTGGAACTGAACAATTGAACATCGTCGAAACCGGCGTAGTCGGAACCGCCGTTTTGTTTGGCCAGCAGGCGCAACCGTACGAAAGTGGCGCCCGCGGGCACGGGTACATTCACGGTTGTCCAGGCCAGCGTGTTGCGGTTCAGATCGACGTATTTGGAAAAATCCCAGTCCGTTCCGTTGTCCGTTTCCAGGATGTAACCGATGGAATCGGCGGCCTCGTAGCCGATCGTATAATATTTAAAGGTAAGCGTATTGTCGGAAAATGCCGATACGTCGACGGGGGCAAAATCCAAAGTGTGAAAAAAGGCGCCGCCGCCCGCGGTGTTTTCCAGGTCGAGCATAAACCAAAAACGGTCGCCCGTAGCCGGGTCGATCTGATTGGTGGCGGTGGTGTCGGCCCAGAAGTCTTCAGACGCTTTTACGTTGTAAGCGGGCGGCGTTGCCGTGAAGGCCCAGTTGTCGCCGGCCTGCCCTTCGTAACCCTGGAAAAAGGTTTGCTGCGCAAATGCCTGATTTACAAGCAAAAGCAACAATGTTTTCAAGAATGAAAATTGGTAAAAAGATCGCATCATGCTTTGTCGGATGGTTTGGTTTACGAAAAGCACGAAAGTAGACCGGCGCATCGCGGCAGGGCGTAAAGCCCATATTAAGGAATGATGAAAAAATGGTAAAGCCGGGAGGCAAAAGGTTAAACAAAACGTAACCGTTCCTTCATTTCCGGGAAACATGGCCCCCTCACCTTTGCGGGTATGTCCGGTCCAATGCTTTCACCCATCCTTCTAAAAAAAGCCGCTGCCATACGGTTGTTGCTGACCGATTGCGACGGAGTGCTCACGGATGCCGGCGTGTATTATTCCGACCAGGGCGAGTTGTTAAAACGTTTCTCCATGCGCGACGGCATGGGCGTAGAGCGTCTGCGTGAACTGGCGGGGGTGGAAACGGGAATCGTCACCGGCGAAAACTCCGGCATCGTCCGGCAGCGCGCCGCCAAACTCGGCATCACGGAACTACACCTGGGGGCTAAAAATAAACAACAGGTATTGTCCGAAATCCTCGAATGCCGCGGGCTTTCCCCCGGGCAGGTAGCCTTTATCGGCGACGATATGAACGATGAGGCCGTCCTGCGGGAGGTCGGCCTCTCTGCCTGCCCGGCGGATTCAATGAAAGGAATCCCTGAGATCGTCGACTACGTTTGCCGGCTGCCTGGCGGGC
>JADLDM010000174.1 GCA_020846695.1 bacterium | reverse complement strand
GAGCCAGCGCTCGGAGACGAGGCCCGAGCTAACATCCTCATCAACAACCTGTGCCTTGTAGGAACCGGCCTGTCCGTTAGACTGTGTGCGCGACCAGATGTTGACGCCGTCTCCGGTTTCAATGCTCTGCCAGTCAGGCGGCGGGAAGAGTGGTGTTTCAAAACTCTCATTGAGATCAACTGCAAGTGCTAACGATGTCAAGCAAAGAAAAAGCGCCCAAGTCAACATGCTTTTGATTCGATACATGTGTGCCTCCTTAACGAACCGACCTTTCAGGACCGGATCAATGACCGTCCTGCATGAAATCAACAAGTTCTGAATAAGATTCGCGTTGTCACGTTATACCGTCGAATCGAACTCCATAATATAGGTGGGACTATGCGATCAAGCAACTCTTTTCCACAGCTGCGTCAATTCGGCTGAAGACTGAACGAAGCATGGGCATCAAATAACGGGTTGTTTTGTGTGAGCTTGCCGAGCGTGAGGCCAGCCTTTTCCGTGTCCCGTGGTCCGCGTCTGGTTGCTTTCGATGGGATGCCTCCGTATCTTGGGAAGCGGCCCCGATATTGCTGACCCGACCGCGTCCCGGAATCTTCAACTTGCCAAGGTGAGATCATGACCTGCCACCGTTGCCGTGCCTTTCTCGCACTCATTTTCGCAACAACTTGTATATCGTTACATATTTCAAGAGCGGAGTCTGTCAACGGCGCTCTCAGCCATGATCTCGCGGCCCGACTTAGCTCCATGTCAGGGGATGAACAAGTCTCTGTAATCGTGTACCTGACTGCGCAGGCAGAGATTGCAAATCTGGATGCAATTCTCACACAACAGAAAGCCACACGACAACGGCGGCATCAGGAAGTGATTGACGCGCTTCGCGAGGTCAGCGCTCTAACTCAGCCGTCAATAGTTGGAAGGCTTGACCGGCTCGTGGCGAGCGGGGTAGTGTCAGCATTCAGTCCATACTGGATTGTGAACGCGATTGTCATGAAGGGTACGCGTGCAGCGATTGAAGAAATCGCTTCGCGGGATGACGTGGACTGGGTGGACGAGAATTTTCGCGTCACACTTACAGAGCCGATTGACTATGTGCGCGGCAGTTCCAATGCGCTTGATGAAAATCACGGAGTTCCGACGGGAGTTAGGGCAATCGGCGCACCTCGCGTGTGGTATGAATTGGGCTTCACGGGCGCAGGCCGTTTGGTAGGGAATCTTGACACGGGGGTAGATGGCGCACATCCGGCGCTTGCCGCGCGGTGGCGTGGCAATCACGCACCGGTTGATCATTGCTGGTTTGACGTCGTGCGCACCTCTGACTTCCCCGAGGACGATAGTCCGTCGGGCGGACACGGCACACATGTGATGGGAACGATTTGCGGCAACTCGACCTCGTCAAACGATTCGATCGGCGTTGCGCCTGGTGCGGAGTGGATTGCCTGCAACGGCATTGATCAAGGGAGTTCAAATGAGTTTGATAACGACATTCTGCACGCTTTCCAGTGGTTCGCGGATCCGGATAGCAATAGCGCGACGCTTGACGATGTGCCGGACGTTGTCCACAATTCGTGGGGCGTGGACGGACGATTTTCGGGCTACTCCGATTGTTATCAAGTTTGGAACGAAGTGATCGTCAACTGCGAGGCAGCCGGCGTGGTGGTCACCTATTCGGCGGGAAACGAAGGGCCATCGAGCCGCACATTGCGCAGTCCGGCCACGGTTCAGATTGACTCGGTTACCGTCTTTTCTGTGGGCGCCGTGGATGCGGACGCGGATACTATTCCGCCTTACGAGATCGCAAGTTTTTCAAGCCGCGGGCCGACGGATTGCCCTCCGTTTTCTCCGATCAAGCCGGAAGTTTGCGCACCGGGCGTGGACGTGTATTCGTCGTTTCCCGACGGTCTGTACACACGATTGAGCGGCACGTCTATGGCGGGGCCGCACGTGGCCGGAGTTGTGGCTTTGATGCGTCAAGCGAATCCGAATGCCGAAGTTCGCGAAATCAAGTCCATTCTTATGCGAACGGCGCATGACTATGGTGATGCCGGAGAAGACAACACGTTCGGCTTCGGCTTTATTGATGCGTATCAGGCGGTCATCGAGGTTTCGGCTAATCGAGGCATTGTCACGGGTCTGGTAAGCGACGCGAATTCGGGCGAGCCGCTCTCCCACGCCACGGTGCAGGCAGGCAGCCGCATCCGGCAAACGAATGCGCAAGGCATCTACACGCTCTCCGTGCCGGGCGACTCAATCTGGACGCTGATCTTTCGTGCGTACGGATTCCTGCCCGAAACTCTCGACGTGGAAGTAGCCGTGGCAGAGACTGTGACTGTGAATACCTCCTTGGCCTCGCTTCCTCAGGCAACGGTGCGCGGGACGGTGCGCGCCGGGGCGAACGTGCCGGTGGCCGGCGCAATCGTTGAATTTCAGAGCACTCCGTTGCCTCGATTGACGACTGATTCTGACGGCGAATTTGAACTTGCGGTACCGGGCGATTCCAGCTACACACTTACAGCAAATTACGGAGGCGTGGTCGCGGATACGTCGTTCGCCGCAGCTACCGGCGCGCTGATTGATCTCAATCTCTATTTGGAGTCTCAGCTTTCGCAGCCGCAAGGACCCGACGTGCGCGGCTACCGCGCCTACGATCACCTTGACTCGGGATTGCCGCCCGAGTATGATTGGGTGGAGATAGCTCCCTCGCGGGGAGGCAGCGGATCGCTGCTCACTCTTCTCGATCGGGATTCGTCCGTGTTTGCGGCCCTGCCATTTGAGGTCACATATTACGGGCAAGTCTATGACACTATGACGATCAATGAGAACGGCTGGATCGCGGCCGGTGTTTCGCACGATCATTCGTTCTTCAATTTTCAGATTCCGAGCGCGTCGGGGCCGCCTGCGATGATGGCTCTCTTCTGGGACAATCTATCATGGAATCAAGACCTGTCGGAATTGTGCTACTTTCACGATACGCTAAACTGTCGAGTCGTGATCGAGTATCTGAATTTCGAATTTGCTGGATCGCCCGACCTACTACTTTCGTGCCAGCTACAGATATTTGATCCTGCTGCGCGCCCGACGCCGAGCGGCGATGCGGAGATCGTCATGCTCTATGAGAGAATTGATTTGGCGCAATCCGCCACGGTTGGCATCGAAAATCCGAGTGAGACGAACGGTGTCCTCTGTCTTTTCAACGGCGCGCACGGCGGGAGCACGTGGGAAATTCGCGCGGGAACCGCAATTCACTTCACGACGCGAACGGAATTTTATGAAATGGGCTCACTGAGCGGCATGGTCACGGCGCATCCGGTTCCACCGGATTGGAGTCACGCGACCGTACGCGCGGGTTGTGAATTTATCGCGGTGCAGAATGGCGGTGCGTACAACTCTGACCAAGTGATGACCGGGGCGCGCGATGTGATGTTCAGGCTGCCGGGTTATGAGCACGCACAGGCGACCATTCAGATTGGCGCAGATTCCGTATCTCAATGGAGCTTTGAAGTATGGCGTCTCGATCCGCCGACTGAGCTAAGTGGCGAAACCGCGGAGGACACGCTTCTCCTTACGTGGAATGCTCCGGCAGACGGGCCGCTGGATGCTCTGTTACGCTTTCACGTCTTTCGAGACGGATTACAGATCGGCTCAACCGAAAACACGTGGTGGCGCGACGAGATCATCGGAACACTGGTTCGGGACTACTACGTAGTTGCGGAATACGACGGCGGCATGAGTGATTCAAGCAATCACTTCCTCTTTGACCCGTCGTCCGCCACTGAAGGCCCGCAGGGCATTCCGCGTGAATTTGCCGTGTCGAGTGTCTTTCCGAATCCTTTCAACTCAACGGCCGAACTGACGATTGCGCTTCCGCGCGATGCAATCGTATCCGTCGAAGCGTATGATGTGTTGGGACGGAAGTCTGCTTCGATTCTGGCCGAGTCACAACTTTCGGCAGGCTTTCACGGCGTGCGGTGGAGTGCTTCAGGTTTACCCACTGGCATTTATTTCATTCGCATTGTGGCGGGTCAGGATGTTCGAGTGAAGAAGACGCTTCTGCTGAAGTAGTAGCGAACGGATCAGCCGTCTCGGTGGTAAGTCAAACGCACTTACTGTGACTTTCTATCGGCGAGTGCGAGATCTGAACTTGGGGATGAGCGTACAAACAAGTTCCAAAATCAAAAGCCCTGCAAGACAATGTTCTTGCAGGGCTTCAGTTTGAGTGGTCCGCCCCCATTTCTGTAACAAATGTGGGATCATACTTGGTTACTACCGTCGTGGCATGCGCGAACCGAAGTAACCGTTTTCTGTTTCTTGTACGGCGTCCATAGCCAAGGAAGCTGTGCGGCCTGAACCTGTGGTAATGCAATCACCGCTGCTTGATTTAGAACTGCGATGCAGCAGTTATGTCGGCTTCGTTCTTTGCAAGAAGTCTGCGGCATCTGACTTCAAGAATGTAACTTCTCGGGAGGCTGAATCCATTTGCTCCTTCTTTCAAGTACTATCTGCTTCGCGGACCTTCAAAATGCACTATTCTTGATTGAGATGATCGGTTTCTTTGATCCTCCACAAAGAACGGGTCAACCCTTCTGGCTAACCCGTTGTTTTTTGGTAGAGTGTACGGGATTCGAACCCGGGTTACCTGAGTGCGAGGACGGAAACTAAGAGCTTGTAAATAATTGTTTCAACTCTGCGGAGGTTTGAAACGATGCTTAGAGCTATCGCAGCGAGCGCGTGTAAGTACAGCCAACCAGTTCCAAGTGACGGCCACTGTTGTGACCTGTGTTACTGGCTCGTGGACAAGACCTGGTCAGTCAACAAAGCTCCCTATCCGCCCCCCCCTGTTGCCACCTCGTCGAGCTTCGGGAAGATCTCTTGCACCCTCATTCTTCTGGCAATCCATATCTTAGCGCAAAACAACATGCCTCACTTCACCGATCAGCGGAAGCAGCAGGGTCCTTTACCCAGATCAGAGCGAAGGGCCTGTGATTGCTCACAGACCCCTCGATTGCGGACGGCGAATCTCAAATTGCATGCGCGCTATGTCAGAGCTCTCACGGAAGTGTTGATGCCTTGATGACGTAGAAGCACTTCTGGTCAGGCGGAGCGAGGACTCCGACGTCCACATAGGAGCCAGTCGTCGTGCTGCCGATGAAGTGAGCGGGTATCGGCGCCAATGTGGAGGGGTCCGTGTGACGGTAGATCTTGTAGCTCATTGCACCGGGCAAGGGACTCCAGGTCAACTGAATATCATTGGTCGTCCCTATCCGGTTGATAACGAGATCGTCTACTGGCCCCGGCAATCCTTGGAACTCATCTGCGCCAATGTCCGGCGTGAGGGGATCACGTACCTGACCGTCAATATCCGTTGATATGTCCGCAATCGAAACAGCCAAGGCATCACAAGCGGTGTAGAAACCGTCAATGTGCAGATCGGAAGCACTCACATATCCGGGGAATGCGAAGATGGAATTCAGATCACGACCCGTCGCTTGCCAATCCGTGAGAGTCTGGTAGATCACGAGGAAAGCTCCAACGTAGTACTGCGCTCCCGTGCCGTAGAAGCAGTTGTGATCGGTCGTGAAGGTAACAGCTGAACCCATCGCAATCGCATACACCGGATCGCTGACCGCGTCACTAGATAGAATGTTGTTCGAGATCGTGATGTTCGCCGTTTCGCCGCCTCCTATACCATAGTAGCTTGTCGCGGTCGGGCTTTCGTTCATGTACAGGCTGTTGAAGTGAACGCCGGCGCGGGCATGCTGCCTTACAACGATTGATTGACAGACTCCTCCGTTCCATTGGGAGATCATGTTGTTGTAGATCCAGACCATGCTGTTTGGTTGGAAGGTGGCTGCGTAGATTCCGTAGGCGACCGAACCCGACAGGTCGTGAATGTTGTTTCCATGCACGCGCACGGTGTCATCCACGTTTAGTTGACCAACCTTGACCGCATATGTTTCCAAAATGTTAGGATGTGAGACGGAGATGTCGTTGCCGGACACGATCGCCCGTTTCTGGAAGCCCATGCTGACACCGCGAGCGCACGCTGAAATCGAGCAGTTCTGCACGGTGTTGTCAAGCTGCGAGGACGCGGCTCCCAACGTGGAACCAAACCGAACGCCGTCGTGGAATCCGCTGATGGACAGTTGCTCGAAGGTGTTGTTGTCGTTGGTGGCCGTGGGGCCGGTTGCGTCCATAACATAGACACCGCGCGATTCACTGCCGGAAGTCGGAGTCGTCAGCGCGCAGTTCCGGACAGTATTGAAATCAGCGTCGTTCTTAAACACAATTGCCGAGCCCACTCCGGTCGAGGTGCGGGCGACGTCAATGCCGTCCCACACGTAGTAATCGGCGTCGTCAAATGTCACAACATCGGCTCCATTCCACTGGATCACGGGATTGGTTCGCGCTTCTTCCAGCGCCTTCTTGAACGTGATGGTGTTCATGTCGGAGGATCCGGCTACATGGCCGAAGGTTACCTGCTCATTGTAGGTGTTGGGATACACATTCACGATTTGCGGTCCGACAATCGTAGCCGAATTGAAATATGCGGCGGCTTCCGTGAAATTCTGGAAGTCATAATTTCCGCCGCCGAGGTCCCATATCGTGCTCAAATCAAGTCCCGATTGACCGCCTCCGCTTGCTAGTAATGTCACTTCCACAGTGTGACCTGGGAATGTCCCCAAGTCGTAGTCAAACTCAATCTCAGGTACAGCGAAAGAAGCAGGGGACGGCGTGCCAATTGCCGGCCCAACTCCCGCGTAGACTCCGCTTGCAGTCACGGAACTTACAAATCCAGCAGTAACCTCCACTCGCAAGTAGCCTTGGGGTGTAACATTCGGACTTGTGCGGTCTATTTCAACCTTAGCATATGATTCTGGCGCTTTGATCGTGATGGTGCCCTCGCCTAAGAAGATTAATCCCCCTTCTGTAGGTTGCGGTCCAAGTTCAGTGTTGATGGAGAGCAGCGTTCCTCTTGCCAATTGCTCTTGCGTATTCACGTCTTCCACCAAGTAGCCTATAGGATCGTACAGCCTCGACCTCGTAAGTTCTAAGGAGCCGCTTGTTCCGCTACCCAAAATATCAAACACTTCAGGAAGCCATTGGATTGTCCCGCTGAGCAAATCACCTCCTCTGACATAGATGCCGGCAGCGCTTACGGATGCAGCGCCTGAATTCGCGCCCACAGGATTTGAAGTGCCATAGCAGCGGGTCATCGCGGTAACCGCCGTGCCCGGTCCAAATGGATTTACTTGAAACTCCGAGTTTGCAGTCGCAGAGGAGGCACATGCCCCTGCTGTGTGTGCTTGGAAGGTCGTTAAGGTCTGACCCGCTGGCGGGACGGAGATTGTATTGAAGCTTGCATTGACGCCATTGTTCAAAATGAAGGACTGCGAGTTCCACACAAAAAAGTCTGGGCGCAACACGTCATATCCCGGCAGTTGCGTCACTGGATTCACGATGCCCTCTGAACAAGCCGGATTCGGTTCTACAACGAGCGCATGGTCATAGCAAACGGCGGTTACTTGCGGAGTGATGGTTCCACCGGGCTGAAGTTGAAAATTGTGTGTGATGCTGTACGACCTAATCGCCCAATCCGCGTTACACCCAAAGGCAAATGTGTCTGCAATATGCGTGAATGGTGTAACCGCAAACACGGGGCTCACCCACCAGAAACCCAGCTCGCGCGGTTGCTTGCTCTAATGCGGTACAACGATGTAGAAACTCTGCTGTTGAGCGGCGGTCGCGCCGATGTCCGTGAACAGAGTGTCCGTTACTGTGCCGACCTGATTCGATCCTTCGGGAGTGAAGATACTGTTTGAAGAGCGATGAATCGAGTAGCTTGTCGCGTTGGGAATCGGCTCCCACCAGAGTTTCGCGTCGGGCTGCTGCTGTTTAATGACCAATCTCTGTATGGGTGATGAGGGCGACACTGAAAGCAGAGGCGTGAGAAACCCCGCATAGAGATCGAAGTTCGTACTCGTTTGCTCGCCAATCGGGGTCGGCTGACCGAAAGCAGACACGAGTGCGAAGTTCGTAGAAGCAGAGGCTCCGCCTCCCGCGTCAATCACGGACTTGGTGAGAGTGAAATTCTCACTTGAGGATTGGGCCAAGAGAATTAGCGGCGCAATCAGAATGGCGAATACTCTCATTAGTTCCGCCTTTCCTTATCTTGTTTCATCAATTCGCCGAACTGCATAATTGCCTCTTCGAGTTGCTTGACTCGGGCCTCGAGTTCCATATTGCGTTTGGCCAATTCCTGCGCGGCAGCGAATAGAACACCGTCTGCATCAATGGTGGCGATTCCGAGCGAATCACTTCCGAGATGAAATGATTTCCAGAAGTCCTGTGCCATCGGGCCAAGATGCTCAGTTCCTTCATGTTCCGACTTATATTCCCAAGACTTTATCGGCAGTGCAATGAGTCTGTCGAGAATCATCTTTGAATCAGCAAGAGAGATGTCGCGTTTCTTCGTACTGTCGGACACCGGAACCCAGGCGTTGCCGCCTGCGCCAAGGGTGACACCGGATGTATGCAAGGAGTTGGTGTAGATTCGCACTCCGCCTGATGCGCGCACGCTGAACTGATCATTTGCGGACGACGAAAGACTGGTTCCCGTGCCGTCAGCCCAGACATAAGCCCCAGGATGAATCGCGTGCGCATTTCTTCCTGCCGCCAAGGAGTATGTGCCGCAGGCTTCGTTGTCCAACCCTCCGGGAACGGTTGCGTAATCGGCACATGCGATGTTGTGATAGCCGCCGCCTATCGTCGAAGCTCCGCCGCTGGCCGTGTTGTCATAACCTCCTCCGATGGTAGAGTAGTAGTTGCTTCCTTCATTTGTATAGCCGCCACCGACCGCATCGTAGATACCTGATGCACGGTTTGCGATTCCGCCGCTCACCGAACTCCAGTCACCTGATGCTGAATTGGAATCGCTTTGTGAATAGCCGCCGCCGCCTGCCACGACAGAAAAAACTCCGCGCGCTCGACCATATTGTCCGCCGCCAACGGTAGAAAACGAATCTGCGGCGATATTGTTGCTTCCGCCTGAAACAACGCTTCCAAATCCGGATGCGGTATTTCCTCCTCCTCCAGATGCAGTAGAGCGGAGGCCCGACGCGGAATTGAAGACTCCGCCTGCCACGGTGCTCCCTTCATTGGAGGAGACATTGCTGTATCCACCTGAGGCGGTGCTGTAAGGCGCGGAAGCGGAATTTGAAAGCCCACCTGAAACCG
>JADLDM010000173.1 GCA_020846695.1 bacterium | reverse complement strand
GTTCGAGGGCGAGCTTAATCCGGCTCGGCGAGATTCAGTATTACCAGCGGAAATGGGCGAAAGCCTTGTTGGCATCGGCCATCTTATGCGTATCGTCGCGATTCTTGATGGCATTGCCTTCGCCCTTTGCGGCGGCGATCATCTCTCCCGCGAGCTTTTCGGCCATAGTTTTTTCGCCGCGCGCTTTTGCATAGCCAATCAGCCATCGGATCGCGAGGGCTTGACGGCGCGAGGGGCTTACTTCAATGGGCACCTGATAGGTGGCGCCACCGACACGGCGGGACTTTACTTCGACCACGGGACCGACGTTCTTCATGGCTTTGTTGAAGAGTTCCAGCGGGTCTCCGTTGGTTTTCTTCTGCATGAGGTCGAAGGCTCCGTAGAACATGCGTTCGGCCACCGATCGCTTGCCGCGGCGGAGCAGGCCGTTGATGAAACAGGAGACCGAGACCGAACCGTACTTGGGGTCTGCGGGAACTTCGCGGTTGAAAATGCGCTTGCGACGAGGCATGGTTTTTCAGTTCTTTGCGGAAACTACTTTTTGCCCTTTTGAGCGACGGCAGCCTTCTTCTTGGTTCCGTATTTGGATCGGCCCTGCTTGCGGCCATCCACACCGGCGGTATCGAGGATTCCTCGGATGATATGGTAGCGGACGCCTGGGAGGTCCTTGACGCGGCCTCCGCGGATCATGACGATGGAGTGTTCCTGAAGGTTGTGCCCTTCACCGGGGATATAGGCGGTTACGACGATTCCATTGGTCAACTTGACACGGGCCACCTTACGGAGCGCGGAATTGGGCTTCTTGGGTGTGGTGGTATAGACGCGTGTACAGACACCGCGGCGTTGCGGGCAGTTTTTCAGCGCGGGCGCAGTAGATTTGAAGCGCACAGCTTCACGTCCGGCTCGGATCAATTGCTGGATCGTAGGCAAGGGTCAACCTGAATTTTTAGCTAAGATTATTAAGATAAACATCCGTCACTGATTTGTCAAGTCTCACAATTTCCCAACTTTGCCAGTATCCGCCGAAATAATCTCGGTCTTTTCTGTTCAACGATATGGGAATAATGAACTTGACTATTCCTGAGGCAGAGTCTCGCCGGGTTCAGCCGGAGTAACCTGCCCAAGATCTTCCTCTTCGAGTCCTCCACCGGCCCTCGCTTCGAGGCTCCGCATCAGTTCCGACATCTCTATGCGGAAGTCCTTAGCCAGCTCTTCCTCCTCCTCAACAGGACGGACCACAGCAAGCTTGGTGTACTTGGTGAGTCCTGTTCCAGCGGGGATTAGGTGGCCCATGATGACGTTTTCTTTGAGCCCGCCGAGTCCGTCCACCTTATTAGAGATAGCGGCATCGGTCAGGACGCGAGTGGTCTCCTGGAAGCTGGCAGCAGAGATAAAGGAATCGGTCGAGAGACTGGCCTGCGTGATTCCCAAGAGGACGGGCGAATAGTTTGCCGGTCTTGCGGGACGCGACTTGGCGGGAGCGCCGCCTTCCGCCTTAGATGCGCGGTTCGCCTTATTCACCTCAGACTTCTCGTACATGTGGCCTTCGCGGAACTGGCTGTCGCCCTGCTCCTCGATTACGACCTTATTGACGAGCTGCTCGTTTTCCTTGGTAAACTTGATGCGGTCCACCTGATCGCCTTCAAGGTAGCGCGTATCGCCCGGCTCGTCTATGCGGACCTTTTGCAGCATCTGGCGAACAATCACTTCGATGTGCTTGTCGTTGATGGCCACACCTTGGGAGCGATAGACCTCCTGAATTTCCTTGGCCAGATATTCCTGCACGCGATTCGGGCCTTGAATGGCAAGAATGTCGTGCGGAGCCACGGAGCCTTCCGTGATTTTTTCACCAGCGGAGACTTTGTCGTGGTCGTGAACGAGAATGTGCTTACCGTAAGGAATCGCATAGTTCTTCACCACGCTTGCATCTTCGGAGGTCACGGTGACGATGCGCACACCGCGTTTCATGCCGCCGAATCGCACGATACCGTCAATTTCCGTGACGATAGCGGGATCCTTCGGCTTGCGGGCTTCAAAGAGTTCGGTCACTCGCGGCAAACCGCCGGTGATGTCGCGGATGGCCTGCGACTTACGCGGCATCTTGGCAAGCGGATCGCCGACCTTGACACGAACTCCGTCTTCGACAAGCATGTGCGCGCCGATCGGCAGAACGTGGTTTGCGAGACGGTTTCCTTCTTCATCCACAATCAGAATGTGCGGATTCATCTTGCGGTCACGCGACTCCATGATGACCTTGTGCTTCATGCCTGTGGCTTCATCCACGTCTTCATGGAAGGTCTGGTCCTGCTTGATGTCAATGAAGTGCGCGAGGCCGGACTTCGATGCGAGAATTGAATCGGCATAGGGGTCCCACTCGAAGAGCAGGTGTCCAGCTGCGACGACTTCGTTCTCTTCGACGTAGACGTATGCACCGTAGGGAAGTTTATAGCGGGCAACCTGCCGATTGTTTTCGTCAAGCAGCTTGATCGTTCCAGAACGGCGGATCGAAATGCGTGTTCCGTCTTCGCGCTGAATGAAGTCAACGTTTTCAAAAACGACACGGCCCGGCTTCTTGGCGATTCTTTGCGATTCGGAGACGTCGCGCGACGCGGCGCCGCCGATGTGGAAAGTACGGAGAGTAAGCTGCGTGCCGGGCTCACCGACGGATTGCGCGGCCATAACACCGACGGCTTCACCCATATCGGCCATACGGCCGGTGGCGAGATTGATTCCGTAGCAGCGCGCGCAGATTCCGCGCGGCGACTCGCAAGTCAGAACGGAACGAATGCGCACACGGGTCACGCCGGCCTTGGCGATAATCTCGGCTTCTTTTTCGCGGACGAGCGCGTTCGCATCGAGAATCTTTTCACCGGTGACCGGATCGTAGACATCGTCAGCGATAACTCGACCCATGACGCGCTCATGAAGCTGCTCGGTGACTTCTTCGCCTTCCTGCACTTCCTCAAGCCAGATTCCGCGCAATGTTCCGCAATCGAATTCACGAACAATCACGTCCTGAGCCACGTCAACGAGACGACGGGTCAGGTAGCCCGCGTCGGCGGTCTTAAGAGCGGTATCGGCGAGACCTTTTCGCGCACCGTGTGTCGAGATAAAGTACTCGAGAACCGTCAGACCTTCCTTGAAGTTCGCGGTAATCGGGCTTTCAATAATTTCGCCCTTTTGACCGGTCAAAGACTTCTGCGGCTTTGCCATGAGTCCGCGCATACCGGCAAGCTGACGAATCTGTTCCTTGGAACCACGAGCGCCCGAGTCGGCCATCATGAAGACAGAGTTGAAGCCGTCCTTTGATTCGCGCAGCTTCGCGAACATCACTTCCGCAATGTCGGTAGAGGTGTGCGTCCAGATGTCTATGATCTTGTTGTAGCGCTCGCCGTCGGTGATGATACCTTCTTCGTACTGCGACTGGACTTCATCCACCTTCTTGTACGCGGCTTGAATCAGGCGGTCTTTTTCCGGCGGAATCTCGATATCTTCAAGTCCGATGGAAATACCCGATCCCGTCGCCATCGAGAAGCCCAGCATCTTCAGGTTGTCAAGGAAGACGGCGGTGTCGCCGATACCGACCGCCTGCACGCAGTAGTGAATGATCTCTTCGATGCGCTTCTTCGCGAGCATCTCATTGAAGTAGCGGCGCTGCTTCACACCTTTGGGAAGAATCTGGTTGAACAGAACGCGTCCCACGGTGGTCTCGATCAAGCGCTTTTCGTCGCGCACGAAGATGACCGTGTGCAGTCCGATGCGACCGTCGTTGTGAGCGGCAATCACTTCGCCGACGTCGGCAAAGGTCTTGCCTTGGAACGGTTCGCCGAGCTTGCGCTTGGTCAAATAATAGAGACCGAGCACCATGTCCTGATGCGGCACGGTGATGGGTCGTCCGTTGGCGGGGTGTAGAATGTTATTGCACGCAAGCATCAAGAGGCGCGCTTCAATTTGCGCTTCAAACGAGAGCGGCACGTGCACGGCCATCTGGTCACCGTCGAAGTCGGCGTTGAAAGCCTGACAGACCAAGGGGTGCAGACGAATCGCCTTACCTTCGATCAGCAGGGGCTGAAACGCCTGAATACCGAGTCTGTGCAGAGTCGGCGCGCGATTGAGCAGGACAGGATGATCCTTGATGATCTCTTCGAGGATCGCCCAGACTTCATCGGTCTTGCGTTCGACCAATCGCTTCGCGGACTTGACCGTTTTTGCGTATTCGTATTCAATCAGCTTGCGGATAATGAAGGGCTTGAAGAGTTCGACGGCCATTTCTTTCGGCAGGCCGCACTCATGCAGTTTCAATTCGGGGCCGACGACGATTACCGAGCGGCCCGAGTAGTCCACGCGCTTTCCGAGTAGGTTCTGACGGAAGCGGCCCTGTTTGCCCTTGAGGTTGTCGGACAAGCTCTTGAGCGGGCGATTTCCGTCGGAGCGAACCGCGACGGACTTGCGACCGTTATCAAAGAGCGAATCCACAGCTTCCTGCAACATGCGTTTTTCGTTGCGCAGGATGACCTCAGGCGCGCGAATTTCGATCAATCGCTTCAAGCGGTTGTTGCGAATGATCACGCGGCGATAGAGATCGTTCAAGTCGGAGGTCGCGAAGCGTCCGCCTTCGAGCGGAACCAGCGGGCGCAGGTCGGGCGGCACAACGGGCACGACCGACATCACCATCCACTCGGGCTTATTCAGCTTACCTGCTTCGGCTTGTTTGAAGGACTCGATGACTCGCAGCTTCTTAATCGCATCGGCTTTTCTCTGCGCGCTGGTCTCGACTTTGATCTGCTGACGCAAATCAATCGAGGTTTGATCAATATCTTCGGTCGCCAGCAGATCGCGGATCGCGTCACCTCCCATTTTGGCGATGAAGCGCTCTTCGGGGGGGAGCTGTTCCTGCGGTCCGAGTTCCTGCATCACTTCGAGATACTCGTTCTCCGAGAGCAGGTCTTTGCGGCGAAGATCGGCGCGGCCCGGCTGGATCACGGCATACGACTCGTAGTAGATGACCTGCTCGAGTTCGCGCGTACTCATGTTGAGCACGTAGCTGATCTTCGACGGCAGACTGCGGAAGTACCAGATGTGCACGACGGGCACAGCGAGACTGATGTGTCCCATGCGCTTGCGCCGCACATCTTTCTTGGTCACTTCGACGCCGCAGCGGTCGCAGACGATGCCCTTGTAGCGAATGCCGCGGTATTTTCCGCAATGGCATTCCCAATCCTTGACGGGGCCAAAGATTTTTTCGCAGAACAAACCGTCTTTTTCCGGCTTGTAGCTGCGGTAATTGATAGTCTCAGGCTTCGTAACTTCACCGTGCGACCATCCGAGAATGATGTCAGGTGAAGCGAGACTGACTTGAATTTCGGAGTACCTGCGGGGTTCGTGCTCAGTGGAAGCAGCGAATGGCAGCATGAAATTCTCCTTATTCCGATGAAGGTTGCCAATGCAACCGGATAACTACACTTGATTGATTGATTCGAGCGAGACCGTTTCGGCCGGGTTGCGCAAAGCCTTAACCCGGCCGGCGATAGCGGTTATTCTTTCAGCTCGACATCAATGCCGAGGCCCCGAAGTTCGTTGACCAGCACGTGGAAGGACTCGGGAATACCGGGCGCTGGCAGATTGTCGCCCTTGACGATGGCTTCATACGTTCTCGCGCGTCCGTTGACGTCGTCGGACTTAATGGTGAGAATCTCTTGCAGGATGTGCGACGCGCCGTAGGCTTCGAGCGCCCAGACTTCCATTTCTCCGAAGCGCTGGCCGCCGAATTGCGCCTTCCCTCCGAGCGGTTGCTGGGTGATCAAGCTGTACGGTCCAATCGAGCGCGCGTGAATTTTATCATCTACCAAGTGCGACAGTTTCAGCACGTACATGTAACCGACGGCGGTTTCCTCCTGGAAGCGAACTCCGGTTCTTCCGTCAAAGAGGTGCGACTTTCCGGTTCTCGGCAGTCCCGCGCGATCCAGCCACTCTTCGACGTCGGCGGTTTTGGCTCCGTCGAAGACAGGAGTTGCAAAGTGAACGCCGAGGCGATGCGCGGCCCAACCTAGCGTGGTCTCGAACAACTGACCGATATTCATACGCGAAGGGACGGACAGCGGATTCAGAATGATGTCCACCGGAGTTCCGTCGGCGAGGAACGGCATGTCTTCAACGGGCACGACCTTTCCGACGACGCCCTTGTTACCGTGCCGACCCGCCATCTTATCACCGACCGAGAGCTTTCTCTTTTGCGCGACATAGACACGGACAAGCTGCACGATGCCGGGCGGCAATTCGTCGCCGACTTCGACGCGATACTTTTCGTTCTTCAACTCGGTGTCGAGATTGAAAAGGCGTTCGCGGTACTTGTCAAAAGACTGTGCAACCATCTCGTTAATGCCCTCGTTCGACGTCCAGCTGAAGCCGGACTCGATACGATCGTAATCGAGCCCTTGCAGCATGGACTCGGTGAACGATGAGCCTTCGGAGACAAAGACCTCGGTGTTGTCGCGGTCGCGCACTTCGAGAGACTTGTGTCCGCGAAGCAGCGCGTAGAGTTCTTCGGCAAGCTGTTTGCGCAAACGGTCTTTGTCGCGAGTGAACTTCTGCTCGATCTCTTCAACGACCTTCTTGTCTTCCTTGCGCGTCTTAGCGTCTTTCTTCTTGCGGCTGAACAGCTTCGTGTTGATCACGATGCCGTACATACCCGTGTGCGCCTTCAGACTCGCGTCCTTGACGTCGCCGGCCTTGTCGCCGAAGATTGCCTTGAGGAGTTTGTCTTCGGGAGTCAGGTCGGTTTCACCTTTTGGGGTGACTTTGCCGACAAGAATGTCACCGGGCCTGACAATCGCACCGATACGGATGACTCCCATTTCGTCAAGGTTCTTGACGGCGTCTTCGGAGACGTTGGGAATTTCTCGCGTGAGTTCTTCTTCGCCGCGCTTGGTTTCGCGAACCTGAAGCTCGAGTTCTTCGATGTTGATTGACGTGTAAACGTCGTCGTAAACGATTCGCTCGGAAACGATGATGGAGTCTTCAAAGTTGTAGCCGTGCCACGGCATGAAGGCCACGAGGACGTTTCTCCCGAGAGCCAACTCACCGCGATCAGTCGCACAGCCGTCAGCCATGGTCTGCCCTGCTTTCATCTGTTCGCCTTCGGTGACGATCGGCTTCTGATTGATGCAGGTATCCTGATTGGTGCGGACGAATTTTTTCAGCTTGTAGGTGTAGAGTTCGCCGGGACCGGTTTCATTGCCTTCTTCATCCACCGGCGGTTTGGCGCGGAAGATGATTTTCGTTCCGTCCACATAATCAACGAAGCCTTCCGACGGCGCGACAATCATCGTGCGCGAATCAATAGCGGATTTTCTCTCCATTCCTGTACCGACATAGGGCGCTTCGGGGCGGAGGAGCGGCACGGCCTGTCTCTGCATGTTCGAGCCCATCAGCGCTCGGTTGGCGTCGTCATGCTCGAGGAAGGGGATCAGCGCGGCCGCGACGGAGACAATTTGCGACGGCGCGACGTCCATATACTCGACTCCATCGGGATGAGCGACGGGGAAGTCCGCGCGATTTCGGGCCTTGATTTTGTCGGTTTGGAATTCTCCGCGCGGATTGATCTGCGTGTTCGCTTGAGCGATCGTGACGCGATCTTCTTCGTCGGCGGAAAGGAATCGGATCTGCTTCGTGACTTTGCTGTTCTTCACCACACGATAGGGCGTCTCGACGAATCCCATTTCGTTGATGCGCGCATAGGTGCAGAGCGAGGAGATTAGACCGATGTTCGGACCTTCGGGAGTCTCAATCGGGCAGAGCCGTCCGTAGTGCGTGTAGTGCACGTCTCGGACCTCAAAGCCCGCGCGCTCACGCGTCAGACCTCCGGGACCCAACGCGGACAAGCGGCGCTTGTGCGTGAGTTCGGTCAGTGGATTGACCTGATCGAGGAATTGCGAGAGTTGATTGGTACCGAAGAAGCTGTTGATGACGGACGTAATGGTGCGCACATTGATCAAGTCCTGCGGCGTCATCGCGTTGGAGTCGCGCAGATTCATGCGCTCCTTGATGGTGCGCGCCATGCGCGACAGCGCGACGGAGAATTGATTGGCGAGCTGTTCGCCGACGGTGCGCACGCGGCGGTTGCCGAGGTGATCAATGTCGTCGGGAGCGGCGCGTCCCACGCGCAGGCGCAGGACGTGCTTCATGATGGCGACGATGTCCTCGGGAGTGAGCACCGTGATTTCCTGACCGACGTTCAATTCCAGCTTGCTGTTCAGGCGATAGCGACCCACGGCACCAAGATCGTAGCGTTTTTCGTCGAAGAGCAGTCTTTCGAGGAATTTGCGCGCGGTCTCGATATCGGGAGCGTCGCCGGAGCGCAGTTCGCGATAGATGACCTCGAGCGCGTGATCCTGCGAATGCGACTTGTCTTTCGTGATCGTGTTGTGCAGAACGTCGTAGGTAGTGTCCTTCTTCTTGGGGCGCACCAGATCAACGGCTGCGACTCCCGCCTCCTGCAGCTTAGTGATCACTTCTTCGGTGAGTTCCGCTCCGGCGGTCACGATCACTTCGCCGGTCTGCGCATTCACCGCGTCGGAAATCAGACGACGGCCCACTTCCTTGACAAAGTCTTTCTTGTCAACGGGCAGTGTTTCCACGAATCCGAAGAGGTCAAGAATTTCTCGGTCAGTCGCAAAGCCCATGGCGCGCAAGAGCGTCGTTGCCGGGAATTTCTTGCGGCGATCCACGTAGACGTTCAACACGTCGTTAATGTCTGTGGAGATTTCGATCCAAGAACCGCGGAACGGAATGATGCGGGCGGAATAAATTTTCTTGCCGTTGGGGTGCGTATCTTCGCCGAAGAAGACGCCGGGACTTCTGTGCAACTGTGAGACGACGACGCGCTCGGCGCCGTTGATGATGAACGTGCCGGACGTCGTCATCAGCGGGAGATTTCCGAGATAGACGTCGCTTTCGATGGTTTGATCGAAGCTGCCGGCCTCGCTGTTCTCGTCGCGCGAGGAGAGACGGAGTTTGGCTTTCAGCGCGGCTTGAAAGGTCACGCCCCGCTCACGGCACTCGTCCTCATCATATTTTGGTTTTTCTACCGCATATTCCACGTATTCGAGAATGTGGGTTTCGCGGTTGTCAATGATGGGGAAGATGTTACGGAATACGGCTTCGAGTCCGACGGATCTCCTTCGATTTGAAGGGACTTCGGACTGAAGAAAATCTCTGAAGCTCTTAAGCTGGACTTCGAGGAGGTCCGGCATCTCGTGGACTTCGGGGATTTTCGCAAAGCTGATGCGCTGCACAGACTGAAGCGGTTCACGCAAGAGGGGTTCTCCCGTTGATTAGCGGCTTTTGTTCAACGAAATGCCGCGGAATATCGGAAAAATCGAGATGAAAAGGTGGTTCCACAAAAACGCAAATTGCCAAGTCTGACTTCGCATCGCAAACGCTTCGCGAAGGGACTCGGCAACCCGAGGGATTACTCGGGAGTGCGCAGCGGACTCAAGCAACAGGTCCTTACTTAACCTGAACCTTGGCGCCTTGTTCTTCGAGCTTGGCCTTGACCTTCTCGGCCTCTTCCTTGGAGACACTTTCCTTGACAGGCTTGGGCGCGCCGTCCACGAGGTCCTTGGCTTCTTTGAGACCGAGACCGGTCAATTCGCGAACCACCTTGATGACCTGAATCTTGTTGGCGCCGGCCTCAAGGAGAACGACTTCGAATTCGGTCTTCTCTTCAACTGCTGCGGGAGCGGCGCCCATTGCGGGCATCGCGCCCATCATCATGGGAGCGGCGGCGGTGACGCCAAACTTCTCTTCAAGCGCCTTCTTGAGTTCGACCAGTTCGAGGACGGTCATTTTCTCGATGGCTTCAATGATCTGCTGCACGGTTAGACTCCGTTATGGTTTGTTTTGTAATTTTGATTGAAAAAACTAACTGGCCTTCTTCTGGCCAATTTGATCTACAACGGAAACGAAATCGCGCAGGATTCCGTTGACGACGTTGTAGAAGCCCTGCACCGGGCCGTAGATTGCGCCCACCAACATCGAGAGAGCCTGTTCACGAGTCGGAAGATCTTTGATCGCGGAAAGTTCGGATGCGGGCAGAACGTTTCCGTCGAAGATCAAACCTTTGACCTTGAGCTTCTCGTGCGTGGAGACGAATTTGTCGAGGATGCGGGCGGGCGTAGCCGGATCGTCATAGCCGATGGCGATGGCGGTGGGACCTTCGAGAAACTTAACGATCTCGTGAAATCCCTTTTCTTCGAGCACGCGGCGCGCAAAGGTGTTTTTCACAACCATGAAATCCACCTGATTCTGGAAGCACTCGCGGCGAAGTTCCGTGACTTCGGCAACCGTGAGTCCGAGATTATCGGTCAAGTAGATTCCCGATGCGCGGCTGACCTTTTCGCGGAGTTCGACGACTACCGCAGTCTTCTCCGGCCTGATCACTCGGTTTTGCAGTTCGGCAAGCGACATATTTACACTCTGCTCTCTTAGGATGATTTCGTCGCGCCTTCAACCGCCGCACGCGCCACTCGAATACCGGGGCCCATGGTGGAGGTGAGGAACACGGACTTGACGTATTGCCCCTTGGCGGTCGCGGGCTTGTGGCGCATCACATTGCGGAAATACTCTTCGATGTTTTCGCGCAATTGAAGTTCAGAAAAATTGATGCGCCCCACTCCGAGATGAAGAATACCGTACTTGTCCACACGGAATTCAACCTTACCGCCTTTCACTTCACGAACGGCGTTTCCGATATTGGGAGTAACGGTACCTGCTTTGGGATTGGGCATGAGGCCGCGCGGACCAAGAATTTTACCGAGCTTTCCGAGGTCGGCCATTACTTCGGGCGTTGCGACAAGCACGTCAAAGTCGGTCCATCCGCCTTTGATTTTTTCGAGCAGGTCTTCCGCACCGGCAAAGTCAGCTCCTGCATCTTGTGCTTCGGCAACTTTGGTTTTGGTGATGGCGACGACGCGCACGGTCTTGCCGGTTCCGTGAGGAAGGACGACGGTTCCGCGCACAATTTGATCGGCTTTCTTGGGATCCACGCCGAGGCGGATGGCGACTTCAACGGTTTCGTTGAACTTCGCAGGTGCTGATTTCTTCAGAGTGGCTATCGCGTCGGGTAGAGGCAACTCGACATTGCGATTCGCCAGCGTCTGGTTCTTCTTGACGCGTTTTGAGTAGGGCAATGCTGCTCCTTTGGTGGTACAGTGCGCGGCGTCCGCGCTCCCACCGGTTTATGTGATTACTTAACGACGGTCACACCCATGGATCGGCAGGTGCCTTCAATCATGCGCATGGCCTGATCCACGGTGTTGGCGTTAAGGTCTTTCATTTTGAGTGCGGCGATTTCACGCACCTGAGCTTCGGTGATGGTTCCCACCTTGTTGCGGTTGGGTTCGCCGGAGCCTTTTTCGATCTTTGAAGACTTGATCACAAGCGTCGCCGCAGGCGGCGTCTTCGTGATGAAGCTGAAGCTCTTGTCCTTGTACACGGTGATGACGACGGGAATGATCATTCCGCGGTCTTTTTCCGTGCGGGCATTAAACTGCTTGCAGAACTCCATGATGTTGACCTGCTTCTGACCGAGCGCAGGACCAATGGGCGGCGCCGGAGTGGCCGAACCCGCGGGAATTTGCAAGCGAATGAAACCGGTAATCTGCTTTGCCATGATATATCTCGATAGCGAATTGTAACGTTTAGGCTTGACCGAGTTCGGTCGAGACTTGCAGGAAGTCGAGTTCGATGGGAGTTTGACGACCGAAGATGGAAACCATCACCTTGACCTTGCGCTTGGGCATATTGATTTCGCGCACGAGCCCTGTGAAATCCTTGAACGGCCCGTCAATAACTTTGATGGTGTCGTTGACATTAAAGGGCAGTTCGATCAGTTCCATTTCGGCAGCTTTGTCCTGCTGACCGAGAATGCGATCCACTTCATGCCGTCTGAGAGGCACAGGACGGTTTTTGGGACCGACGAAGTTGATGACCTGCGGAGTGTTGAGAATCAAGTGCTCCGTGGTCTTATTGAGAATCATCTCAACGAGCATATATCCGGGAAAGAAAGCGCGCGTCTTGGCTTTCTTCTTTCCTTCGCGCATCTCGATGACGTCTTCCTTGGGAATCAGGACTTGCGTAATCTGATCCTGCAGGCCAAGCCGCTTCGACTCTTCTTCGAGGAAGCCCTTGATCTTCTCCTCCTGTCCGGTGAACACGTGGATGACGTACCATCCCAGTTCGCCTTCGCGGATCGGAGCATCAATTGTGTGCAGACTCATGAGATTACTTTGCAATTACGAGGAGACTTTGGTTCCGATATAGAGTTCAGAGGATCCGTATCCTCCGGCGAGACCGCGCAGGTAGCTGATGGTTCCGCAGACTGCTCCGCGTGTCAGAGCCATCGGGACATTGGTTTCGGACATCAAGCTGTGATAAAAAGCGTCGAAGGCGACGGCTCCAGCTCTTCGCGGATCGAATCCCGCACGAATCAGCAGATCGAGCATGACTTGCGGCTCGAAGTGATAGAGGTGTCGCGGCGCGTCCCACGCCACCCATTTATCTCCGTAAGCTTTCGCGTCGGACGAAACAGGATTCGGAACAGCAATCGCGATTTGACCTTTCGGTCCAAGCAGGTCGCGCACTCTGTCCAGTGTCTCGCGCAGGCGATGCACGTGTTCGAGCACATGCCACATGGTAACGAGCCGATAGCTTCCGTTTTCACGCGGAACGGCTCGAATATCCCCCGTCCATACATTCAGACCCTGTTTGCGAGCGAAGTCAGCGGCCTTTTCGGAAGGTTCGCAGCCCTCTGCTTCAAAGCCTCGACGCTTCAATTCGATCAGGAACTCTCCGGTGGCGCATCCGCAATCCAAGACACGGTCGCCGGGCTTTATGGACTCGACCACTCGCGCAGCCTTGCGACGAATCGAGAGCGGCCTCGCTTTTTTGTAGAGCTTGGTCGTCAGCGATTCGTGTTCGCCGGTTGAACCGAACGGATCATAACCATCGGTTTCATAGAATGCGCCGATCGAATTTTCATCGGGACGCGGGTTAAGAAAGATCAGTTTGCAGCCGGCGCAACGCACCAGCGGATAGGATTGCGAGCCTAAGACGTGAAAGCGGTCGTTAACGATGCGTTCGGGCCGATGATCGTCGCCGCCGCAAATGGGGCAGGGAATCGTTTCGAAAACCAAGCGAGCGTGCTCTTAGAGCACGAATTTTAGACCGTAGGTCAGGATTTGGTCCACGCCGAAGACGGCAATGGCCATGGTCACGGAGAGCGCAAACACGATGACCGTGCTTTCCACGACTTCCGGGCGCGTGGGCCACGAGACTTTTTGCATCTCGACGACGACGTCGGCGAAGTATTCTTGAATTTTCTTGAACATGTTGGTCGTCTTAAGCGTTCCTCAGGTGGCACGGCAGGAGGGATTCGAACCCCCAACAACTGGTTTTGGAGACCAGGACTCTACCGTTGAGCTACTGCCGTCCGAAAACGGCGCCGGGTTATTAACCCGGCACTCGTTTCGCAAACGGATGAATCAGGACCGAGTCCTTGCGGTATCCGGTCTCTCAGTGTCCGACTTACTCGATGATCTTGGTTACGCGACCCGCGCCGACGGTCTTACCGCCTTCACGAATAGCGAAGCGCAGACCTTCGTCCATGGCGATGTCCGTGATCAGTTCGACGATCATCGTGGTGTTGTCGCCGGGCATGATCATTTCGGTGCCGGCGGCAAGCGCGATCGAGCCGGTCACGTCGGTCGTGCGGAAGAAGAACTGCGGACGGTAGTTGTTGAAGAACGGAGTATGACGGCCGCCTTCTTCCTTCGACAGCACGTAAACCTGTGCTTCAAACTTCTTGTGGGGCTTGATCGAGCCGGGCTTGCAGAGCACCATACCGCGCTCGAGTTCGTCCTTTTCGACACCGCGCAGGAGCAGACCGGCGTTGTCGCCCGCGAAACCTTCATCGAGGAGCTTGCGGAACATTTCGACGCCCGTGACGACGGACTTCTTGTGCTGTCCAAGTCCGATGACTTCGATTTCGTCCTGCACTTTGATCTTGCCGCGTTCGATACGACCCGTGCCGACGGTACCGCGACCGGTGATCGAGAACACGTCTTCAATCGGCATCAGGAAGGGCTTGTCAAGATCGCGCACCGGCTCCGGAATGAAGGAATCCACGGCGTCCATGAGTTCATGGATGCACTTGGTCTTTTCCGCATCGTCAATGTTTGATAGCGCGTCCAAGGCGGAGCCGCGAATCACAGGGCAGGTATCGCCGGGGAATTCGTAAGAAGAAAGCAGCTCACGGACTTCGAGTTCGACCAAGTCGAGCAGTTCGGGATCGTCCACCTGATCGCACTTGTTCAAGAAGACGACGAGCTGGGGCACGTTCACCTGGCGAGCGAGCAGCACGTGTTCACGCGTCTGCGGCATGGGGCCGTCGGCGGCGGAAACCACGAGGATCGCGCCGTCCATCTGAGCGGCGCCGGTGACCATGTTCTTGATGTAGTCGGCGTGGCCCGGGCAGTCCACGTGCGCGTAGTGACGCTTCTCGGTTTCGTATTCTGCGTGGTGGACGTTAATCGTAACGCCGCGCTCTTTCTCTTCGGGAGCGTTATCAATTTCGTCGTAGTTCCGCGCCTTCGCGAGACCTTTCTTCGCGAGGACCTGCGTGATTGCCGCGGTGAGCGTGGTTTTGCCGTGATCCACGTGGCCGATGGTGCCAATGTTCACATGCGGCTTGTTGCGTTCAAATTTGGCCTTTGCCATTGCCTACCGACCTCCTTGGGTTCAGACTATTATTATGTGTTTCTGGAATACGGATAAGCGGGGCTGCGCGAAGGGCAGCGCTCCGATCGAGCTCGTGAGCGGGATTGAACCGCTGACCTCGTCCTTACCAAGGACGCGCTCTACCATCTGAGCTACACGAGCGGGCCAACGGCCAAGAGAGAAATTGAAAATTCAGAATCGAAAAATGAGGACTCTTGTCTTTCGATTTTCAGTTTTCG
>JADLDM010000172.1 GCA_020846695.1 bacterium | reverse complement strand
TGGATTACCCTCTGATGAGTCTGAAATACCTGCTGCTTGGATTCTTTCTCTTTTCGTTCTTTGTGATGGGAGCCGCAGGCATCAACGCGTTCTTAGGAAGTCCCTACAATCAGGTTGCCGACGTGAAGATGCTGCTCTTCTTCGTGAATATCGGTGGACTGGGTGCGATCATTCTGATCGGACTTGCGGTGGGAAGCGTGTTCATCAGGGGCTTCTGGTGCCGATACTGGTGTCCATACGGCGCGCTGCTTGGAATGGTTTCGTGGGCGTCGCCGTTCAAAATTATGCGCAATCCGCAAACCTGTATTGATTGCGACAAATGCGATAAAGCTTGTCCGTCTCGATTGCCCGTCGCGACGAAATTGCAGATTGTCTCCGTCGAATGCACGGGTTGTATGGAATGCGAATCGGCGTGCCCGATCAAAGACTGTATCAAGCTCACGACCGGCAGGAGATGGACGCTCGACACCAAGAAGCTGGCGTGGGCGGTAACGGGTATCTTCTTCGCGTTTGTCTTGACCGCGAAGCTCACAGGCCACTGGCAGACCAACGTGACCGATGAAGCCTACCGCTATCATCTGCAGAGACTCGAAAGTCCCGAATATGGCCATCCGAGACGATAGCGGCGCTGGGTTTTTCTCCTCTGGGAAGGGCGGCGCAAGCCGCCGTTTCTATGTGACAGAATTGACTGAAGTTCTGAAATCGGAGTGACCCTCTTCACGCACGTGGATTTTCCCATTGTCACAAAAGATTTGGATATCGGAGAAGGGACTCTTGTGTTCCCCGCAGAGTTGCCTTATCTTAAAGGATATTGACAAATTCAGCGCAATAGAGTGCTGACCCAGCAAGTCCGGAGGAACAAAAGTGAGCGCCAGAAAATGGTTGGTCTTAGCAATTGCCTTGGTGATCTCGTCGGTAGGCTTGTATGCTGCCGATAAGAGCAATGTTACCCCCCTGCCAATCCAACGTGAGGATGTTTCTCTCCATTCGCCCGAGTCCATAGCCCAAACTCATGCTCTGCAAATCGTGGACGGAAGCGAAGAGTATCCAAATGTCCAAGCAATTGAGAGCAGAAGTCAGTTCCCAAGCTCTCTCGATGATACGTTGGGACTACTCTACTATGCCGGGACAACCTACTACGAATTGCAGCACAATGCGACGGAGGGTAGAACAATCGGTGTGGACGATGCCGGAAATGTTCACGTTGTTTGGACAAATGGTCTTGATGCCGGATTCTCAGAGCGCAAGGCGTATTACAACTGGTTAGATCCGACAGCCGGTGGATTCAGTTTTCCCGGCGGCGTTTCGATCAGTCTAAGCCCGAGGCAGGGCTTCGTCAGTCTCGCGGTTGAGCGAAACGGCTGGGCTTTCCCTGCATTCCACGAGCGCAGCGCCCTCGATCCGACTCAACATGCGTCAGGAGGAATAGATAGTCAACCGGGCCTCGGGACTTTCTCTATCACGCAACCCGCGTGGCTGAATGGAGATCCTAACAACCAACTCATCTGGCCCAAGATTGCTATCGGGCGCGACAGCGTTGTGCACATGGTTAGCACGAGCAGCACGGGTTCACCGCAAGCTTTCTTTTATTCGCGCGGTGTCGCCCAGTGGAGCGGCGGAAATGGTTCCGGAATCACATGGCAGAACGTCGTAACGGTTCCGCAGCCGGAGCAATTCAGGCTTGTGGATTCGACAGGTAGCGTGACACCTAATATTGCCACGTCACCTATCACGGGACGAGTCGTGATCGTATGGAGTCGGCCCGCGCGCGATCCGCAGACCGGTAGTGTGCTATCCGAGGTCAACGATCTCTATATCGAGGTTTCTGAAGATAATGGGCTGAACTGGGGAGCGCCGACTAATGTCACAGATTTCTGCGGTCCTGATCCCGTTTGCCAGAGTTATGACTTTGAAGGCTGCAACGGTGATACACTCCGCGCATGGGTGGACAACTCGGTCCTGATTGACAATACAAATACGATTCACATCGCATTTACCGCAGTGTCGTATCACTACCGCGATCCATTAGGAACCGTTGTCAACTTCACGGATAACCCGCGCGCCGGAATCTGGTATTGGAACAGCGGAACGGACGCATTCAGTCCCGTCGCGCTCGAATTCGGTGATATCTCCTTGCCCGGCGGCTGGACGACGGCAGGTTCTCAGTATCGTGCCGTCTGCAAGCCGAGCTTGGCGATTGATGACGCGACGGGCAAGCTCTACTGCTCTTACTGGAGAGCTATGCCGGATCAGTGGAGTGCGAATATGTATCCGATGGGGGATATTTTCGTGTCAAAATCCTCGGACGGCGGTGCGTCTTGGAGTGCAGGACGCAATGTAACCAACTCAAACGGCGGACAATATGCGATAGCCGGAACAAGTCTCTCAGAGCGCGATCCGGCCTTAGCGGAGCGCGTCACGACGCGAGAAGGAATCAAGTACCTGCACTTGCTCTATCAACTGGATCATGAGGCGGGCAGCTTCAACTTCGGAGAAGGCGATGTGACGCAAAACGAGATCTTCTACAACGCAATCCCTGCAGATTCGATTCCAGCATCACCAACGGTTCCGTGGTCTTCCTTGCACGCGGCTCCTGTCACAGGAGCGTGTTGTTACACCAATGAGTTCAATCAGAGTGTGTGTGAACAGAAGAGTTTTTGCGAGTGCGAGGCTTTGGGCGGACAGTACTATGGCACGGGATCTTCGCTGTGCACTCCGGCGAATGACTTATGTCCGGGGCCGACGATTTCAAGCTTGCCGTTTACGGCCGAAGGCAACACGTGCTGCGCAAACCCGGATTACGCGACATGCGGATTGGGCAAAGACGTCTTCTACAATATCAATTTGGCCTGCACGACCACGGTGCGCATTTCGCTCTGCAATTCGCCTCAGTCCTGGGATTCTCGGGTCGCTATCTATCGAGCGGATCCGAATGGGAACTGCTCCGAGAACTATCTGGTCGGTTGCCTTGACAACGGCTGTGTGAATCCGAATCATGTGAACCAGATATTCACGTTCGATGCAAACGTCATCTATATTGTGGCTGTGACGGGGTCATCAGCGGAGGATTGCGGGAGCTTTGTTCTCGACATTGAGGTTGAGCAGAGCCTGCTTTACCCGACCTACCCGCAAGCTGACACACTGGTGGTAGATAACGGAGTGGTCGCTGCCTACTATATATCGCAGGTATGGCTGAGGGCACGCTTCACGGCGCCGATGGATTTCGACCTGCGATCAGTATACGTAAATACCGCCGATGGATTAGGAAATTGCGCGGAACAATGTTCAGTTTATGTTTATACGACTGCACCGGTCCCGAACGGCGAAGTTGCGGCCGGACGATCCTTCGTTGAGAAGTCCACAGGATGGGGCGACCTGAAGTGGACGGACATACTGCTCGACGACACTGTACACGTACCGGGGGGCAGCGACTTCTGGGTCGCGGTCTTCTCGCCTATTCCCGGCTCCAGTTGGAAGACGATACTGTCGTCGGCAAACACGGGCCGAACAGAAGCAGCCCTTGACGGACTCTACGGTACTTACGACGTGAGCGCCTATGAAGCGTTCATTCGAGCGGGCGGCGAGTTGCATCTCGGAACACCGGACTCATTGGTAATCCGCAGAGATGACTACACCCATGATATTCGACTTAACTGGGGCGCGGTTCCCGGTGCAGACTTCTATAATGTTTATCGCACGACTACCCCTGACGTGCAACCACTGCCGGCAAACCTCATCGGGACGTCCCCCATAAACAGCTATGTTGACAACAATGCGCTACTCCTCCCCGGTGAGAACTACTTCTATGCCGTTACCGCTGCCCAAAGTGCAGTTCTCTTGAATGCGGCCGCGAACCCGTCGAAATCGCATAAGTTCGGCAACGGCGACTGAATATGCCTGGGGTGCGCCACCCCTCAGGGAGGTTTGTCTTAAGGTCCGACATGAAAGTGATATGGGCGTCGAAACGGGGCTGCTTCACGACCATCCCGAGTACGGGCATCCGGGACGATAGCGGCGCTTGACGCTCGTCCGAGCATTTGCTATCTTAAAGAAACTCTCCCATAGGAGGCCGAAAATGCCCAGTGGATTCTTTCTTCCGCGCGGGATTCTCGTTGTCGCTCTGCCGGCGCTGTTTCTTTCTTACGGATGTCAATCCGAAGACGACCCTTCCGAACCTACTCCCGCTCCGACTCGCGCCGAGTCTATTCCTGCATCCGCCGTCAAACAAACCCCCGAGAGCGATTTGTTTCCACCGGTCATTCACTCAGCGGACTGGGAAGATCCTGTGCCGCTCTCAGGTCCAGTGAACACGGCAGGAGCAGAAGATGCTCCCGTGATTTCGTCGGATGGCAACACCTTCCTCTTTTTCTTCACGCCGGACGTAAGCATCCCGCCTGAACAACAACTGCTGGATCAAGTGACTGGAATTTGGTGGAGTAGAAGGGAAGGAGGAGAATGGACGGAGCCCGTGCGCGTGAAGTTCACCGAAGAACTTTCGCTCGAAGGCCCGTTCGCGCTTGAGGCCGACACACTCTGGTACGGAGCGATTCGCGCCGGAAATTATCTTTCCGACGGCGACATCTTCCTCGCGGAGTTGCGCGGCAATGAATGGACGAACTCCCGTTCGGCAGGGGAGAGGCTGAATCTTCAATACAACATCGGCGAACTCTACACGTCAGGCGACGGCAACATGATGATTTTCGGAAGGCCGGACACTATGGGATTTGGCGGATATGATCTATGGGAAACGGTGTGGAACGGTTCAGAATGGAGCGAACCTGAAAATCTCGGAGCAACGGTCAATACGGCCGCAAACGAGAGTCATCCGTATCTTTCTGCCGACGGAAATGAGTTGTGGTTCAACAGCGATAGCAGGATGGGCTATACAGGACCCGCGCTCTACAGAACATTGAGAACGGATTCCGGCTGGACGGCACCCGTCGAGATGGTCTCCAATTTTGCAGGGGATCCGGGACTCGATGCGCCAGGCAACATCTACTTCACACATCACTTTTTTGATTCCGGTCTCAACATGATTGAAGCTGATGTTTATGTTGCGCGCAAGAGGTAGCCCAGACCATGTGAGAAACCAAAGACTGCGTGAAAGCAGGAAGATAGCCCGAGTGGACAGTTCGGTTGCAAATTCGTATCTTGCAGGTTAGAGAAGGCGGCGATTCAGCGATATTTTCGCTCATTA
Organism: bacterium; assembly: GCA_020846695.1. Taxonomy (GTDB): domain Bacteria; phylum Electryoneota; class RPQS01; order RPQS01; family RPQS01; genus JADLDM01. Next base: position 5,972 of record JADLDM010000172.1, on the reverse strand, counting down.
GACCCTAAGACAGGCGCGTAATAGTATAGGAATTGTGAAGTTGACTGTAAGCGAGTTAAGAGAATTGACCATTGGGGATCTGATTGCGAAAGTGCCGATCATTCAGGGCGGCATGGGCGTGGGAATTTCGTTGTCGGGATTATCCGCCGCTGTCGCGAATGCGGGGGGAATCGGCGTGATTGCCACGGCGGGAATCGGGATGAGGGAGCCCGACTACTTCAGCAATTTCCTTGAGGCGAATCTTCGGGCTCTTCGTCGTGAGATTCGCAAGGCTCGTGAAGCTACGCGCGGGGTGCTGGGCGTCAACATCATGGTTGCTCTGACGGACTATGCAGAGATCGTGCGGACCGCAATCGAGGAGGGGATTGACATAATCTTCTCCGGCGCCGGATTGCCGATGAATTTGCCGCAGTATCGCGATGCGGCCTCGAAAACCAAATTGGTTCCGATTGTTTCGTCAGGACGCGCAGCAGCATTGCTTTGCAGGCGATGGAAGGACAAGTTTTCGACGCTGCCCGATGCGATTGTGGTTGAGGGCCCGATGGCAGGCGGGCATTTGGGATTCAAAGAGGAGCAGTTGAATGCTCCGGCTTACGCTCTTGAAAAATTGGTTCCTGAGGTGATTGAAGCAGTTCGACCTTTTGCGGAAGACGCCAACCGGCCGATACCGGTGATTGCGGCGGGTGGAATCTACACCGGCGAGGATATTTCGCGCATGACCAAACTGGGTGCATCGGGGGTGCAGATGGGCACGCGTTTTGTCGCGACTCATGAATGCGATGCATCGGATGAGTTCAAGCAGACGTACGTAGCTGCAAAGCAGGAAGATATTGCAATCATCAAGAGTCCGGTGGGGATGCCCGGACGTGCGATTCGCAATCCGTTTGTTGATGCAGTGGATCGCGGCGAGAAGATACCGCACAAGTGTCCTTATCATTGCATTGTTACCTGCAACTTTCCCGAGACTCCTTACTGCATTGCCTTAGCTCTGGCGAATGCGCAGCGCGGGAATCTCAAACACGGTTTTGCTTTTGCAGGCGCCAATGCCTATCGCGTGACCGATGTGGTTTCTGTTAAGGAGTTGATGGAGACGCTGGTGAAGGAATACAAAGAAGCTATGATTCGGTGAGATACTGAGAACGAAAGTTGAAACCGGCGGCTTAGCGGTCGCCGGTTTTGTTTTTCCGGACTTAGGAATTAAGTTGTGAGTAAACAGGAGACGGAGAAAAGAAAGTGGCCGAACGGAAGTGAAGTGAAAACAGGCGGAGACGTGAAGAGGTGGCGGGATTTATTCTTATCTTAAACGCACGGGCACGGACGAAGTTCCAGAAGGGCGCTCAGGTTTTGTTGCGATAGTGGATGATGTGCACACGTTCTTCCGTGATTAGCGCGCCGCAGTTTGCATGCTCAATAAATGGACCGATTTCTTTGGCAAAGGAATCAATCTTCTCCTCGGTGTCAACAAGCTCGACGACAATGGGAAGGTCTTCGGAGAGACGAAGTATTTTCGCAGTGTGAATCACTCGGCTATTGGCGCCAAAACCCATTATCCCGCGCAACACTGTGGCTCCTGCAAGTCCGCCCGCGCGAGCTTTTTCGACGATCACCTCGTAGAGTGGGCGATGAGAGAACATGTCGGATTCACCGACAAATATCCGCAGGAGCTTTCCTTCGCCTTCGAGTTTCATCTCAACTCCGTCACAATAGCTTTCCGAGTTCAAGCCCGATCCAGGTCGCTCCCAAACACAATACCAGTGTCAGCGCGATATTGCCGAAAGCTAATGCGTATTCCGCGTCGCGCATCAGTTCGAGAGTTTCGTAGCTGAAACTGGAATAGGTGGTGAAGCCGCCGAGAATTCCGACCGTGAGAAAGACTCTGAGCGTAGGAGTTGCCACAAATCGGTCGGAGAAGAGCGACATCAGAAATCCCATCAGCAGACAGCCCAAGACATTCACCGCGAGCGTTCCATAGGGAAACGATGTGGAGACAAAGCGATGCACCGCGCCGGTCATCGCGTAGCGCGCGCCGGCTCCTATTCCACCGCCTAAGATTGCCCAGATCAAGTTTCTCATAAGCGTAATTAACAAAGGGCGCATCAAACAAACAACTCAATCACGAAACAGACGACCGCACCGACCAATGCCGAAGCGGGAATGGTCAATATCCAGGCGATGACAATATTTCCCGCGAGACGCGTGCGCGAACAACTGTCGTTCAACGAGAAGGATCGGCTGGGAAGACAACGGAGGATCGGTGATCAAGCATCCACATCAGGTCTGACTGACATGGTGATCTCGTGGCCCGGCCGATTTGCAATCCTCGCCAGATCCTGTTCAAAGATGCGCTGCATCTTGCGGCTCATGGCAATCACGCGCGTTTTCGGATGCCGTTCATTGGGCGTCTCAACATAGACCACACGGTGCGTGATGTAGAAGCAAAGAATCAAACCAAGGCTCGAAATCGCGAAGCCGAGCCACAGAAATTCGGTGCCCGGCGAATGGCGAATTTCGAAGATCGTCGCGATGTCCATCGTTGATTCGCCCCCTTCCACGTCTCTAACTTCGTAGCGGTACGCGCCGGCTGTGGTGGAATGCCCTTCCATTTGCAGGAAGCACCACAAGGTTTTGCGATAGCCTTGCACGCCGTCCGCCATCAACTCGACCGCCGGGTTCTTGAAGCTCGCACTCGCCGAGTAAGCTCGGCGGTTTCCGTCGAGTTTGAAATCGGGCAGCAATCTTCCCGCCGTGATGCGAATCGAGTCGCCCGGCATTTGGAGGGATTCTCCCGCGCGAAGCGACGCCTGTTTTACGAGTTGTCCCGTGGAATCGCTTACATTCACAGTCAGGCTCCGGTAGTTTGCGCGCACACGCGGAGCATCCGCATCAAAGGAACTCTGGTAAAGTCTGAAGCCCTTTCTGCGCAGCGGACTGTTCACAGAAATCTCTCGCTTGTCAATTTCCTGCCCGTCTTCAATGATCGTGACGTGACTGACATACTGCTTGACGTTTCCCTGTGCGTTTCGCAGATCCCAGTCATTTGATATCTCCATATCCTGCAGTGAGAACAGGCGCGTCTCGGTCTCGCTCTCGCTCTCGCTCAGATGCTGTTCAACTTTCCATGCATCCGGGCCGTCACGCTCGATCAAACGGCCGATCCACTCCCCTTCGCACAACACCCATTGCCCGGGTTGCAGCGGATAGAATTCAACATTGAAGCTGTCAATTCGCACGGAGAAAGGCATCTCCTCTACCGTTACAATGTCGCCCGCGTAGCCTCCGTTGCGCGTGTCAATTTCGTCGAAAGAGCCGGCCAGTCCGCCAATCGCGAGGAAGAGCAATCCCAAGTGCGTCAACAGCGGCCCCCAGAGGGCCAGTCTTCCCGACTCTCCGACCCATAAGGAATCCGTTTGCAAGCGCCAGCCGAAATGCTTTGACAATCGTTCTCGCAACGGAGCCACCGGTTCGGTCGTCGTCAGGATGATCGGCGCAGTCTGTTCGTTTGCCCAATTGACGTCGGAAAGCGGCCGCTTGCTCCACATCCGCCAAACAATCGGCGTGCGTTCAATGATACAAGCGAGGAGCGAAAGCGAGAGCAATCCAATCAAACCGCGATACCACCACGAGCGAAAGGGGTCCGTCATCTCGAGCGCTGAGTAGAGGAATTGCCCGACGAGACTCAGAGCATCATTCGGCTCCGTATTCAGCCATTGCGGATCAATCAGTTCGTTCGCGAAGAGCGAGGCGAGCGAGAGAATACTGAGCGCGATCAGTATCCAGATTGCGAACTTCATGGTGGACAACATGGCCCACCACGTCGGCTTGTGTGATGCGCTTTTTTTCTTCATGGATAGATCTGAAGCGCTATGCGTAGGCATGAAGACCGCCGAAGAAGAAGTTGCCGAAGAGGGAGAGCATCATCATTGCGAATCCGATTAGGGAAAGCACAGCGGTTCGCGGTCCCGACCATCCGCGCTGATATCTTGCGTGAAGAAAGGCGCTGTAGAAGAGCCAGATAATCAGCGCTCCGACTTCCTTGGGATCCCAACTCCAGAAGCTGCCCCATGCGCTCTCGGCCCATATCGCTCCGGCGAAGAGCGCACCAAGCGTGTAGAGCGGATATCCCAACGCAACCGCGCGATAGTTTACTTCATCGAGCAGTTTTCCGTCGAGATGCAGCTTGCCGGGAATTGCGCCAAATCCCAACACCGTGTGCAAGGCGAATGTTCCCACCGTGCCGAGCACGAGGGTCAATCCGAAGAACTCGAATATCCTGAGTGGGCTGTTTTCGGTCAAGGAGATTTTTCCTCCGCTCAATAGGATACCTGCGCCGAGCGCGCCGAGAAACAATCCGGAGAAACCAATGGCCGCCCAGTAGCGCGTCTCCACATCTGAAGTCTTGCGGAACATGCGAGTCCAGATCACACCCGCGACTACGAAGTAGATTCCGAGCAGCAGGAGAATATTGCCGCCGGACATCGGCGCGCCGAAGCACTGCATGGTGGATTGTTTCGCCAGGACGTGGCTTACATTGCCGAAGATTGCGAGGATGACCGGGATGACAATCAGCACGATGAACGGAATGCGCATGGCCGGGCGAAACGTCTTCTTCGCTTCCTCTTCGCTGCGCACGGCAAGCAGATACACGAATGATACGGCGGCGGCAACGGCAAACGCACCGGCTCCAATCGAGGCGAGCGAGACGTGAATCATCAGCCACGAGCTTCTCAGGGCTGGCATCAGTTGCTGACTCGGGTCTTTCGGCAACAGCGAGGCCGCAACCATCAGCATAATGACCACGGGTGAGATCAGCGCGCTGATCACCCAGTTCTTGTAGCGCCACGTCAGAAATGCAAAGCTCACGACCGCCATCCAACTCATCACCGCCATGTACTCATACATGTTGGACATCGGGAAGTGTCCCGTGTAATTCCAGCGCAGGAAGAATGCGATAGTCTGTGGAACAAATCCTGCGGCGAAACAGATCGAGCCGATTGTCGTCCATACTTTTTTGCGCGCGGCGAGCCAAACAGTGAACGACAGCCACCCGATCAGGTATGCCCAGAAAGAAAACCAAAACAGTTGAACATCCAGTGACGTTTCCATCTCAATCCCGTTTTATAATGAGCAGTTCTAATTCAATAGTGCGACATATTCATGCGAAGCGATGGTGAAGATCGCTTCTTCTGAGACTGCTCACAGGCAGCAGCTCTTTTCTGAAGTGCGATCTACTTCGCAATGGGCCATGTTGCACGATGCGCAGCCGCCGTCTTGAAACGCCTTGACGGAATGGACATAAGCAACCACACGCAATGTCCCGAAATCGTGGGTCTTTCCTTCATGCCCATTGCCTCATGTCCGCGGCGGTTCGCCGGTAAACTTGTAACCTGCCGCGTAAATTGTATGCAGGTAGCGCGGATTCCTTGAATCCGCTTCCAGCAGTTTGCGCAGTCGCACCATTAAGTTGTCTATCGTTCGCGTCGAAGGATAGCGATCGTAGCCCCATACTTTCTCGATAATCTCATCTCTGGTCACGACTTTTCCCTCGTTCTCGACTAAGAGCTTCAGGATCATGCACTCTTTTTGCGTGAGCAAGACCTTCTCATCGTGGGTCTCTGCAATATAAGCCGTTAAGTCTACGCGTGTGGCGCCGATCTTCAAGATGTTACCTTGCGCAGGCGCGCTGCGATACCACTCACTTCTGCGGAACATCGCGCGGACACGCTGAATCAGTTCCCGAATGCTAAACGGCTTTGTGATGTAGTCATCACCGCCAAGTTCGAGTCCCTGGATTCGCGCATCATCGCTGTCGCGCGCAGTCAGGAAAAGGATGGGAATGTGATTTCCTTTCGCGCGAATCTTTTCGCAAACTTCAAAACCGCTCGCGCCCGGCAGCATCACATCGAGCAGGACCAGATCATGCGCGCCGCTCTCGATCTCCTTGATTGCGGTGAGTCCGTCGCCCACGTGACGGG
>JADLDM010000171.1 GCA_020846695.1 bacterium | reverse complement strand
GATTACTTCACCAGCATCATCTTCTTCGTGGCGGTGAACTCGTTGCCGATCTTCACCGTGTAGAAGTAGAGGCCCGAGGTCAGGTTCGCCGCATCAAAAGCGACGGTGTGACGACCGGCAGCCTGCGTGCCGTTCACCAACGTGGAGACTTCCTGACCCATGGCGTTGAAGACCGTGAGGGTGACGAAGTTCTCGCTCACGACGTCAAACACGATGTTCGTCGTCGGGTTGAACGGGTTCGGATAGTTCTGATGCAGAGCATACTCGGTGATCACGGCCGCATTCATGGACGGGGTCGCGGTCACGGTGACACCCCAATCCTCGACCGAACCGTCCATGTTGACGGAAGCGAGGCTGTAGGTGTAGGTGGTACCGTTGACAGCGTTGGCATCCACGAAGGTGTAGGACGCGCCGGTCACGCTGTTCTGAGCGGAGACGTTGCCAATCACTGCGCCGTCACGAAGGACGCGGAAGCTGGCGAGGTTGCTCTCCGACAGGGTGTTCCAAGCAAGTTCAACCGAATTGTCTTGAGCGACGGCGTCAAAGCTGCCAAGTTCGGCGCTCTCAATGAAGTCAACGCAGAAGCAGACGCAGCCCTCAAGCGGCGAAGTGAGCGTGATGCACCAGCTGCCAACAGGTCCACCCAGCGGATCCGGAACGAAGAACCAGGGGCCGGCGGCAGGAGCAGCAGGCGGGCAGGTTTCCTGACATCCGAGGTATTGCGTGTCGCAACCCGGGATCAGGGTGACGTGCGGACGGTTGTCGGCCTTCAAGCCATGGAGGCATACGGTCGAGGTAACACCGGGGCAGAGGTGCAGGCACTGATAAAAGGGAGCAAAAGTGTGCCAATTCTGCACGTGGATGTTATAGTCCTGCGGGGTGCAGGGGGTCACGAGTTCTTCGCAGGGCAGCCAAGTCTGAATGGTCACATCGTCGTTCAAACCGGAGGTCAGCGAAAAGGTCGGGGATTTCCAGCGAGCGAAAGCGGTCTCAACCACGAGGTAGAAATTAAGGTTCGTGGGAACTCCGTTGGGAATCGAAAGACCGGGCTGATCAAAACCTGTCGTAAAGATACCGGGGAAGCCTAATACACCGGCGTTGATTAACCAGGTGTTGCTGAGAGCGAAGGGACGACCGTCGCCACCAACACCGCCGGCAGCATTTACAGGATAGGGCTGGTTGTCAAACGCATGGTAAAGAACTATCGGAGTGCCATCGGGCGCACCGTCACCAACTGCCGTACCAAGATCGGGCACACAGTGATCGGTCAGACCCTGTACATAGAAGTTAGCTCCTTGGCCAAAATAGTGGAAAGCGCCCACCGTCACACCTTGCGCGCTCGCAAGACTGGCCATAGCCAGAATCGCGACGGCAAACAAAAGTTTTCTGAGCTTCATTTACGTTCTCCTTAACAATGATTATCTACGTATCAATTTCAATTCATCGAGTCGTTTACTTCTGATTCGTGCTCTTCGAAGAGACCGTGCTCTTGCTAACCGGAGCCGTCTTCACCGTGTTCACAGGAGAAGCCTTGGTCAGCGAAGTCGGAACCTTGGTCAGGCTGGCGGGCGCATCGTTACCATTGTCACCAACGGCCACGAGAGCCGGCGGGCTGTCATAGGTGTAGGTCCAGGCATGTCCAGCATGCTTCTGCTGAATCCAGTAGGCCTTGCCCGGTTGGACAGTGGTAAGCGTGCCGCCCCAAACCGTACCCGCAAGGTTTACGTAGGCTGACACGGCCGGATTCTGGCAGACCAGCTTATCCGAATCATTATAGAAGGGCGGCGTTCCACCCGTGAAGCCGTCAGCCACAAGTCCGAGTTGATCACGTGCGACATTGCGAGCATCGCGCCAGGACACAGGCACTGATGCGCCAGAAGCTGAGGGGACAGGGGTCGTTGTTGCATATCCACCGTTGGTCACCTGGCCAGCCAGCACGACATCATAGGCGGCGGCTGAACGGTTCTGCACCCAGTAGCAACGGCCCGGGATCATATTGCTCCCGGTCTCGAGCGTGCCCAGCCAGGGGCCACCGGCGCCATTGATCCAGGCCGTGAAGCCACCAACCTGAGACGCAATCTTGTCACCCGTGGTGCCAAACGCGTTGCCCGGAGTGATTTGGGCGCCGATCACGCTGGCCGGTTTGAACGACTCCGTGCCGTACGTCGGCACGCCGCCCGAGACGACCCAGTTCTGGAACGGAAGGCCGAAAGCCGTCGCGCCAACCGGGCAGTTGAACTTCACGAAACCAACCTTGTTCGACGTCTGAGCGAACGCGGACACCGCAAACACCAGAGCCAGAACCACAAACATGACCTTCTTCATCATTTCCTCCTTAACTTGAGGACTGCGTTGTGCAGCCCCCGATCCTGTCATTCTTATATTCGAACTTCTGAAGATGGAAGTTCTATCAATTATTCAACTTGGTTGTTCCCGTCCAGCGTTACGAGGCTTCTAACTCTACTAAATATACCCCGGACTGGAAACAGCATCCCGAAACTCTGCAGGATGAGAGGCACAATCTCGTTCGCACACCCCTGCCACCGACCAGTTCTTCTGACCCTTATTGACTTGTAGCTTATTGTTATTTCTCAAGCTACTTGTCAACGTCTTGCGGAGACACGTGTTCCCCGCTACACATGGCTAATTGTAACCAAAACTCCACCGGATGTCAAGAGTTTTACATCATCCCGCAAGAAAAGTCTCGATCACGTCAAAACGGCAGATCTTCGTCCTGCATCGTCGGAGGTGGGGTCACCTGACTTGCCGAACCACCGGATTCTCCAGCACTTTCATTATGCGAGCGCGGTGTGAGGTTGCGAAGCACGCTGCCCAGTATCTCAAACGACGTGCGCTTCTGACCCTCCTTGTCCTCCCACTGCCTCTGGGAAATCCTCCCCTCGATGTAGACGAGGTTTCCCTTCTTCAACATCTCTCCCGCCCGTTCGGCAGTCTGCCCAAAGAGAACGATGTTATGCCAGGTGGTTTCCTGCGTCCAGTTCCCCTGCGGATCCTTGCGATTTTCGTCGGTGGCCAGTGAAAAGCGGGCCACGGCCTGACCGCTGGGGGAATAGCGCAACTCGGGGTCCTTTCCGAGCCGACCTACAAGTGTCACGCGATTGACCAAAAGATACTCCCTCGATGTTTGTAGATTATTTGGAGAAACGTAAGAATTAATTATCGGATTTTGCAGAGAGGCGATGCAGAGCCATCCAGATCAGAATGCCGATTCCCGCGCCGATTGCATCGGACACGAAATCGCCGAACTCCGCCGTGCGATCGCTGGTAGCGCCTTGCACGATCTCAATCAAACCGCCCAGAAGCAGGCAAATTACCAGAGAGAAACCTGCGGCGCGCGCTTCCTTTCCGTCCCTTTCCACACTTCCCGCCCAGACCAAGCCGCCCAGAACAAAAGCCAGGGCGTGCAGCGTCTTGTCGGACACGTCTTCCGTCAGCATTTCAACATTACGCCACGGGACAACCGCTAAGGCGACCACCACCGCGCTCCACATCGCAGCGGCTGTCTCCCAGAATCTTGACCGAGTTTGTGCGGTTGGCTGACGGTGCGCCAAAGGCTACTCCGAGTGGTCGTGCGGGCGCTCGCGCAGGGAGGCAATCGCCGCCGAAAGATGAGAAATCACGTCGCGCGCGGTTAAGGCCGCCGGTTCAATGCGCTCTACCGCCAAATCCGCCGCACGCCCATGCAAGTACACGCCGGCCCAAGCCGCTTCCACCATGCCCACGTGCTGCGCACGAAGCGCGGCGATCACTCCGGTCAATACATCGCCCGATCCGCCCTTAGCCAAGCCTGCATTGCCCGTCGGATTGATAAAAAACTCGCCGTCCGGCGTCACGCACACCGAGGGAGCATCTTTCAGGACAATCGTCAAGGCGCGCGACTCCGCGAAGCGCGAAGCCGTTTCAATCCGCTCGTAGCTCGACACAGATGTTTGACCCGTCAAGCGGGAAAATTCCCCCGGATGCGGCGTCAGGATACTCTCCCGAGGAATTAAGTCGTGGAGCTTGTGCGCGCTGATCAGGTTCAGAGCATCCGCATCAATCACTATTGGTTTCCCGGCAGCAAGCAGTAACTTGAGAAATGCTGCCGTCGCTTTGTCCTGACCCATCCCCGGACCAACGGCGATAACATCAGCCCATTCGACATAGGATTTAAGCGCTTCGTAGGACTCAGCTTTGAAGCAGCCACTCGATGTCTCCGGCAGACCGACGGTCATCAATTCGGGTGATTGCGCCGCTTCAGGGCGAATCGTCTCCGGAACCGCGAGCGTCACCAGACCCGCGCCTGTGCGCAATGCCGCTTGAGCACAAAGTCTCGCAGCGCCGCTCATCCCGCGCGAACCCGCAACAATCAGCAGTTTGCCAAAATAGCCCTTGTGGGATCCGCGCGGTCGGGACGGAATCACACTCCAAACATCTTCATCATCGGGAAGCCGCCACGGCGAAAGCTGCAACTTCTCCATTTCCGCAGGCAGTGAAATCGGCGCAATTTCGACTTCCCCCGCATAGTCGCGCCCCGGAGGAAGATAGAGACCCGGCTTGCCGTACTGAAAGGTCACGGTGTAATCCGCCCAGACAGCTACACTGTCCACTTCACCGGTCGAAGCATCCACGCCGGAGGGAACATCCACGGAAATCACCGTCGCCGGAGTCTGATTGAGAGCCTCGATTACTTCCGCAGTGAGTCCACTGATTTCGCGCGACGGACCCGTGCCGAAAATCGCGTCAATCACGAGATCATGCTCGGAGAAATCCAACTCCTCAGCAACGCGAATCTCCTCAATCGGCATCTCAAGCGCGACGCAAATCCGGTAGTTGGTCAGAGCATCCCCTTTCAACTTCGCCGGCTCGCCAAGTAAGAAGACATCCACGTCGCAACCGCGTAAATAAAGCTGACGCGCAATCGCGAAACCGGCGCCGCCAGTGTTGCCCGGACCACATACCACCGCTACCAGCAAGTCTTCCAACTCGCCGGATTCGGGAAGTATCCGCTCAACGACCGCCAGCGCGGCATTTTCCATCAAGACCATACCGGGAATACCGAGCTTTGTAATCGCTTCGGCATCAACGCGGCGCATATCCTCAGACGAAAGAAGGGGAAGCATGGCTGTTTCTGAAAGTTCAAACGAAGACGGAAATTTACGAGAATTCGGCTTGAGTCTCAAGCAGCCTGTGGGCAGGCCAGACGCGCATCAAGAACCAGGCGGCAACGAAAATGAACATCGAGGCGACCATTCCTCCCTCCGGGCCGAATGATCCGCCCGTCACAGCAGGGGAACCTGACAGCCTGAGGACGTCCGCCTGCGACCACAGGTTGATCCCCGTCACCGGCAGACCGAGAATCGGCCCCTGAAGCGTGTTCCAGCCAAAGTGCATGCCCACGGGAAGCCAAATACTCCCGCTACGGACAAAGGCAATACCAATCACGATTCCCGCGCCGAAAAGATTGAGCAGCAATAGAAACGATTCCAGTTTCAGAAGCGTCCAGTGCATCAGCACAAAGATCACTGCCGCGACAATGATCGAAATTGCCGGACCGAAATTGCGCTGCAATAGCCGTTGCGCATAGCCCCTGAGCATGATCTCCTGACCAAAGGTGTTGAAGAACATGGCCAGCGCTGCCCAGAGAAACTGTTCGACGCCCAGTCCGGCACAGCTGCCGATCCTCACGGCGCCATAGAGAAACAAAACCGTGACGATTCCCGTCAGCAGCGCCGCGCCGATCAGACTGCCCAACAGCAAATGAGCCGCCATACGGGTCGGCCTCAGACAGAGATCCGACAGCGGACGGCGATCCACATAGCGCGTCATCGCCATCGCGGAAAGCAAGAAGAGCAGTCCGGCCAATAATTCAAATAGAGCGCGATTGGCGCTGCTCTGAAGTAACTGGTATTCCGTGTCTGGATAGAGAAAAAACGGCAGGATAAACGGAATATAGAGCGCGAGAAATATCACGACGAACAGCACAAGTCGCCAAGCTACGCGAAAGATACGTGACGTCAGTGGCGCGCCGGAGGACTCCCCCCCTGCCTGACTCGACAAGGTTTCCTTCATGCGGGAAAAGTTTCGTAGGTTTTAGTTGGATTCGTCTTCTGGAAATATCATCACCACAGCAGCACCGGTCGTGCGCGTGTGGGTAAGTGACACCGAAATCCGCATCGGATACTGTGCATAAGGCCCGTGAATTCTCACGCGCGGCCCCTTGCCCGGAACCGTCAAGACTTCTACCTCGCGAAAGGCGAGAAATTCTCCGATCCCCGTTCCGAGCGCCTTAGCCACGGCTTCTTTCGTCGCCCAGCGCGCCGCCAAACACTCTTCCGGCTTTGCGCGACGCAAACACTCCTCGCGCTCGGCCTCCGTGAAGACGCGCTCCAGAAATTGCTGATCGTTGAGATGCTCGCGAATGCGATCTATCTCGACTAAATCAATTCCCAGCGCGGGAAGAATGGGTTTTGGAGGTGTGCTCAAAAAATAGTTGCAGATTGTTACGAATCAAATAGCGAAGTCTGATCCGCGTCTATTTCAAGTTGATCCAGGACATTCAGCAGATCGGAAATGTCGTCAATGTCGTAGTCCGCGCCGCTTTCAATGGTATTCTTGGTGTCGCCGTATCGCGCGAACACGGTCAAAATTCCCAGTTTCTTCGCGCCAACCATGTCGCGTTCCGGCCAATCCCCCACCATCAGCACTTCGCGCGGCTTCATGCCCAGAATCTCCAGTGCGCGCTCAAAAGGCACAGGCGACGGCTTGCGATGTCCGGTATCTTCAAACGTCACCACCGGATCAAAGATGTGGTGCAAGTCCAATTGCGCCAGACGAAGCCATGCGCCCATGCGCGGAGCATCCGAGATCACCGCCAATCGTAATCCGCGCCGCAAGAGTTCCGTCAAGGTCGAACGCACGTGCGGATAGGGAGCCAAAGTTCCCGAACGCGCCCGACGGTAGGCAACCACCGCCGACGCGAGCCACTTATACTCCACCGTCCGATAATTCTCCTTCAGAAAGAGATCGAAAATCTCTTGATTCTCGATTCCCACACGGTCATAAATCTCATAAATACGCTTCATCGCCTCGTCATGCGACATCGGCATCCCGCAGTCGCGCATGGCCGCCACCGCCGCGTCAACAGAGGCATACTTGAAACGCATGAAATCCAACAGCGTATTGTCGAGGTCAAAAAGTATTCCGCGCAGCATCTTCTCGTAGAGTAGTGGACATTATAGCAAGTTAATGTATTGACATTCCAATGAATATGCAAGCGGCTGACCCCTTTCTAAGCTGTCACTTTTTTTGTGATTCAAAGAGAGGCACGGACTTCTGATCGTCTATCTGCTTGTTTTCACGAAAGGGACGCGTTGACAATGAAGCACCCTATTGGTATATTGCACCGGTTCGGGCAGATTGCACTGCTCGCCTTGTTCTTTGCCTTGCCGAAAGGCTCGGCAGCCGAGGAGGCGGACTTCCCTGAACCGATCGGCTATGTCTCGGATTTCGGGAGGGTCATGAGTCCGAAATACGAACGCAGGCTGGCTGATATCGGAGCCGAATTGGAACGCAAGACCGGCATCCGGCTTCGCGTTGTCACGCTGACCTCCTTGCAGGGAATTGCGATTGAAGATGCAGCCGCGAGGATGCTCGCCGAATGGTCCGAATCGGAAGAGGCGAAATCGCATACGGTGCTGATTCTCGATGCGATGGCCGACAAGAAAATGCGGGTCGAGATGGGATCGGAGATGCTCAACATCCTCACGCCCGAGTTGAACCAGAGGATTCAAGAGCAGGTCATGCTCCCGCACCTCGTGCGCGGCGAACATCAGGACGCCTATCTTCTCTGCGCGATTGAAGTCGCGGTAAGTGTCGGACTTGCGGAACACGTCGCCCTTTACACCGTGCCGGGATTTCTGAAACTCCAGCCCGCTTTGCATCAGCCTCTTGCCAAGACGAACCCCTCCGCCTATGAGCTTTTTTGCTGCGCAATTCTGCTCGCGTTTATGGGGGTGATGATGAGATTGCAGGACAAGATTGCTCCGGCCACGCAGGTTTTCAGCCCGCTCTTCCGCGAACACGCACGAAACAGGCTCCTGCCGCTGCGCAGACTTTTCAAATAAAGTTTCCTTTGGGAGGACCGCGCAACAATGCGCCTTCTGCGGATTGCCGCAATCTCTCTGATTGTCATTCTGGTTGTGGGATTCGCCGTCGCCTGGTCGGTCTATGATTCCTACGCCGAACTCGCCGAACTGAATCGCAAAAGCCGCGCAAGCTTCGCAAGCTGGGAGGCCGCCGCCGCGCCGCGCCGCGCCATGTTCCGAGAACTTGCCGAACTGCTGGAGCCGTATGACGCTCAGGCGGCAACGCTCGCGGAGGAATCCGAAGACGTGCTGAAAAAACTCAACGCGTCCGATGCGCTCGACCCGAGAATCCGCATGCACAGGCTCTTCAATGAGCGACTGCAAAATCTGAGGGATATCGCCGAACGCTATCCGCAATTGCGCGATTCCGGAGAGTTCGCCGCGTGGAAGAATGAGTATCTGAAAAACCAGATTCTGAGTGAAGGCTTCCGCGAAAACTACAACTCGGCCGTGCGCGAATACAACAGCACGCTCGACACGATGACCGGCTCCCTGATCGCCTTCTTCTTCGAAGTCCCGCCCAAACCTCTGCTCCCCGCCTCGTAAGAGCCGGAAGCTGCAGAGGGATTCACAGTATTACTTGCCGATAAAGAAAAATCCGCGCTTCGTCCCGAAACGCGGATTCGTTGTCCTGTTGACCCGCCGCGCAACCTCTGCGCGACGTGCAGAGTCACACCACAGGCGGAGGAGGCGCCGTGGCTTCCTCTTTCTTCGCCGGTGGATCAAGATCAATCAATCTCGGGCAAATTGTGGAAACCTGCCCGTTCATCGGATTCTCAATCATGAGGCGGAACCAATCATCACCTTCGGGTGCTTCGTTCGCAAACACCAACCAATGCGGGCGTTGTACGTCGTTTTTCATCTCCCACCTCCAGTAGGTTCATCTGCCCATTTAACGCTCCAGAGGGCAATTTAGATGCCACGGAGCTAAACCCAGTATTCCCCAAGTGATCCCGCCCGATAAAATCGAAGAAGTGCGTTTGGCCAACGATATTGTCGGAGTGGTGCAAGAGTATGTGGCTCTTAAGAGACGTGGTCAGAACCACTGGGGACTTTGCCCCTTTCATCAGGAAAATACACCCAGCTTCTCCGTTCACCCGGGCAAGGGAATCTACCGCTGCTTCGGCTGCGGCAAGGGAGGGAATGTCTTCAGCTTCCTGATGGAAGTCGAGAAGCTGACCTTTATGGAGGCCGTCAAAGCGCTGGCCGAACGCGCGCATATTGATCTGCCCGTCTATTCCAAGCGCGAAGGCGACGCGCCGTCCGAAGTCGAGCAGATCGTGGAAGCAAATCAGACCGCGCGCGATTTCTTCCACACGCAGCTGCTTTCGACTCCCACACCCGGCGCGCGACACGCGCTGGAGTATCTCACGGGCCGCGGCTTCACCAATGAGATGATTCAGGCCTACATGATCGGCTATGCGCCCGAGGGTTGGGAAGGACTGGCTGAACGCGCGCGGAACTCGCGGATTCCTTTGGACGTTTTTGTCAAAGCGGGATTACTCAAGATCGGGCAGCAGGCGGGGCGGCCTTATGATGTGTTTCGTGATCGCGTGATGTTTCCGATTCGCAATCTCGCGGGGCGCGTGATTGCATTCGGCGGACGACGAATGTCGGAACCTGAGCCGGGTGAACCTTCCGCGAAATACATCAATTCACCGGAAACCGCAGCCTACACCAAGGGCCGCGAACTCTACGGCCTCTGGGAAGCGCGCAATGAAATCCGTCGCCACGACCGCGTGATTCTGGTCGAAGGTTACACCGATGCGATCTCACTCGCCTCATCTGGAATCAGAACCGTGTGCGCGAGTTTGGGAACTGCCTTGACCGAACAGCAGGCGCGTTTGCTCTTGCGCTTCACGCCCAATGTCTTCATTCTCTATGACGGCGATGAGCCCGGACTGAACGCCGCGAAACGCGCTGCCGAAGTGATGTTATCCTGCGGGGCACAACCGCGCATTGTCGAGGTTCCGGGTGACGAAGATCCCGATTCCTTCGTTCGTGCGCATGGGCCTGACGAAGTCTGGGCCTTGGTCAACGGCGCGCGCGGATTGGTTGAATTTCAAACGGACAGAGGCAAGCGCTCCAATCTGCCCGTCGCGCAAATCGCGCGTGAATTGATCGCAAGCGCCGCGCTGATTCCCTCTTCGATTGATCGCGAAGCCTTCCTGCAAGAGGTCTCCGGCAAGACCGGACTTTCACTGGACGCGCTGATTGCAGAAATGACTCAAATCAGGCGGCCGCAGAACCTGCGCGAAACAAGAAGGCGCAAATCTGTTTGGCCACCTGTTGGAGCTGCGCGGGATGTTATCGAAGCATTGCTGAGCTCGCCGGAAATTCAGCAGGAGTTCATGCCCAAGTTGCAGATCGATTTGATCAAAGATGAGCTCCTCCGGACACTTGCGGCAGCAATGATTTCGATGTTTGAATCCCGAGGAGAGGCAGCCCCAGAAATTCTTGCAACAGAGTTTGTAACTTCACCTGTCAGCGATTTTCTTGCCTCGCCGTATAACGACGTGTTGGAATCCCTGCAGGATCGCGATTTGAGTGATAGCGACCGCGTCAGCAGGGATAGGCGGCGTGCTGCGTCGGGCTTGGTCGCCATGCAGCTTGAAGTCGCAAACTTCGAGCTAGATGCGGTCCAACAGATGCTGCGGCAACAAGAGCTCTCAGCGGAACGAATCACTGAGCTGTTCAGGCAATATCACGATGTAAAGAAGCGAATTGAGCTTCTCACGAAGGAAAAGAATCCCAACACCCCATGAGCAGAACTTATCACGGAACCACGATTCTCGCCGTGCGCCGCAACGGAAACTCCGCAGTCGGCGGCGACGGACAACTCACCCTCGAAGACACCATCATCAAGAGCAAGGGCCGCAAAGTCCGCAAGCTCTTCGAGGATCAGGTGCTGGTCGGCTTTGCGGGAGCCGCCGCCGATGCGCTGGCCCTGCTTGACATCTTCGAAGGCAAACTGAAACAGCACAACGGAAATCTCACGCTGTCCGCGCTCGAAATGGCTAAGGAGTGGAGAACGGATCGCAATCTCCGTCGCCTCGAAGCGGACATGGTTGTGTGCGACCTGACGAAAATGTATCTGATTTCGGGATTGGGCGAAGTGATTGAACCCGATGACGACATCATTGCATTGGGTTCCGGCGGAAGCTATGCGCTCTCCGCCGCGCGCGCACTCCTCAAACACACAGAACTCTCCGCCGCGGAAATCGTGCGCTCCGCGCTGCAAATCGCCTCCGAAATTTGCGTCTTCACCAATTCAAATCTGACTCTCGAAGAGCTGACGCCGAAGAAATAGATCGCGGGCACCTCCTGAAGCGCACGCAGTGCGGCGCTACCGGCCGTTGAACCTCTCGGAACACAACATGACTCCCACACCCAACGTTCAAATCTCACAGCTCGCGCCGAAGGAAATCGTCGCCGAGTTGGACAAATATATTATCGGGCAGGACGCCGCGAAACGCGCCGTCGCCATCGCGCTTCGAAATCGCTGGAGACGGCAGCAGGTCGAAGGCGAACTGCGCGATGAAATCTATCCCAACAACATCATCCTGATCGGCCCCACCGGAGTCGGCAAGACCGAACTCGCGCGCAGATTGGCCAATCTCACGGGCGCGCCGTTCATCAAGGTCGAAGCTTCGAAATATACCGAAGTCGGTTACGTCGGGCGCGACGTCGAATCCATGATCCGGGATCTAACTGATCTCGCCGTCGCAAAAGTCCGCGCCGAATATATGGACTCCGCGCATGGCAAGCTCGATCTGATCATCGAAGAAAAAATGCTGGACCTGCTACTCCCGCCGCCCCACTTTGAAGAAGACGACGAAGAGGCGCGCGCCGCAAATCAGAAGACTCTCGACAGCTACAAAAAGCGGCGAAATGCAAAGCGCGAGGAACTCAAAGCAGGCAAGCTCGATGCCGAAGAAGTCGAAATCGAAGTCAGCGAATCCTCAATGCCCTTGATGCAGATCTTCTCAGCGCAGGGAATCGAAGAGATGGGCTTCAACCTGCCCGAAGCGCTCGGTGAGGGAACAACCCGGTTGAAGCGCGTGACCTGCGCGATTCCAGAAGCGCGCGAATTGCTCTTTGAAGAAGAGTTCGACCGCGAAATTGACATGGACAGAGTTGTCCGCGAAGCGCTCAGAAGAACCGAGCAGCTCGGGATCGTCTTCCTCGACGAAATTGACAAGATTGCCGCATCGGCCGATTCCGCCGAAGGAGGCCCCGATGTTTCCCGAAGCGGAGTGCAGCGCGATATTCTGCCCGTCGTCGAAGGAACAACCGTCGTCACAAAATACGGCCCGGTGAAATCCGATCATGTTCTCTTCATCGCGGCGGGAGCCTTTTCAACCGTCAAACCCTGCGATCTGAGTCCCGAACTTCAAGGCCGCTTCCCGAGTCGCGTCGAGATGGATCGCTTGGGCGAAGAAGAGTTCCTGCGCATCCTGACCGAACCGAAAAATGCGCTCGTCAAGCAGTATCAGGCTCTGCTCGCCACAGAGAAAGTCACGCTCGTATTCACGCGCGATGCTTTGCGCGAACTTGCCAGAACCGCGCGCGAAGTCAACGAAAAAACCGAGGACATCGGAGCGCGCAGACTGCATACGATTCTCACCACTCTGCTCGAAGACATTCTCTTCGACGCCGTGGACATTCCGCAGAAGACCGTGCGCATCACAAAGGAATTTGTCCGTAAGCGCCTGAAAGACATCGTCGAGGACGAAGACCTTTCGCGCTTCATCCTGTGATTGAGGCACGCTCTTCGCCTATACTCCCCCTGAAACCGTGCATAGATAGTTGATTTGGCTGAGCTTCACAAGTCCATGCCCTGCGCAAGCTATGCACCTCAAGCAAGAAATGCATCCTGAAGATAGACACATGAGGGTCCCCATGAATCTGACTTCCTTCAAAGCGACGCTGCTCGTGCTGCTCCTGCTCGTTGCCGCGGCCCTGGCCTCGGTTAACACACCGTACGCAGAGAAGACCGTCCTGAGCGCCACACCGGAACGCACCGTCATGACGATGACGTTTGATGAGAGTTCCGTCCTCGACAACGCAACGCGCGCGATCACGGCGCATGACCTGACTTACGGCACCGCCCTGCTGGCGATTGCGCCGATGGGCAATCCCGTCGCCCGCGTTCTCGCCGTCGAATACTCAAGCGCGCGTGTGAATTCGCCACTGGATGACAGCGAAATCCCGCTCGAATCTCAGCTTGTCTTCGCAGATTCGCCCGTGATCATGCACGGACTGAGACTCTCCGCCGTGTCGGTTGCGCCGTTTGTGCGCACCGCCGACGGAATCCGCGCCGTCTCTCGCGTGGATTTCGAAGTGGAAACCTCCGGAGGGATCGGCGACAATCCGCTGGTCAATCCGCGACCCGTCCACTGGGCCTTCGAATCGCTCTTCCGGCAGATGGTGGACAATCTTGATGAACTGAATCCGCTGGTTGCGCTCGATGCGCCCGCTCGATTTCTCATTCTCGCTTCAACCCAGGGCTACGCGCAGGACTTCGGAAATCTCACGCAATTCCAAACGTGGCTCGATCTGAAGCGCCGCAAGGGATTCACCATTCAAATCGCGACCTTAAGCGATGTCTTCGCTGCGCAAGGTGATTCCGGCGACGCCGCAATCCGTCACTTCATCGCTGACACCTATAACGATCCAAGTCTTCCGCCGCTGGTCTATGGCTGCATCATCGGCGATTATGACGGAGGCGGAACATTCCCCCGCGGCGTCCGCTCTCTGGTCATGGAAAATCCCGAATATCACGGGCCGGAGGATCCCTCATACGGTGACAATTACTACTTCTGCGCCGAAGGAAACGATTACATTGCCGACATTTTCCACGGACGCATCTCCGCTCAAACTCAGACGCAATACGCCGCCTACTTCACCAAAGCAGTCCAGTACGAAATCAATCCCTATCTCGATAATCGAGACTGGTTTGAATCCGTCACCTGCATGGCCGGTAACTTCTCGGACAACGGAACCTTTCCCGTAACTCCCGTTTGGAATATGAACTGGGCGCGCGAATACGTGGTGAATGCCGGCTGCATTACCGATGCCGACACTTTCTTTTACCACGATCAGACCGAAGACGCGACGGATCTGACCGAGGACATCATTCAGGATATCAACGATGGCGTGTGCGGCGTCTGGTATCGCGGATGGGCCGACCAGCAGGGCTGGCAATACCCCGTGCTGCGCGCAACCCACGTCATGACACTGCAAACGGGACGTCGTCATCCAGCAGTATTCGGCATCGTCTGCGGAAGCGGAGATTTCACCTATCCAAGCGGCCCCTGTCTCGGTGAAGTCTTCACCACCGTCTTAGGAACCGTGCCCAATCCCAACGGAGCGATTGTCTTTGTCGGTGCGACGGACCTGCACACCAACACGCGCCACAACAACGCGATTCTCGCGCAGATGCTCGAGAGCATGATCGTGCGCGACATCCGCTCGACGGGTGCGCTGCTCGCGGCAGGAAAGCTCGAAGTCTATCGTCAATTCCCGCTCGAACGCGACTCCACCGGATTGGTCAACTACTATGCCTATCACATCTACAATGTGCTCGGCGATCCTGAATTGCCGATCTACTTCTGTCAGCCGTCTTCTTTCAACGTAACCTATCCGGGCACACTTCCTCAAGGCGCAAGCGTCGTTGACGTGACGGTGACAGATCAGACCTCCGGCTTGCCTGTCGAAAATGCAATCGTGGCCGTGCGCGGAGCGACCGGACAAACCGCAACCACCCGCCTGACGAATGCCTCCGGTGTCGCTTCTGTGCCCGCAAATTTCGCAGGCATTGCATCAGCACAGCTTACTGTTTGGAAGCAAACATATTTCCT
>JADLDM010000170.1 GCA_020846695.1 bacterium | reverse complement strand
TATTATATTGGATTAGGGGGATAATAACTACACCAAATTTCACGACTTAGAGAGTTCAGGGTTGTCAGACAGACTTTTTGCCGCAATTGAGGAGCGCGTTTCGTGGGTGCAGGAGTACGTGCTCTCGCCCCGCTATTTGAACCTGTTTTCGCCTGAGGATATCAAAGAAGCCGTGACTTGCTACTTCGAATCGGGCGGCAAGCGGCTGCGGCCTGCGGTCATGCTGTTTTGCTGCGGTGCGGTGGGGGGAGACGAGCAGAAAGCCATCAGCGCGGCGGCAGCAGTGGAGATTTTCCACACGTGGACCTTGGTGCATGACGACATCATTGACCGTGATCCGATGCGCCGCGGCTCACCGACCGTGCACGAGCGCTTTGCCAATAAGCCCTCAACCTTGGCACGCTACGACACGATGGCCGATGCAAGGCACTACGGAGTCTCGATTGCGGTCTTGACCGGCGACGTGCAGCACGGCTGGGGAATCAGTTTGATGACGGAATTGACGCGCAAATTCGGACTCGCGCCGGAAGTCACGCTGACTCTCATCAATGAACTCGATACGCGAGTACTGTGTACGCTGGTTGAAGGCGAAGTGCTCGATGTGCAGTATTCGCGCGAGCCGATTTCCAATCTGACGAGCGATCAGATTGAAGAGATGCTCTGGAAGAAGACCGGCGCGCTCTATGAATTTGCGGGAGCATCCGGCGCGGCGATTGGTTTGAATACTCCTGATTTGAAACATCCGCTGGTTCGCACGTTGGAGCAATTCACGAGTGCGTGCGGAGCGGCGTTTCAATTGCAGGATGATATTTTAGGAATTATCGGCGACGAGAAATTGCTCGGCAAACCCGTCGGCGCGGATATTCGAGAAGGCAAACGCACGATTATCGCGCGTGAATCCTGGCTACGAGCGGACGCGAAGCAGCGCGAGCTGATTCATCACACGCTCGGGAACCAAGAGGCGACGCACGAGGAGATTGAGGAAGTGACGAAACTATTTGTCTCGCTTGGTGGTATAGAAGAGACTGCGAATCGCGCCAGAGCGCACGTCGAGCGAGGGCTGAAATATCTTGATCCGCTTCCGCCGACACAGTATAAGGATTGGCTCTCGGATTGGGCGCATCTGATGATAGAGCGGGAATTCTGAGATGTGGTTGGCAGCGTTGGCAGGAGCGGTGGTGCATCTGGACACCTCGGTTATCGGCCAGACGCTGATTGGTCAGCCGATTATCGCCTGCACGCTGTATGGATGGATAGCAGGACGGCCGGAAGTCGGATTGTTCTTTGGAATTCTGTTTGAACTTCTGTGGCTTGCGAATTTGCAGATCGGCGCGGCGAAATTTGCTGAAGGAAATCTCGGCGCGATCATCGCAACCATCACCGCGTGCGAAGTTGCGCCGTCGGGAGTAACGGGCGAACCTGCGTGGATTGTGCTCTTGCTTTGTTTTGCTCTGGGTATGATCTTCGCGCAGATTGGAAGAGAGATTTCACCGTTTACAAGACGAGTGATGATCGGCATCGCGGATCGTTTTGTCCTTGCGTGCGCGGAAGGCAGAGAGATGTCGCTAAGAGGCTGGACGCTTGCAGCTTTTGGTTTGCACGCGGCGGTCGGGGCGGGATTTGTTGTGATCGGACTTCTTGCTGGACGCGCGATGCTGCGGCTCTATTTCGGTGAGTTTTATGCGCTCGGGCCGGGTGATGCGATCGTCAATTCAACAGACAACGTCTTGTCAGGTATGTGGCCTGCGCTGTTGGGCGCAGGCGCTGGCGCGGCGCTTTTGCAACTGGTCTCGAAGCGGGATTGGATGAAGTGGGCGCTCGTGGCCGCAGTATTCACGGGGGGTGCGCTGATATGGTAATCTCGCGTATCGTCAAATGCCGCATACTATGCCGCTCGTGCGCGCTTCAACTATTTCTGAACTACAAGACGATGCAAGGAGCGGGATATGCGAACGCGCTGTTGCCGCTCTTGAAGAAGTCTTCATCGCGCGAATCCGATACGGCGAAAGCAGCGAGCTTCATCAACGGGCATCCGGTTTTTTCGAGCATTGCATTGGGTGCGATTGCCAAGAGATTGCATGACGAGCCTCAGCTTTCGCACGACGAGATGGCCGAATGGAAGCGTGAACTCTCGACTCCGCTTGGAGCCATAGGCGACACTCTGATCTGGGAGAAGTTCAAGCCGCTGTTGGTGGTAATCGCGGCGACGCTGTTGCTTTCGATGCGCAATGCGACGGCGACGACATGGATGGTCGTGCTCTTGAGTATCTGGGGACTTTACAATTTGTCTTTGCACTTCTTTCGCAGTTGGGGATTTGATCGCGGTTCGGAATTGGGTTCGCGTGTGATGGAGCTTGCGCTTCATCCCGGGTTGACTGCGGCGCGGCGCGCGCTTCGCGCACTTGCGTTGGTTGCGGCGGCAGGCTTGGTCTCAGTTTCCATTGTTTCGATGGATTTCGCCGTGTCCAACCTGATTGCCTTTGGCGCGGGTTTCTTGATCATCATCGTTTCACGCAAGCTGCGGCTTGGCGCCTTCACGGCCATTTTTCTGGCGCTTGCGGCCGGTCTCCTTTTGCACTACCTTGCTCTCACCACATAAATTGGACCAGACGTGATCCAAAAGGAAGTTACTCTCATCAATCGCCTGGGGCTGCATATTCGCCCGGCGGCACATCTGACAAAGATTGCCTCGAAATACGTGGCGGACGTCTATCTCGTCAAGGACGGGATGCGCGTAAACGGGAAGTCTATTATGGGTGTGATGATGCTTGCGGCTCCGAAGGGGAGCGTGCTTCTGATTGAGTGCGTGGGGAATGACGAGCTTCAGTTGTGTGAAGAGATCGTGCATCTTGTGGAGAATAAGTTCTACGAGGACTAAGAACCATGTCACCGGAAGAGAAACGCGAGTGCATTTTGCGCGGCGTGCCGGCTTCGCCGGGCATAGCGATTGGTCGCGTGCATCTGATGGTGCAGCGCGAGCCGCAGATCATGGCGCGGAAGCTGGCGCCTTCGGAAGTTCCTTTGGAGTTGGGCAGATTTGATCAGGCGGTTGCAGAAACGCGTAACTCAATCGAACGTAGTCGCGAGCGCGCTCTGGACGTAGCGGGCTTTCTGGTGGGGAAGATTTTCGACGCGCACCTGATGATTTTGGACGACGTGACGTTTCATGATCAGGTTCGCTCTCGCGTGACCAAAGAGCAGTTCAATGCGGACTACATTGTTTGCGACGTGTTGGGTCGCATGATCGAGATGATGACAAGAAGCGCCGGTGAGCTTTTTCGCGAGCGCGCGGCGGATATTCGCGACGTGCGAGATCGCCTGCTTCGTCATCTTCACGGCGAAGGGGACGTGATTCCGGCTCATCCGACGCATGAGGTGATTCTCTTGGCGGTGGATTTGTCTCCGACGGAGGCCCTGCATCTTGATCGCGAGTTGGTTCACGGAATTGCGACGGATCAGGGCGGTTTGACGTCGCACACGGCGATCCTTGCGCGCAGTCTGGACATTCCGACGATCGTGGGTGTGGGTGATATCACGAATCGCGCGAAGGACGGCGACTCCATTGTTTTGAACGGGAACAGCGGTAAGATCGTTTTGAATCCGACGTCCGCATCGCTTGAAGAGTATCGCGCGAAGCAGGAGCGTTTCCGCGGTTTCAAACTTGCGTTGGAGAATCTGAAGGATCAGCGCGCGACCACGCTGGACGGCAGGGAAATCGAGCTGTGGGGGAACATAGAATTGCCGCGCGAAGCGGAGTCGGTTTTGTCGCACGGCGGCTCGGGAGTCGGTCTGTTTCGCAGCGAGTTTCTCTATCTGACGCGCGAGACCACGCCAACGGAAGACGAGCAGTTTGAGATTTACGATCGCACTGCAGAAATTCTTGCGCCCTTTCCGCTGATTATTCGCACCTTTGATTTGGGCGGCGACAAGTTTCACGCGGGGATTGTCTCGCGCGACGAGAAGAATCCGTTCTTGGGTTATCGCGCGATTCGAGTTTCGCTTTCGCGGCGCGATCTGTTTCGCGCGCAGCTGCGGGCGATGTTGAGAGCTTCATCGCGCGGGAACGTGAAGATCATGTTTCCTTTCGTAACGGGAGTTGAGGAGATTGTTGAGGCGCGCGCAGTGCTGGATGAGGCGAAGTCGGAGCTTGCGCGCAGAAGGATTCCGCATGATCCGAATATCAAGGTCGGAATTATGGTGGAGATTCCTTCGGCGGCAGTGATCGCGGACAGGCTTGCGGGGATTTGCGATTTCTTCTCGATAGGGACGAATGACTTGGTGCAATACACGACGGCGACGGACCGCGGGAACGAGCAGGTTGCGGCCTACTATCGGAGTTTTCATCCGGCGGTGCTGCGGCTGATTGAGATGACCTCAAAGGCGGGCGACGGCGCGGGGATTCCCGTGGGGGTTTGCGGGGAGATGGGAGGCAATCCCGCTGCGACTCCTCTCTTGATCGGGCTCGGGATTCGCGAACTCTCGATGACCTCTTCGATGATTCCGGAGATCAAGAAGATTATCCGCTCGATGACCTTTGAAGAGTGTCGGAAGATCACGCGCAAGGCGATGAAGATGAATACGTCGTCCGACGTTCTGGCTTACTTGCGTGAGGAGCTAAAGAAGCGGTTTGCCGATTTGCCGATTTGGTTCAGCGGAGCTTGAGTGCTTGAAGGCGCGTGCGGAAATGTTTCGGCCGGGTTGCGCGCGGTAGATTGGTGCAGTTGAATCAGATCATGACGCTTAACCCGGCTCGGCGAACTTGATACGGGCGGGCAAGAAAGATTCCGGCAGGGAACCGCGCGACATCACTCTTCTTCGTTTGCGTATTGCCAAGTCGGTCGCGCTTAATCCCTGCTCGGCGACGCTCGCCGTTTCTTGGGGATAGGCTTGTAATCCATGTCGGCGACAGAACAGAACGGTAGCTAATCAGATCAGATGACCATCACAAATAAACAGGTTCAAATCACGGAGACGCGAGTCAAGCAGGGCGATCCGAGCGATATGCTGGGGAAGACTCTGGAACTTGCGGAACAGATCGAGCGCGGAAGAGATATCGCGCGGGAATTTCTGAAGTCCAATAGATTAGCGCCAGTTCCGCAGCTGGATTGGTTTGGTTTGGGCGGCAGCGCGGTATCGGGCGACTTACTGCAAGCTTTTGGCTATGAATCGCCTGCGATGAAGACGCAAGTTTTTGTGCGGCGGCACATGCGCGAATCGAATCTACCGCGCCTGGTGTGCAGCTATTCGGGCAACACGGTGGAGGCAGTGCGCACGCTGAGTGAAGTTCCCGCAGAGCAGATATGGCTCGCGCTCTCTTCGGGCGGCGAAGTTGAAAAGATTTCGGCTCAGCGCGGGATTCCGTTCTTGAAATTGCCCGGCGGTTATCCGCCGAGAGGTGCGATTGGATTTTCACTGGGAGCGGTCGCCGAGATATTCGAGCAGGTTCTCAAGGCGAGTCCGCAGGATTTCGCGCTGGATAAATTGCGCGAGGATGCGCAGCGCTACCGGAAACTAACTCGCGAAGAGAATCCCGCGCTTGATCTTGCGGTGAAGCTCGTGGACCGCACTCCGGTGATTTACACATGCGACGGGTTGATGGGTCCTGCGCTTGCGTTCAGGATGCGGGCGCAGTTTTCGGAGAACAGCAAGGTGTGGTCACACTCGGCCGATTTGCCCGAGCTTGCGCATAATGAAGTGGAAGCGATGGCGCATCTGGGGCAGGTCCTCCCTCCTCCTCTGGTGATTTTCCTCGGCAAGTGGGCAGCAGAGGGCATATTCAGTGATCCGCGCCCAGGAATGGAAGAGCTGTTCGGCTCGCAGCAGATTGCATCCTTGCGGCTTGATCCACTTGCGCGGTTTGCGGACACACCGTCGCGCGCTGCTCAGGGACTGCGCTTGATGCTGTTGACCGATGCGGCGACCGTCTATCTTGCGCTGCTTCGTGCGGACGATCCCATGGAAATCCCGAAGATTACGAGGCTTAAAAATCTGCTGTCTGGGGCTTGATAAATACATGGAAAATCTGTAGATTAAGTGTTTTCCATGTCTAACATCGCCCCGTTTTGAAAGCTATCATCCCCGTCGCGGGTTTGGGTTCACGCCTCCGTCCGCACACCTTCACGCTTCCCAAAGTTCTGCTCAATGTCGCCGGGAAACCGATTCTCGGCCACATTCTTGATCACCTGACCTCGTCGGGTGTGAGCGAGATTACTTTGGTCGTGGGTTCGATGGGCGACCTGATCGAGCAATATGTGCGCGAGAATTATTCGATTCCCGCGCGCTTTGTCGAGCAGCAGGAAGCGCGCGGTCTGGCTCACGCGGTGCATCTCGGTTTGACGGACGAGGATCAGGAAGTGTTGGTCATTCTCGGCGACACGATCTTCGAGTTTGATCTGGTGCGGATGATGCGGGAATGCAGCGACTCTGCGATTGGCGTCACG
>JADLDM010000169.1 GCA_020846695.1 bacterium | reverse complement strand
GTATTCTTCTACGTCATTCATTGTGTGTTCGTAAGCAGGTTTTCAAATCTGTGGAAGTCCAAGATCATCAGACTCCCCTTGTTTCTCGCCCAAGATACAAATTTCTGACTTTGCTCACTCCTCTCAAGCAATGAACCCGAGCTTTATTCAAAACATGGACTTCTGTTTCGGGAACTATTGACCATTTGATTCGTTCAAAGTATGATAAGAATGCTATTAATTTAAGGATTTTCGTTCATATAGTATTTTGTCAACCTCATGTTCTACAATACTACATCAAATCACCCCCCCTCCACAGCGCCTCGCCTTGGCCTTCAACTCCTTGCTTAACAAATAGTAATCTTTCGTTCGTTCACTGTTTCCCCGGCCACTGTTTTCAAGTAGTTTGGCGTCTCTGACCCCCTTCCTCCCTTCTCCATCTGAGAAAGAGAACCCACCTTTCAGGTGGTTGACTTTAGTGCTCAAATTTCATATACTTGGGTTCACCTTTGAAAATCGGGAAGCGATTGATTTTCATTGGATTTATGAATGCGCCCGTAGCTCAACTGGATAGAGCGTCTGGCTACGGACCAGAAGGTTTGGGGTTCGAATCCCTACGGGCGTACGAACAAGGATGAAGGCGGAAGGATGAGGGATGAAGAGCGGAGACCTGATGCCTGACATTCTTGAGAGTTTTGGCAAGCCGGATCACGAGCGGTGGATGGCAGCGGCAATTGCGGAGGCAAACAAAGCTGCGGAAAAGGATGAAGTCCCCATCGGCTGTGTGATTGTTCACGGCGGACAAGTTATCGGTCGGGGTCACAACCTGACGGAGAGTCTTCAGGATCCGACCGCACATGCGGAGATGATAGCGATAACGGCGGCGGCTGAATATCTCGGCAGCCGCCGTTTGTTGGATTGCACGTTATATGTGACGTTGGAACCTTGCGCGATGTGCGCGGGTGCAATTGTTTTGGCGCGGATTCCTTATGTTGTTTACGGGACTTCGGATCCGAAGACGGGCGCGTGCGATACGCTCTACAGTTTGCTTTCCGATCCGCGCTTGAATCACACGTGCAGTTTGATTAGAAACGTGCGACGCGATGAATGTTCGGCACAGCTTTCGGAATTTTTTGTGAAGCTCAGACAGGAGAAGCAACTTGGCCGTTCTGACGAATAGTCAGCTTGTTCAGGCGAGGACGAGGCTTGCGCATCGCGCAGAGGCGAGCATTCCTGTGTGGGCGATTGCACCAAGACCTTGCGCTCAGGAAAATGCGACCGCGCTTCTGATCGGCACGCTGTTGGGAAAGATTCCGGCAGATGACGTGGCAGCGCTATGCACTCCGATTCTTGAAGAGCAGCGCGGCGACGGATCGTGGGGCGGCGATTTTTCCAAGACGCTTGAAATTGTGCAGGCGCTTTCGCAGGTTTCGCGTCCAGAGACCAGACCCGCGCTGGAGAAGGCGGTTGCATGGCTTGAGAAGAATCGTAAGACGCTGAGGCTTCATCCCGAGACGCTGGTGATGCTTGGTCACATCACGGGACTCGATGCGGGAACTTCGATCAAGAAGATTTTGCTTCCGCTGCTGAAGGTGGCGGCAAGTTGGGCAATGCGCGCGGCGACTCCTTCGCGCAGACTTGCGGTGCAGGTGTTGTTTGGCGAAGCCGGAGTGCTTTCCTCGCGTGCCAGAGTGTTGCTCCGTAATCAGCTTGCGGACGGCTCATGGGACGGGGATGCGCGCACGACGGCCTTGGCCATGATTGCGCTGCGTCATGCGGGTGTACATTCACAGGACAGTTTGTTCGAGCGCGGTTTCCGATTTTTGCGCGTGCTACAGCAGTGGGACAAGGATAATCTTGTTCAATCGCGCTGCGACGTGAGCGCATGGATGCACGCGGCCTCGGTGCGCGGGCTGTTGCTATCGGGTTGTGAAACGCACGAAGTCGCTGCATCGGTGTTGAGTCTTCTTCACATGCAGGATCAATCGGGCGGCTGGGCGATGGGCAGCGGGCAGCGCGTTGACTTGTTGACGACGGCGCATGTGCTCGATGCTCTGACAATTTTCGGGGACACGCCTGTTGAAACGAAGTGGGCGCGTCGCAGAGCCGTTGAGTTTCTGCTTTCCACACAACTGCCCAACGGCGGTTGGTCAAGAACTGCAAGTCGAGTTGGATTGGTTTTCCGGCGCGGACTTGCAACAAACGCAATTTGTTTCGACACGACGCTTGCAGTGTTGACTTCGCTTGCAATGAGCGGCGAGAGCTTGCCCTCGCTTCAACAGGCCGTGCGCCACGCGGTGCGCAGAGTGCGAAGCGCACAGCATTCCGACGGAAGTTTTTCAGTCGGAGCGATGCGCTCGAAAATTTGGAGCACGGTGATGGCTGTGGAGGCTCTCGATGCGGCAGGCGGACACCGCACGGAAATCGAGCGCGCGCAGGAGTGGCTCGCAGGGCAGCAGCACCTGTTGGGCGGATTCGGCGAAGCGAACGGTTTGACGTCGTGGCACACGGCTTGGGGAATTCGCGGACTGTCTCTGAGACCTCATCGTTTTGCACAGGAGCTTGCGTCTGCGCGGATGCACTTATTGATGCGGCGCGACGACGAGTCGCTGTTGTGGACTGCGGAAGCTCCCGTTACGGATGAGGCTCGCGCCGATTTGTCCCGCGTGGATGACGTGACAAGTTTTGCCGCGCTCGAAGCGATGACGCACATGGCTCGTGTGCGCGAGAGCGGCGCGCGGCGTTCCCGCAAGCGCGTTTCGGGAGAATAGCCGTGACGCTCTTTGAAGAGTTTCAATGGCGCGGACTGGTTTACGATGCGACGTCGGAAACTGCGGATGCGGTCAAAGAGCCGCTGGTGGTCTATTCGGGATTCGATCCGACGGCGAAGAGTCTGCACGTCGGAAGTCTGGTTCCACTTCTTCAGCTTGTGAGATGTCAGAAATTCGGACACACTCCGATTGTCTTGGCGGGCGGCGGCACGGGGATGATCGGAGATCCGTCGGGGAAGTCTTCCGAGCGCAACTTGCAGACTCCGGAGCAGATAGACGAGAACATGCTTGGAATGGACATTCAGTTGCGCAAGTTTCTTCAGTTTGAGGGTGTGCCGAATCGAGCGATCTTTGTCAACAACGCAGACTGGCTGAACAAGGTTTCGATGGTGGAATTTTTGCGCGAGATCGGCAAGAATTTCTCCGTGAATGTAATGATGCAGAAGGAATCCGTGAAGCGCAGACTTGAGAGCGAAGACGGAATTTCCTTCACCGAGTTTTGCTACAGTTTGATGCAGGCTTACGATTATCTGGAGCTTTTTGATCGCCACAAGTGCACGCTGCAAATTGGCGGGAGTGATCAGTGGGGCAACATCACGGCGGGAACGGATTTGATTCGCCGCAAGCGCGGAGCGAAGGCGCACGCGATGGTCTTTCCGTTGTTGACCACGTCATCAGGGCAGAAGTTCGGCAAGACGGAAGCGGGCACGGTTTGGTTGGATCCCGAGTTGACATCGCCTTATCAGTTCTATCAATACTGGTACAACACGGACGACCGCGACGTTGAGCGTTACTTGAAGACGTTCACGTTTCTTCCGCAGGAAAGAATCGCTGAACTTTGCAAATTAATTGAGTCCGCACCTGAGAAGCGCGAATCACAGACCGAACTTGCGCGCGAGGTGACGAAGCTTGTGCATGGGGATGAGGGTGTGAAGTCGGCGGAGCGCGCGTCTCAGGTTTTGTTCGGCGGTGCGCTGGATGGGCTTTCCAAGAAAGAAGTGCTCGATATCTTTGCCGATGTTCCTTCGCATACTTTGTCCAAGAGTGATTTGTCTGCGGGAAAATTGTTTGTTGATCTGACGGTCGAGTCCGGTCTCTTCAAATCGAAGGGTGAAGCGCGCAGGATGATTGAAGCGGGCGGCGTGTATGTCAACAATGTTCGCATTTCCGACGTCGCCCATGTTGTGCAATCCTCTTCCGCAATTGACGGTGAATTGCTCGTCCTGCGCAAAGGGAAGAAGGAATATCTTGTGGTGAGGGTGGGGTGAACGATTGGATGAGATTGACCAACTGCAAATAGTCTGGCGAATCATCAAGAGGGAGAAGAGCCATGAAATGCCCAAACTGCGGCAACCCCATGGAGCAAGCAAAGTCGTATGAACAAGTAACTTGTTCGCACTGCAAGACGTGTTCCTACGGAGCTGATTTGTTACTGGACACTGAATCTATAATAGTAGCGACAGGTTCTGATGCTAAGCAATACGCACGAAGATACAGAGCCATAGTTATCGCTGCTGGCCTCTTTGGAGTGCTCGGAATCATCACCGTGATTGTCGTGGTGGTCTATATGTTTGCTAGCTTTCAGTCAGGCGAACTTGCTCAGGGGCTCGCAGTACCGGTGGGCTTGATTGGCTTCATCGTTGCACTTAGTTTGTTTGCTTATGGCGATCTGCTCAAGCTCTTGATGGACGTGGAAGCAAATACTCGGAGAACAGCAGAGTTGTTGTCCAAGAGAAACGACACTCCGTCATCTTAGATAGGCTCATTGGGTTTCTTGCCCAGCAAGCTGGGCGCCACGAGAAGACGGCCGGATCCTTACAAAGGACATGGGCCGCCGCTAGTGCATGAGGAATTTTCTCAAGAAAGGAGTCCGTCATGTTTCGATTGATGCTGGCAATGATGTTGTTCGCGAGCGCAGGGTTTGCTTACGATATCGAGCAATTGATCAAGGATGCGACGGCGCATCATGCGAAATCTCTGGCCTCGTTTGACGACATGAAGCTTGAATACACAGGCAAGTTCATGGCGCCGGGTGAGGGTGGCGAGTCGAGTATCACGTCCACGATGTATCGCAAGGGCGAGAAGTGGCGGATGGAAGGCTCGATGGACATGAAGGGCGGCAAGACCACCGTCAACGGAAAAGAGATGGCGGGAACGGGCGGCCTTGAAACAGTTGTGCTCTTTGACGGCAAGGATACCTGGACGACGGCGATGGGGATGAAGATGAAATTGCCCAAGGATCAAGCAGGAAGCCAGACAGACTATGCCGAGTATTGGAAGGAGCCGCCTGCGGGATCAAAAGTGGTCGGTGAAGAAACCGTCGGTGGCCGCGCCGCTTGGCTTGTCGAGTATCCCGAGAATAAGATGAGCAAGGAGCCGGTAAAGGTTTGGATTGACAAGGAACACTTTGTTCATCTGCAATCTACGGCAATGCTCTCTGGTAAGACCATTAAGTCTGTGTTCTCAGATCTCAAAACTGTTCACGGTGATTTCGTGATTCCCTATCACGCGGAAGTCTTCTCCAACGATACTAAGACCATGACTGTTGATTTGACGAAAGTCGAAATCAATAAAGGGCTTTCCGATGATCTGTTCAGCGAGTCGAGTCTCGAAGGTGGTTCGATGGACATGGACATTGAGAAGCTGATGAAGCAGGCCGAAGAGATGCAGAAGAAATACGGCGGCGGATCGAAGTAGCAATGCGCGCAATGGTTCTCTGTCTTCTCTTCGCTTCCTCGGTATTCGCTTACGACATCTCGGATTTTGTGAGGGATGCGAAGGCGCATCATGAAAAGAAGTTGGGAGAGACGAACGGGCTGAAGCTTGAGGTTCAGGGGACGGTTTCGAAACCGGGGCATGACACGTTTTTGATCGAAGCGGACTATTACACGCGGGGGAAGCGCTGGCGCGTGGATGCCATGCTCAAGGACTCCGGCGGCAACGACGGGTTTCCGATCACGGTGCTCTTTGACGGACAGCAAATCTGGTACTCGATTTACGGCATGAAATTCAAGGCATCTCGGACAGACGTGGATGATCGAGTCAGAGGCTATCTCTATTGGGAAGAGCCTGCGGCGGGTTCGATCTTGTCGGGCGATGAAACGGTGAACGGGCGTGAATGCTGGGTGATTTCCACTCCGCTCCGCGAATCGGACAACACTCCCGTAATGATGAAGAGCTGGTATGACAAAGAGAATTTCGTTCTGGTGAAGTCGGAGAGCTCGTATGACAAGAAGCCGATTCAAATGGAGTTTTCGGATTTTCGCGAAGTCGCGGACGGTTACGTGATTCCTCATGCGCTGATTGCGATGCAGGAGAATGCACAGGTTGTGAGTGCGCGAGTCTTGAACGCGAAACATGGAAATACATTTACCGACTCATGGTTCGATGCAGCTCGGTTGCAGGGATCGGATTTTCCCGATATGTCGCAATTGATGAAGACGATGCAGATTTTCGGCAAGGCGTTCGCGAATGAGATGGGGAAGTTGTTGAAGCCGTAAATAAGACCCCCTTCTGATTCCCCCGTGAACGGAGGAAAGCCAGAACGGCGGTTACAGATTTCGGCCGGGTTGCCCGGACTTAACCCGGCTCGGCGGGAACACCCCCCTGTAGTCCCCCCGCAAGCAGTGGGACAAAAAAGAGAGTGAAGCCCGCGCAGGATGTGATCGTTTGTAGGCAGATGGCGCGGCATTGTTGCCTACTTTTCAAGTAGGGAGAGGTGGCAGAGTGGTTGAATGCGGCGGTCTCGAAAGCCGTTTTACGTCTCGTACGTAACGGGGGTTCGAATCCCTCCCTCTCCGCAGATAAGAAAGAACATTCGTGGGCAGTAGTTATTCTCTGCTCACGCTCCATGCAACCCGTGCCGGGTTCGCGTGG
>JADLDM010000168.1 GCA_020846695.1 bacterium | reverse complement strand
TTCCCATGGTGCCCGCGCCGAGCACGGCAACGGAAGTGAAGGTCGGCATGAAGTTGAGGATAGAATTGAAAAGCGGGCGCGAGGCCCGCTTGAAAAATTACTGCTGTGCGCCGTGTTTCTGCAGGAACTCGATCATCTCCTGATTTTTTTGCCACTGCGCGACTCGAAGCGGAGTCCAGAGGTTTTCATTCATGTCGTTGACGTCGGCCTTGGCCTGCACCAATCCCGCCGCAGCGGAAACGTTGTTCTTCAGCGCGGCAAGATGCAACGGAGTCATCAGATTGTTGTCGCGTGCATAAAGAATCGCGCCGTGATCCGCGAGCAATCGCACCGTCACGCTGTCGCCGCTCATGGCAGCATTGTGCAGCGCGATGAATCCGTCGTCATTGACTGCATTCACGTCCGCGCCTTGCTCAAGCAGGAACTTCACGATGTCATTTCGCTTCCACATCGCCGCGTGATGCAGCGCCGTGTAGCCGAAATCCCCTGCGTCATTCACGTGCGAACCATTCGCATAGAACCACTTCACCGCAGCGAGGTCCCCGGAATCCGCCGCCGCGAATACATTGGGGTAGTCGGGCTTCTGCGCAAATCCGGCGGTCGCGAACACCATCACGATACAACAATTAACAAGAACTTTCCACATAGTCTCTTCTTCGCTTTTATGAGGCGGAGACCTTTGCGGTCTTGCGCCCCGTTTTCAATTTTGTTGTTGCTTCACGGATGACGGAGTATCACGACTCTCCGTAATGTTCAGGCTGTAACGTCCGCGCTCATTTCAACAGCGCTTCAGTCTGCGCGGAGAGAATCTGCATAATCTGCGGATTGTATCCGACGTGGCGATGCGCAATCTTCCCTTCCTTGTCAATCACAAACATCGTGGGAATGCCACGCACACCGTAGGACTCGGCCAGTTCATTTGTGCCGTAGAGAATCGGGAACTTGTAGCCCTTACTCTCGATGAATTTTTGCACCGGTTCGCGGCCGCCTCTCTCCCAGACATTCACGCCGAATACAAGCACGTCTTTGTCGCGCCCGTCCGTGTAGAAAGTGTTCAAGAGCGGCATCGTCATCTTGCAAGGCCCGCACCACGTGGCCCAGAAATCGAGCACAACTACTTTGCCTTTCAGGTCGGACAGTTTCACAGTACCGCCGCTCATCTGCTCCAGATCAAAATCGGTCGCTTCGGTCGAGGATTCGCGCTGCGTGACTTGCTGCTTTTGTGATTCCATCAGCGAGCGCGTAGAAGCCTCCTGCATGGCGCGCAGTTGCGCCGCGTGTCCCTGCTCGACTGCCGCAAGCAACTCCGTCCAGCGCTTGTCGCTCTTGACGGGAATCAGGTCTTCATCTTCCGTGTATTGCTCGGGATCGTTCAAACCGTTATTCGCCGCTTCAAAAAGATGCGCATAAGCCGAATCCGTCGCGCCCGTGAGTGAGAACCCGCAAGCGAGATTGTAATGATTCACGCCATCGGGTTGAATCGCAACAGCTTTCTGCATCGAAGCAATGTAGCCGTCCCAGTCTTTCAGTTCGCGACACACCCGCGCGCGCAGATCATAGGCAAGCGCGCTGTTATCGTTGTGCTTCAGAAAGGCGTTGATGATTTCGATGTGCTTGGCAAATTGCCCGGGATAAAGCATCAGCCTTCTCTGCACCGGTTGAAAATCTTCGGGCGATTGCTTGGCCAATTCTACCAGCGCTTGCTCTGCTTCCACAGTCTTACCCTGTCGCGCCCAGAGTTCCGCAAGCATCGTCGGCGCATAGGGCAGACTCGCATCCTTCTCAATTGCTTTCTTCAATGACGACTCGGCCTTCTGAAAATCCGTATCATCTTCGGAGTCATAGGACGTCGCCTGAAGCAGAAACCCCCAGTAGCTCTGAGGATTCACATCGAAAAGTTTCGCGGTGAAAGTCTGCTTGTCGGTCAGAGACTCGGAGAGTCTCCCCGCGAAATAGATATCTATTTCCGATTTCGGATTCTGCGCGGAGCGCTCTACATAGTAAGTCTGCGTCGCCTGCGGATCGTCCATCATCAGAATGCTCGATGCCCGCATCTGCACGGCGAAATCGTCGGGCGACTTCGCGCGAAACAGTTTCGCCAGGCCGACTTGTGATAGGTAGGTCGTCGCGGTATCCGTCGCAGCGATGAACTCCTTTTCGGCGGCGCTTTGCGCATAGCCTTCCAACTTGATCTGCGCGGACGAAAGCGACGCACATGCAAACAGTGCGAACAGAATGGCAATCGAGTGTCTATTCTTCATCTGTATTCGGTAGGTGTAGCGAATCCACGAAACCGTGGCCTTCTGATGTTACCGCAAGCAGTTCGCGCCGGATGCTCACTCCACCGGGCGGGCCGATCTCTTCCTTGACCAACCCGACGCCCTGCGCGAACCAGCGCACCGTGCTCCAGTTCCAAACTTCGAGTTCTTTCTGATAGAGCACGTCGGAAGATTTCCCGCGCGCATGACGTGCTTCGATGGAGTCCTTGATTTCAGCAACCGGAGTCGCGATAATCATCATGCAGTTTTCAAAACTTCCCGCCGGAACCGTCACACTTTGATAGCCTGCGAAGACGGATTCCGTTCCGGGCGCGGCGTCGTACCAGAGGGAATCTTCGCGCGCTCCCGTGTCCAGCCAGACTTGACGAAACGCGGAGACTTCATCGCGCGGTTCAAGCGACGTGTAAGAGAATTGCGATGTGGCCTCGACGACGACTCCGTTCGAGTTGAACTCCAATCCTCCGAAGGCGAGTCCCTCGATTTTCGCCTCATAGACCTTCCACGCGCGTCCGCCGATATAGTGCAGCGACATCGTGTAGTCTTTCGTCTCGCCTTCGATGGTCTGCCGATAGCTCAAGACTCTCCCTTCGAGCAGAGGAAAGTAGTCGTTGCCGCCGCGATAGGACGTGCGTTCGATTCCCGAATTGCACGAGGCGATCCATGCGGCAAGCAGCCCCGCAAGCAGGAGAGTGGTTTTTGAAGTCAAGCTATTTCAGCAGCACAAGTTTCTGAGTGGAGACGAAGTCCGCAGCCTCGACGCGCAGAAGATACACACCGCTCGCAAGCGAACCGGTCGAGAGATGAAGATCGTGCGAACCCGCCGGCTTCACGTCGTCGGCAAGCGTGACAACGCTCTGTCCGGTGATGGAATAAAGAATCGCCTTCACGTGCGCGTCGCGCGGCAGATCATAGCGCACGGTGGTCTCTGCATTGAACGGATTGGGATAGGCCGCATGAACCGCGAAGTCATCAATCACTCCGGGTCTGTCGGGCGTGTCGAGCGCCAGCATGTATACGCCGATTTCATCCACGGTGTCCGGGCAATGATTGTGGTGAATCCGCACTTCGCCGTAATGATCGCTCCATTGTCCCTGCGTCGGCAGCGCAATCACTTCAATAATGGTTCCGGTTCCCGGCTCCAGCACGCCCGACGTGGGGACAACCGATAGCCAATCGTAGACGGGATCCAACTCCCTCGCTTCGACGCTGTAAATCAAATCCCCGTTGCCCGAATTGAATATCGTAACCGTGTCGCGCGCAAGCATATTGAAGGTTGCGACCATATTCAAGCTGGTCGGATCGCTATCATACTCGGGCATCCCGACGGTGAAATTGCGTGTGTTCTGTTCGCCCTCTTCGAGAAAAACCGTTTGTTCAACCGGCTCGATGCAGGGACTGGAAACGCGAATCGTCACGGTGTCATTGGAGACCGGCAACAGATAGATTCCCTGCACATCGGTGAAGGCATACTCTTCCGTTTCAATCGCTTCGACGCGAACCCCTTCAAGAGGAGTGTTTGATCCGAGGTGCCGAACAAATCCTGTGACCACGGTTCCCGGCCCGAAGCGCAAGAGAAAGCCGATATTGTTCCACGTGTCGTCGCTGACAAATCCGTAGGCAATCGCTCCGCGCGCGCCGGAATTATGCAGCCCGGAAAATGAACTCGGCATCCCTCCGAAGTCCGCTTCCTGCGTGAGGTTCCCGTCTGTATCTACACTATGCACTTCCGCACCCGGGAAACCGAAGTCGGGCCAGCGTGTGCTCACAAGAATAGCGCCCCCATCGGATAAGGGCAGACATCCCGAAGGAGAAAACAGATCCTCCGGACTCGGATTCAGCGTCCAGCGGTCTTGCCCGGTCGCGGTAAGTCCCACTCCCCACGGGCTGTCAAACCACTCCCATCCTGCACGAGCGGCGCACATCACAATGTTTCCGGCTCCGTCACTGGATATACCGGTGACGTTTAGCCCCAATCCTTCGTCGCCGTATTCCCGAGTCCACACAGGGTCGCCCGTCGCCGTCACGCAAACTGCGCGGATCAGATTCAAACCTGTGACGTCATAGCCGTATTGCGCCATGACCAGATTGCCGTTGGGCAATTCCGTGATCCCCTTAGCGTAGTACGTGGACTCCAAATTGTAGGTCCGCGTCCACAGCGTGTCGCCGGTTGCATTGAACTTCATGAGCAGAGGCCAATAGAATCCGCTTGCTATGTCCCACACCGTCGTCGCCAGAATCACATTTCCATCGGAGAGCAGCGCCGAGCGGCTGAAGCTTTCGACGAACGAATAAGGGTAGCGGCGCTCCCACAGACTATCCCCGGACGCATTGTAACCGCGCGCGACTACCAACGACGTCAATGTGTCGCCGCCTTGCGACTGGCCCACGAGAAATTGCATGAGGTTCCCGCCCGGCAATTCCTCGATCCCCACAACCTGCAAATAGGTCAGCCCTGCGCCGTAATCTCGCTCCCACATCGGATCTCCGCCTAAGTCGAAGCGCCAAATGCGCAGCGCCGGTTGATCTGTCGGAGTGGGATAGGTTACAGTGGATGCCGCAACTCCGCCGTCAGACAGAACCGTTGCGGCCATAATCTCATAGGCTTGTCCGTCGAACGGAATCTGCCGACTCCAGAGTGTGTCAAGCTCCGCGTGGGCCGTGTGCGCTGCGAAGAGCGCGAGGAGAAGAAAACCAAATGACTTCATGACGTGACCTCAAGTTTGCAATGCATGATGAAGAGCATTTGACCGGGGGGACCCGCCCCGTGCCTTACTTACGAACCAAGATCTATGTGCTTCCGATATCGGGCAATCTCGCCGAGCCGCTGATTATCCCCCCTGCTTTGCGGGGGGGACAAAGGGGGGGTGCTTTGCCTTCCCCAGTGCTTCTCCGTCTTTTCGATTTTCAGTTTTCGATTTTCGATTTCTCTACCTGACCAGCACCAGCTTTTGCACGGAATTGCTGCTCGGGGTCTCCGCCCTAAGCCAGTAGATTCCCGTCGCTTGGTTGGACATATCCACCGTCAGCCGGTGTTCACCGCTCGAAAGATTCCCCTCCAAAACCGTCGAAACCAACTGCCCCTCCAAGTTAAACAACCGAACCTTCACACTTGTTTCCGCAGGCAGCTCCAGCGTGACGGAAGTCATCCCGTTGAAGGGATTGGGATAGGCCGGAGATAACCTGAATTCCACGGGCAGGACGTCGCTTCGAGGAACATCCAGGACGGAAATCAGCACCGGAAAGGTGAGCAAGGTGTCCGGGCAGGCATTGGTATGCACTGTGATTTCCGCAGTGTAGTCGTACATGCCGTCGTCCGTGGTGTCGGCCAGCACTGAAACCGTCAGATCAAACGTGCTTTCCCCCGTAATCACTCCCTCGCTTGGCGAAACGGAAATCCAGTTGCCCGGCGGGCTGATGGACGAGGCTTCAGCAGAAAAATGTAGATCGCCGGTCCCGGCATTGCCCAGCGTCAGAAATCCCAATGAGCTGACGTGATTACGGGCAATGACATTGACGGAAGATTGAAGCGGATCATAGAGCGCCTGCCCGACGACGAAATCCGCCGTGGCCAGTTCATTCGGCAGAACCACTACGTTGTGAATAGTGTCGGTCACGATGCAGTCGCTCTCCACCACCAGACTATGCGTGCCGGGCGCAAGTTCGATGCGATAGAGACCGGTTGAACCGGTCACCACATAATTCGCGTCTCCCAATTTGTGCACGTGCGCCCCGGTGACGGGCAAGCCCGACACGTCGGCGGTCACGTGACCCTGCGCTCCTCCGGGCGGAGCAAAGCGCAGAATGTAGCCCTTCACATCAGGCGCAATAGAACGCTGTCCGTAGGCCAATCCGCCTCCGTCTTCCAGCGCGAGGATTCCCGTGTAGCCGCAGTCAATTCCCAAATTGCCGTAATTCCACGTCCAGAGCGACGTTCCGTCCACGTCCACCGCCCGCATATAAAAGCGCGTCTGACTGCTGGAAATCCCGGAGCGTCCGGCATAGAGCATTCCGCCATACCACGGAATTCCGCCGCGAAATTGCTCGCCGATTCCCGTCTGGAAATACTGCCGCGTGAAGGTTTGGCCGGTCGTCGGCAGAATCACGACGTAGCTTTGCAGCGCGCTCTCCAGTGCGGTGCGTCCGACCACGTGGCAGTTATTCTCCGCATCAAGCAGCAGGTTGTAAACAATGTCGTTATCGGGCGTGCCGATCGTCTGGGCCGCTCCGACCTGATTCCCTTGCAGGTCAACTTCCAGCGCGATCACATCGTACTCCGTCCCTCCGGAAGCGCGCGTCTGCCCGGTAATCAGGAGATTGCCGTTGTCCTTCTGCCGGATTGAGGTGCCGACGTCTGTCCCTTCACCTCCGAACATCCGCGTCCACAGCGTGTCTCCCATGAAATCTGTGCGGAAGACCCAAATATCGGACGAAATACCATTCACACCAAGCCGGTAGCCCGTTGCGGCGTAGCCTCCGTCCGTGAGCCTTGTGATATCGCGGCCTCGCATCAGTCCGGCATTGATCGGCTGATAGGTGCGCGACCAGAGCAGTTCGCCGTCATCCGCCGAGAAGAACAGAAAGCTCCACCCCCGGCCATTGAAGAACCAGCCAATGGCTGCGAGCGTATCTCCCCCTCCCCGGACTAAGCCCTCGATAGCCTCGTCGTCCTCGGTTTCGAGGTGGGAGCGCACATAAAGCGATTCGCCGGTCGCGGAATACGCAGCCAGCATATAATCCTGATCGAGTGTCGAGCCTGACCCGGTTTCCGACCAACCTCCGAGGATGGCCGTGCCGTCATCCATCAGGACGGCATCCTGCAAGTAGCACCTCTCGCCCAGCAGAAAATTGCGGGACCAGAGGGTATCGGGTTGGGCAAACAGGGAAAGCGGGAACAGCAACAGAAGCAGTGCAAGCATGATGAACCTCAGATGGTGCGGTTTGGGGTGGGCGGGTGGTTCGGAACTTCCTCCAATGCAGACACTTAATATACCTTAAACACCCTTGTCTTTCAAGTCCGCAGGCCCCCGCGCAACATCCAACCCCTGCCCCCGGTATTCTCTCGCTTATGTGAAAAGCTCGTTGTTTTTTGGACAGTTTGTTGTATATTGGAACTGCTTCCTGCAATTGACCCTCGGCCCAAGGAGTCCCATGAAACGGTTTCTGATCATTCTGTTTGCTATCAGCTTGCTAAGTGCCTCGGCCTATCCGCTCACGGTAAGCGGCACCGTGTCCGGCAGCTCAGGTTTTGCCCTGATCTTCGTCCTGGCCTTTCCCACGTCGCTGGACACCTTTTACACGACGATCGCCAATCCCTTCAATGGCGACTACACCCTGGGCGGCCTGAATGAGGGAGGCTACATCTTCTTTGCCTATCAAGACGTGGACTTGAATCTTGTGCCCGGTGTGGACGAGCCGCGCGGGTTCTACGGGGGGGATATCCCCACGGTTCTCGAAGTGTCTTCCGACATGAACGGTGTTGATATTGAACTCTCGCCTCCCAACACGGGCGGATTTTCGGGTGAAGTGACTTACGAAGGCGGCGTGACCGGAGCCACCTATATCGTCGCGCATGACACCCCGGATTTTTCCGGCCTCCCCACAGGCGCTGGCCTGCTTTTCGATAACACCGGCAATGGGACGTATACGGCCTTCGTGGACAGCTTCGGAACCTATTACGCGTACGCCTATTTGGATGCCAACACCAATCTTCAGTTTGATCAAGGCGAATGGTACGACTTCTATGGGCAGGACGACCCCGAGCCGATTGAGATTGAGCAGGGCGAGTCCTATCCGGACGATGTGAATTTCACGCTGTGGCCGACCAGCGCTTCCGATCAAGCTCCCGTGCTCGCGCGCGATTTCACTCTGGGCCGCGCCTATCCGAATCCGTTTAATGCGCAGACCACAATTCCCTTCACGCTCGCAAATCCTGAGCATCTCACGCTCACGGCTTACAATATTCAGGGCCGCGCGAGTGTGCGCATCGCGGAAGGTGACTATCCGCAGGGCGCGCATTCCGTCGCATTTGATGCGGCCAACCTTGCAAGCGGTTTCTATCTGATCGAACTCCGCTCCGCATCTCTTTCAGCCTACACTTCCGTCTACCTGCTGAAGTAAGGAGCCGCCGAGCAGGGATTAAGCGCGACCGACGAATGAAGTGCGCTCAACAACGAAACTTCGCGCGGTTCCCTGCCGGAATCCGAGTCTGACTTCTGACTTCTGACTTCTGAATCTGACTTTTCGATTTTCGTTTTTGAGTTTTCGATTTTTCTGCACGGAGGCCCGATGAACACATTCCGAACATTCGTATATCTTGCGCTTGCAACTCCGTGGCTCGCTCTGGGCTACAGCATCACCGGATCTATTACCGGTGGTGAGGGGAATTCGCCTCGTTTTGCGATTGCCATTCCCTCCAGTCTGGATACGGCCTATGCGGGCCTCGTGATCTTCTCGATCTATCAGATTACCAATCTGCCTGAGGGTCGTTACATTGTGGCGGGCTTTCAGGACTTGAACACGAATCTCTTTCCCGATTCGGGCGAACCCTATGGAATCTACGGCGGAAACTACCCTGATTTCGTGCAGCTTCCGCCGAATGCGACGAGCATCAACATCAATCTCGACAATCCGCAGGCCGCAGCTGCTTTTCGCGGCACGATGACCTATGGCGGCACGACGACTGGGCCGTGTATCGTTATGGCCACGCGCGACGCGGGCTTCAACCTGGAACCGCGCGGCGCCGGATTTCTAATTGGCGATACCACTGCCGGTGAATTGATCGGCACCGACGGCAATGGAAACTACGTTGCGGCGACCGATTCGGTTGGCCAGATGTATGCGATTGCCTTCATGGATTTGGATGCCGATCTCTATCCTGATTTCAATGAGCCGCGCGGGGCTTACGGCGGTGCGATTCCCGAGCCGTTCACTATGATTGCAGGTGACACGCTTGACAACATCAACTTCATCTTGCTCGATCCTCAGTTTCGCGTGGTCGATTTGACGATTTCGCGCAGCGGGCCGGATGTCTGGCTTGAATGGAGTCCCGCTCCGGGTGAGCCCCTTGAATATCAGGTTTGGTGGAGTCAGTGGCCTGAGATTGAGCCCGAAGACGCCACGCTGCTTGGCACGACCGACAGCACCTATTTTGTGCAATTCAGCGGCATGAGTCTGTCCGGCTTCTCCACCTACTCCGTGACTCCCGTTTACGCTCCGTAGCCCTTCTGCCCGTCCATTTTCCCAAGCGGACTCGCCTTTGCGCGAGTCCGTTGCGTTTTGTGCAAGAGGCATCGGCGCTCAAAGCGGAAGACTTTGCACCCTTTGTGAAGCATGTTGGACAAATTTATCAGCATATCTATTTGTGCTTCAAACTCTTAGTCGTGGGGCTGGCGATTCTGACATATTTCGCTGTTTGGGTGACAATTGTTGACATTTCGCGCATCCTGCCCTAAGTTAAAGCTGTGAACTAAACAGCAAGAGGGTGCCATGAAGACCAGATTGTGGAAGATATGTCTAATTGCGTTCGGCGCAGCTTTTCTGATCGGCAGCAAGCCCGCGCAGGATGTGGCGACGCTGAAATCTCAAATTGAGATGCTCAAGGCCGAGTTGCAACGCTCGGACGACCCCGTTCAACGTGTCGAAGTCAAGCGCGAACTCGGCACAC
The DNA here is from genome assembly GCA_020846695.1 of bacterium. Classification (GTDB taxonomy): domain Bacteria; phylum Electryoneota; class RPQS01; order RPQS01; family RPQS01; genus JADLDM01. The sequence continues at coordinate 29,250 of JADLDM010000168.1, read as the reverse complement.
TCTATTCTCAACTCAATCCGCCTCGGGAACCATCCGGCAATCTCGATGACGGCGGTGAGGGCTGGTGGGATCCCGTCTTGCTGCTGCCTGATCCAAGCGTTTCGGCAATGGGCAGCACGTCCGATAATCTCAACGACTTCTCCTGTCTCGGGATGGGGCTTTATCCTCCCAATCCCTGCTGGGAAGGCTTCTATGACGAATCACTTTCCTGCGCCGGTTCTGACGAAACCTACACCTACGTGGTTCCCGTTACCGGAACCTACACAGTCTCGCTCTGCAATTCGGGTTTCGACACAGGGCTGCTTATCTACGATTTCCCGCCTCCCAATCATGCCCCCGCCGTCGAAGACCTGCTCTGCGGCAACGACGATTTCTGCGCGTACCAGTCTCAATTGCGCACTCCCCCGCTTACAGCCGGTCAGCAGATTCTGATTGTCGTGGATGGTTATGACTTCGAGTCCGGAAGCTATGAGCTGCTCCTTTCTCTGGATGATCCTCCCCCCGCGAATGACGACTGCTTCACGGCGCAGTACATCGAGCCATTCTCGCCCGTAACAGGAAACACATCGTTTGCAACTTTGGACGAAGTGGCAGCCTGCGGAACCTCGATCTCTGCTCCGGGGGTGTGGTACTACTGCTTCGGCACGGGCAACACGATGGATGTATCCACCTGCTTGGGTGGATATGATACCAAAATTAGCGTCTATACCGGGGACTGCTCGCTCCTTGAGTGCGTGGACGGCAATGATGACGCTTGCACTCAGCAGAGCATCGTTACGTGGTGCAGTGTCGCCGGACAACCTTACTTCATCCTCGTCCACGGCTACGGTAGTGAAACCGGCAGCTTCATACTCTTACTCGGCGATGACGGCGTGCCCTGCGCAAGCGAGCCGCCCCTTTACACAATTCCTGAAGTCTACGCAACTCCTTCTTTGATCGGAACTGAAATTCGTCTGGCGGCCTTTGCAACTCCAGAGGGGTCACTGGTCGCCGATTGGACACAGTATATTACCACCACCAAATTCCCGCCCTACTTCATGATGCAGTTGGCAGGCGGAGTGCCGATCAGCCCTGCGGACTTCGAGGGAGCGTGGCTCGTATTGCGCGGTGTCGTGGACCAAGACCTTACTTATCCAATTTCCGGCGCCGATCTGCTTTTCACGCCGATCGAGATCACCACGATGGTTCCCGCCTTGCCCGTACACTTGGGCAACTGGCGTCCAGCCGCGTGGCCACCGAGCGCAACCTGTGATACCTGCATGTTTGGCGTCCTGATTTCCGGCGGTTGGCAAGGCACGGATCCAACAGTTCGCGGTTCGACCGGCGGAGCCAATCGCGCGGACTACTGGGATGACATAGCGGATTACTACTGTTACAAGCGTTCGCACAACTATTGCGAAGCCAACACCAAAGCCTTCTACTACAAGGGTGCGCGACCCGACGGGCACACTCGGCAGAATGACGTTCCCGCATCGCAGGTGGACTCCTGTACTCAGGCCAAAATCGCCGCGCACTTTCAAGCACTCTCCGCCAAGATCGCGGCCTGCAAACGCGCAGGGAAATGCCCGATGGTCGAAGTGATGGTCACCAATCACGGCGATCCCAATACCGGGGGCAATCAGGGCGGAATCACAATGGTGCATTCTGCCGCAGGTGGCGACACGCTAATCACCGGAAAAGAGTTTCGTCAGATGATGCAGCAGCTGGTGGATTCAGGACTCTGCACGCTCGATGCGGAATTCGGGCAGTGTTTCAGCGGAATCATGGTCAACGAAATCCGCGACAGTCTCGTTACAAAGGGCTGCAACGTGACTGCTTCTTCAGCCGTGGATGATGAGACCTCTTCCTATTCCAATCCCGGTGACGGTGGTTACAACTATTGGCTGAATCCCAAAGTCTGTGCGCTGCAAGAGGGCTATTCACTTCAACAGGCCGTCAACATCGCCAACAAGACCTATGATCAGGTGTTGCGCGATTGGGCCGCTCAGGAAGGATTGCGCGCCGTTCATTTTGATGCAATCTCTGGTAACCCGTTTCTTGATGCGATTCTTCGAGCCCTTGCCGCGCAAGCGGCGGCCCAAGCTCGCGCCGACTCAACCGAGTATGCAGACGGAATCGGCGGCGGCAGCTACTTCCGCTCTTTCTGTCTGCCCAAGCGCTGTAAGTCGGATACTATTCAAGTTACCAAAGGCGGCCTCATTGACTTGAAATTCTCCGGCCCCACGAAGAGTTGCGGCAATTGCGAAGTGCTCTGTCAGGACACAACCGGAAAGTGGATTCGCATTCGTCAATGGAATTGGACCGTGCCCGGCTCGGCTCAACACTTTCCTGATTCGGAGAATCGCCGTATCGAATCCGTCGGCGGGAGCAACGGCATCTACGTGATTCACTCTCGGAGTGATACGTTCTATGTAAAAGCTACATCCACCAATCCGCCGATTCCCAGTCGCTTCACCGAGGTCTCCAATCCTGAGATGTTTTCAGGTTTTGCAGTCGGCTGGACGAACGGAGCCTCATCTGAATTCACCGCGTACTCAACTCCTTATCTACTGCTTCCTGATGCCGATGACGACGGCTTTAACCTGAGTGACGCGCCCACGGTCTTGGGCACGGGCGGCGCGGAGTATCTCGAAGCCTTCTATGACGTGCTCGCCGATACCTACTGGTGGGACAACATGAGAGTCTATCTGCAGGTGTTGAATGGAACACCAGGAAGCACCATCTCGGTGTCTTGTCCCGATTGCGAATTTCCGTTGGTCTCTGCGACTCTCTCCGGTGGTAACGAAGAGGTGCTCCTGCAGGTCGGTAATGCCGGAGGTTTGGGGCAGCATGGCTTCATGCTCTCTTCCACATTTCCGGTTGAACTGGATTGTTGGGGCTTCGAGACCGCAAACTCGACCGGCATTCCTCCCGCGGTTTCCGACCTCGTCGTCATCCGGGACGGAAATCACATCCGCCTGAATTGGACTGCGGTCCCCGTTGCTATGGAATACGATGTCTATGCGGCGCCGACTCCGTCTGGGCCGTGGACACAGCTTGGTTCAACTGCGGGCACAAGCTTCCTGCATATCAATGAAGTCGGTTCGGGCGACGAGAAGCTGTTCTACAGCATCTCTCCGGTCGGTCCGTAGAGTTCGCACCTTTTTCACAAAGAGAGGCGGGTCGGCGACGATCCGCCTTCTCTTTTGTAAGCCATTATTTACTATAGCAAATTCTAACTACTTGATAATCCACAATTGTTCTATTTCATAATAGCTTAGCAAATCGTAGTATTTTGGAGATGTTTGTCCTCTATCTTGACAGCTTTTCACAAGCGGTGCATATTATGAGCATTCGGTGAGGAACTCATTAGATAAGGAGCACGACCATGCGACTGCGTATTTTGTGTTGGCTCGGATTGGGTTGGATTGCCTTACTGCCGCTGCTGTCCGTCGCAGCGCCCTCGACTCACACCTCCGACCCGCGCGGCGAAATTCTCGCGCAGATTCTCGCGCAAAAGGCACAAGGAGAAGTGGACCCCGCTCTCTACGTGGAGTATTTCGGCGATCAAACGCGTTACGAGGGCAATCCGCTCGATCAGGGGGGTGAGACGTTTGCCTCAGCCACGATAATTCCCGCGCTTCCCTACAACGACAACGGCACGACTGCAATTGCCGTTCACAACTACGACACCAATTTCGGCGGATGTCCAGTCTCCACAGCAAAAGATGTGGTGTATCGCTACACACCGCTCGTGAATCAACAGGTAGCCGTTGAACTCTGCGGTTCAAGCTACGACACTAAGCTGATGGTGTATGAGAACAACTCAGCGACCCCTGTTGCCTGTAATGACGATGCCTGTGATTTGAGTTCGCGTGTATCCGTTGCAATGTCTCCGCCCAATATTTACTACATCGTCGTGGACGGCTTTGACGTGAACTCCTTTGGACCTTATGTGCTAGTCGTGCACGAAGACTCGCCATGCGACGTGGTGATTCCGCCGGACGCGCTGCACGAATGCGCATTCGAGGAGATCAATCCGAGCCACGCAAAGAAAGACTGCAACGGCGGATGTAACAACGAGACGGTTGATGGACTCTACGACCTCGACCGCTATGACGGAATCTGCTCCGGCAGCGTGGTCGCAGGAGAGTGTTTCACGTATCTTGACGAAGAAGGCTTCAACTTGAGGGATACCGATTGGTTTCTCTTCAAGATGGAGACGACCGGGCCGGTGAATCTGACCGCTCAGACTGAGTTCGACGCTTCGGTTGGTATCGTCAATCTGAATAACTGCGTCAGTCCCTCTTTTGTTGACTTCACGACCACACCGCCCTGCACTCCTGCGGCGCTCAGCATTCCTTCATTAGACCCCGGAACCTACGCCGCATTCATCGCGCCTTCGGGCTTCTCAGCCGTCGAGACTCCCAAGGAGTATTTGCTCCAAATCGTCTATCCGACGCGACCCTCGCCTTGTTCCCTGCCAAATCAAGAGATTGAACCGAACGACGACATCGCCCACGCAAACGCGATTCCCGGACCCATGGTCACCATGGGCGGTGATATCTCCTGCCCGATGGATGGCGACTACTTCTCTTTCCAGATGCCATATGCCTCGGCTATCCGCATACACCTGCGAGGCGACGCAGCGACGGGCTTCTGCCCTGAGGGTCAAGGTCTGCATCCCTACTGCGAGATTGTGAATGAAATCGGTGATCCGATTATTCTCGCTGGCGATCAAACCAACCTGTCCACAACTTTTGAAACGGATTTCAAGCTCGGACCTTATCGCTACTATTTCGGCGTGGGCGGCGCCAACCACACAACCGGGCCGTATGAGATTGAGATCGAACTGATTCAGCTATCACTGGTCTCATGTGAGCCATTGACGGTTACACTTCATGCGGAAGGGGGAGGAGTGAATCTGCGTTGGTACGGAGCAACTCTTCCGACGGATCAGATTCAAGTGTATAAGCAGTTGGATCCCAACGGCGCGTTGACTCCGTACGCGGTTGTTCCTGCATTTCCACCGAGCTTTTTTGATCCGGGCAGCGAGCCGTTTGCGGGATATGCAGTCAGAGTGCTTGGTGGTTGTGATGCTGAGTTTCGGACTCCGTGGATTGGGTCGCTGCTTGGTTTGGGAGAGGAAACCGGCCCGGATGGTGAGTATAACGAAATCGGAGACTACACGATTACCAATATCGAGTGGGCTGTTGACCAGAACAACATCTGTGTGCAATCGCGGTTGCGCGCGGAAGGAGTGGGAGTGGTCGGCGGCGAAGCGATTGATCAGGATCGGCGCATGATGTTCGATCAGGGTTGGCAGGCCATTTCGAGTTTTCAGGGACATTACATCTCGGTCAATGAGCGCAAGGTGCTGGTTGATCACGTCGCGTACGTCCGCGATCCCGTGCAAGGCGACGTCGGCATTGTGGATGGCCGGGGATGGAATGAAACGGGCGATACGTTATTATTCCTGAACAATCTCCAGGTCTATCTTCATGGGAACCTGAACCCAGTTTCGGAGCCGTGGTTTGGCTGGAATTGGTGGTGGTGGTGGGATGACTTCTTCTGCCCAGGCACATGTTGTCGGTTGAAGACCATCGCCTTCTGCACCTCAACGGGCTTCCCGACTCCACCGGGCTGCTTCACTCCCTTCCCGCTTATGCCTTGTCCGTGCAATCCGAGTTGCTGGTTAGGCTGTCCTTGTCCGCCTGATCCGCCTCCGCCTGACCCAGCGAATTGCTGCGGCCCTTCGCTTCCGCCGGCACCTGCCACTCATCCCTTTGGCTGTGACGGCTGCACGTTCCGCGTAAGTCCTGTTGCCGGTTGGTTCGTGCGTTACTGTCAATGTCCCTCCGATACTACTCCGCCGGTTTTGCCCTTCTGTATGTTTATGATCTATGTGAAATGCAAGTCCTACTGTCCATGTCCAGACATCTTCAATATCTGCGGCTGTGAAGTTCCGATCTGTCCGGGGCCTTTCCCAGGGGCGCCGCCCGATACGTGGATAAATGTACCGTTTTCCGGCCCGGCGATGAAGGCGTTCTGCAGGAAGGAGTGCAAGTTATTCGGTCCGGGTTGTTAGCTTTTCGGGCTGAATTTGATGAGGGCGGGCTCGCAAGGGTCCGCCCTTTTGCTTGTTACTTGATTTTCGAGCCGTTATATTGTGACAAACCCAACTGCCACTTCTCTTCACATGCCTGACCGACCCAAACATTCATTGCATCGCAAGATTTTCATCGGATTGCTGGCCGGAGTTGTGCTTGGTTTGCTGGCCAATTTTTTCTTTGCCGAGAGCAAGTTCCTCGAGAATTCGATTCGCTATTTCTTCTCGCCGTTTGGTCAGATTTTTCTCCGGCTGATTTTCATGACGGTGATTCCGCTGATTTTTTGCGCGCTGGCTCTGGGTGTTGCGGAATTGGGGGATGCGCGCAGTTTGGGCAGAATCGGATTGCGGACTTTCGGTTTTACGGTGGTGGCCACTTCAATTTCGGTTTTGATTGGGATTACGGCGGCGAATTGGATTCGGCCCGGCGACGGAATTTCGGAGAGCGGCAGGCAGGCTTTGATGCAGACGATGACGGGGAAGACCGTGACGACGGCGGTGGAGAATGCGGGCAAGGCGAAGGACTGGGTGCAGACTCTGTTGGATGTGATTCCTCGCAATCCGTTAGCGGATGCGGCGCTGGCATTCGAGAGTGGATATAACGGCGGCGGGATATTGGCGGTGATGTTCTTCGCGCTGTTCTTGGGTGTCGCTTTAGCGCTCGCGAGGTCAGAGAGGACTCTGGTGTTCGAGCAGTGGCTTCAGGGGATGTATGAAGTGGTGATGAAGATGATTCACATTGCGATGAAGCTCGCGCCTTACGGTGTGGCGGCTCTGGTTTTCAGTGTGGTGGCGAAGTTGGGGATTGACGTGGTGTTTACGCTGGGGAAGTACGTGGCGGTGGTGATGGGTGTGCTGGCGCTGCAATTTTTCGGGGTGTATGGTCTGATTCTGAGGCTCTTTGTGCGCGTGAATCCATGGCATTTTTTCAAGGCCATCAAGGAGGTGATTGTCACGGCATTTTCGACCAGCTCCTCGAATGTGACGCTGCCGACTGCTCTGCGTGTGACGGAGCATGAGTTGGGAGTTCCCTCGAAAATTTCGCGATTTGTCTTGACGCTTGGGGCGACGGCCAATCAGAACGGCACGGCGCTTTATGAGGGAATTACGGTGCTCTTCCTGGCGCAGTTTTTCGGCGTGGAGTTGAGTTTCGGACAGCAGATGACGGTGGTTTTTGCGGCGATTTTGGCGGGGATTGGAACGGCGGGAGTGCCGGGCGGTTCGCTTCCGGTGATTGTCTTATTGCTTCAATCGGTTGGTGTGCCGGGCGAGGGGATTGGAATTATTCTTGGCGTGGATCGGATTCTCGACATGTCGCGCACGGTGATCAATGTCTCCGGTGATATTACTGCGGCGGCTTATGTTGCGAAAGCGGAGGGGGCGGAACTGACGCTAAGGATGAAGGATGAAGGATGAAGGCGGTCGGAAATCTGGACTCGATAGTACGGGTTTACAAATAATTGACCAAACGGAAGGGGTTGTTTTTCAAGAGGGGATGTGGCGGTGGGATGGGGGATGAAGGCGGAAGAGCAATTACAATATACGCATGAAAGGGTCGGAAGTCAAGAGGTAGGTGTGTTTATAAAACAGGAGTTTGGGAAAATAAATGGAGAAAGAGAGGCGATGTGCCTCTCTTGTTGTTTTTACTGGGGATATGAACGCCTTTTGCTCATCGGGGAATCGCAATGAACGCACGGGCATTGCAACCCCTTGATCCCCCTCGACCAGGAGGTCGAGGCTAGAAAGTAAGGGGGTTCATCCGAGATCGACAAATCCGCGCTCGGCGGCAAGGGCTAACCCGGCTAGGCGACTGAGTTGGGACGACCAGAGGCCGCCGCTAGAATTACATCCTGACAGCGCCCGTCCTATCTCCCAATCATCCATCATCAATCCGCAATCATCAATTCACATCGCTCCGCCCTGCCTCCCCCTTTTGCCCTTCTAAGTGCCTGATTTTACTCCTTTATCGCTGTTTTCGCGGGTTGACTCTCGGCGGCGATTTTCGTATGTTCTAAGGCTATACTGGTTTCTCATTTAGGGGCTGATAATGGCCCGGATCGAATACAAGGAGTACAACGTGGCGACCGCGACTGACAAGAAGAAGGCCACACCGAATGGTGGCAAGAGCAAAACCAAGGTTTATCAGAATTTCATAGCCGGAAAGTGGTGCGATGCGGCGAATGGCAAGATTGTCGAGAACCGCAATCCCGCACAGTGGTCGGACCTGATCGGAACATTTCCGCACAGTCCGAAGGAAGACGTGGATCGCGCGGTGAAGTCTGCGCAGAAGGCCTACAAGAGTTGGCGATTGGTTCCGCCGCCGCAGAAGGCCAAGCTGTTTTTCAGACTGGTAGAGATTCTGACCGAGCGCAAGGAGCAATATGCTTTCGACATGACGCGCGAGATGGGCAAGCCGATTTTTGAGACGCGCGGCGACGTGCAGGAGGCGATTTACACGGCTTGGTATGCGTCAGGTGAAGGCTATCGCATGTTCGGCAAGACGGTTCCTTCGGAACTGAATAACAAGTTCAACATGACGATTCGCATGCCGATCGGCGTGTGCGGATTGATTTCGCCGTGGAACTTCCCGATGGCGATTCCCTCATGGAAGATCATTCCCGCGCTAATGTGCGGCAACACGGTAGTCTTCAAGCCCGCCGAAATGACTCCGCTCTCGGCTCACAACTTGGTTGAAGCGATTTTGGATGCGGGCTTCCCGCCGGAAATTATCAATATCGTGCATGGCTCTGGCAAAGAGGTCGGCAAGCACATCGTGAATCATCCCGATGTTCCGGTGATTTCCTTCACGGGTTCCTCGGCAGTAGGCAAGGTGATCGGACGCGATGCGAGCTATTTGCTAAAGCGTGTTTCGATGGAGTTGGGCGGAAAGAATGCGCAGATTGTGATGAACGACGCCGATTTAGATAACGCGGTGGATTGCGCGATCTGGGGCGGCTTCGGCACGACGGGCCAGCGTTGCACCGCGACTTCGCGCGTGATTTGCGAAGAGGGAATCCATGACGCATTCGTGGAGAAGTATATCAAGGCCGCGAAGAAATTGAAGATCGGCTATGGCAATGATGAAGGCATCACGATGGGGCCGTGCGTATCCGAAGGTCAGCGCAAGTCCGTGATGGAATATGTGGAGATCGGTAAGAAGGAAGACAAGGCGACGCTGGCTTATGGCGGCAAAGCTCTGACCAAGGGTGAACATGCCGACGGCTGGTTCCACGAGCCGACGATTTTCACGGATGTGAAGCCGAACATGCGCATTGCGCAGGAAGAGATTTTCGGGCCGGTGGTTTCGGTGTTGAAGGCGAAGAATTTCGACGAGGCTCTGAAGATCAGCAACAATATTGACTACGGTCTGTCGAGTGCGGTGTTCACGAAGAATGTGGATCAGGCGTTTCGCTCGTTCCGCGATATCGAAGCAGGTATCACCTATATCAACGCGGCGACGATCGGCGCGGAAGCGCACATGCCGTTTGGCGGAATGAAAGCTACAGGCAACGGCCACCGCGAAGGCGGCTGGGAGGTCTATGAATTCTATTCTGAGACCAAGGCCTGCTACATTGACTACTCAGGGAAGTTGCCGAGAGCGCAGATAGATGAGTAGCCAGCGTTGACGCTGGACCCAATGCCCTCGCGGCGGACGCGAGGGGAACACAATTTTCTTCAAGATGCTACTATTAACTCAACAGGAAGCAGATGATCTAATCGCAACTGAAAAGATATGCGAGACCGACATTACTTATCACTTCCCGTTTCAGGGCGATTCTCTTCACATCCCGCTGATGTCTCGGGATAGAAGAGAGGATTTTCTGCTCGATATCTATCGCGGACGAATAGATATTATGAAAGTCTCATATCACAATCGTGTACGTAAGACAATCGGCTTGGCAAGGATTGACATAAAGGGAGCACCTCATGAGAATCCTGATGGAACTGTTGTCCCATGCCCTCATATCCACTTGTATCGTGCAGGCGCAGCGCTTAAGTGGGCAGAGCCTTTGGACGGAACGAACTACGGAATTAGGAGTTTGCTCGATAACGAGGCTGTGCTCGGCGACTTCATGCGGTTCATAAATGTAACGAAGGCCCCAAGGCTTCAATTCACACTATGATTTCCGAGATTAAGAAACTTCTCGACGGATACTACAGTTGGCTTCGTGGTCGCACGACGCTACGAGAGGTGAACGAAGACTGGGTTGAAATCACCACGCCGTTTCTGGACCGGCATAATGACTATTTGCAGATTTACGCGCAAGCAAGGAATGGTGTTATTCTGCTAACTGACGACAACTATATATTGGAGGATCTGCGAAATTCAGGCTGTGAATTGGATTCTGACAAGAGACAGGAACTACTGAAGCTCACTCTCAATGGATTTGGAGTAAATTTGGATAGCGGCGCATTGACTACGCGAGCCACCTCCAACAACTTCGCACAGAAAAAACACAATCTAATTCAGGCAATGATCGCTGTTAACGACCTATTTTACACAGCGCGGCCCTTCGTGAGAAGCCTGTTTCTCGAAGAAGTAGCAAGTTGGTTCGAGCAACGAGAAATTCGATATACTGAAAGGGTTAAGTTCTCGGGCAAAAGCGGGTATGACCATGTCTTTGATTTCGTTGTGCCTCATTCTCGTAGTAAGCCAGAGAGGATTATTAAAGCCATAAATCGTCCGAATCGAGCCGCAGTAGAGGCTCTGATATTGTCTTGGGTGGACACCAGAGAAACCCGACGCGAAGACTCTCGGGCCTATGCATTCTTGAACGATTCAGACGAGAAACCACAGCGTGACTTGACAGATGCGCTTGAAAACTACGAAGTACGAGTTGTTCAATGGAGCATCCGAGACAGATTCGCAACCGAATTGGCAGCATGACACTTCGTACGTGCGAGCCGCGAGACGAAAGAAACACCCTTTAGACCATCGCCGAATCACTATCAAACTGAATTGGTTTGGAGAAATCGAGATGAGAACGTTTGTCATACTCACTTTCATGGCACTTGGCCTTGCTGCGAAAGCAATCGCGCAAGTCGTGCCCCCAGAATCAGACGCACCCGCAACCAAACTGGAGAAGCTGCTCACTTCCAAGGGAACGTTCGTTGTCAAGGAGTTCCACGAAATGGGAGTTATTAAGGGCAGCTATGGAAGCAAGTGCACGCTGGATGCAGTCATAGTTACGCAGCCAGGCAGAGAAAGCGAACGTCTGAGGGGAATCAAGGTAGAAATTACTGAACCGAGCAGCTATTCAACGGACAGTCATTCTTCTTTCTTGGACCTTGACGAATTGGAGAGCTTCATCAAGGCAATTGACTACTGTGTCCAGTTGGCAGGGCAATGGGTGGTCACTGACATTTCCTACAACGAAGCTGTATTCTCAGCGAAAGATGATTTCCAGGTAGGCTTCTTTCAAAAGAAACGCGAGCAAACAGGATTCTTGAAGAGCGGTCTAATTGCAGGGAATATTTGCTTTCTGAATAGCGTTAGCGATCTGGCAACGATAAGAGAACATGCCAGCAGGGCTCAATCTCTGCTCGCAACAAAATGACCTTTGGCGGCGCCAAGCACAATTCTGTCTGAGGGCAAAAGCACCTGTTCACAGAATCATTAAGGAGTGAAGGACGTGAAGAGCAAGAAGCAGGTGTTGTCGGCGAAACAAGCAGAGCAGTTGCTCGCGGGGTTGAAGGCACGGTTTGAGAAGAATACGAAGCGGCATAAGGGGCTTCTGTGGGCCGATGTTCAGGCGAAGCTTGAAGCAAGTCCTGAAGCACTTTGGTCGCTCAATGAGATGGAACGGACGGGCGGCGAGCCGGATGTGATCGGCTTGGACAAGAAGACGGGCGAGTTTCTCTTCTGTGATTGTTCGGCGGAAAGTCCCAGTGGGCGCAGAAGTCTATGTTATGATCGGGAAGCGCTCGATGCAAGGAAAGAGGCCAAGCCTGAAGGGAATGCGGTTGATGCAGCTGCGGCGATGGGGATTGAACTGCTGACGGAAGAGCAGTATCGAGAATTGCAGAAGCTCGGGGAGTTTGATTTGAAGACGTCGAGCTGGATTAAGACGCCGGCGGAAATCAGAAAGCTCGGCGGCGCGATTTTCTGTGATCGCCGATACAACACGGTTTTCGTCTATCACAACGGCGCGCAGTCGTATTATGCTGCGAGAGGGTTTCGCGGATTGTTGAGGGTTTAGTAACCGGAGAATCGGCAGCCACAGGGGCAGCCGCTACAATAAGATAACACACACATGCCACACAAAGTAACGTTTGACATTCCGGAACATGATTTGGGGACGACGCCGGCTGATTTTCATGTTTACAAGGGGAAGAGCCTGATTGGGAAGCTGAAGATCGGGCGCGGCGGGTTGAGATGGTATGAGGGGCACTCGACGCATGCGACGACGTTGACGTGGAGCACCTTCACCAAGTTGGTTCACGAGCACACGAAGACGAAGAAGTAGCGGCGCTCCAACGCAAGTTAAGATAGTTCATTGACCGCGCGTCTGACCAACACACGGCCACAACCAAGGAGGACTGATGCGCAAAGAGTTTGATGATTACGTTGCGGAGTTGAAGGGCGTGCGGAGTGTTTATAACAAGTCCACGCACACGTTTTCGCGGCCGGACGGGACGGCGCTCTGCAAGAGTGAGATTTCGCCGCGTTCGAGTATCTTCATGGTGATTTTCCCGGATTTTCCGACGGCAATTGCGAGCGAACTTCCGTCATGCGCGGAGGTGGACAAGTCCGGACAGGTTCGGATTCGCGTGATTAGCCGGAGCCGTTTGGAAGTTTGCAAGAAGATCGCGCTGCAAAGATTGGGATAGGAACATCAGCGGCAAAGAGGAGACCTCATGACCGCGCGCATTTTTGTTCTCGGATTGCTTTGCTGTTTTGCCCGGGGATTTGCTCAGGAAATGCAGGTTCCGCTTGATTCTGCGGGCAAGGTGATGGTGATAGACCGTGAGTTGGAAAACAAGCTCGGGCTGTTTCAGGACTATCCGAGTTTTGTTGAAGCGCGGCTCTATCAGCAGAGTGATACGCTCTTTGTTTTGGAGATTCTCTACGGCGACACGAATACGTATCGGTCGAGAGTTGAGATGCGTCCGCCTGAAGTGAAGCACCTGCGGCGGCGTGTGACTGAAGCGATTCATATCTATTCACCGGCTTCGGAATTTGATCAATCGGGGCGCGGGGGAATGCTGGTGAACAGCGCGATTTTGAGTTTAGGGTATCACGGTTGGGCGATACCTGTTGCGGCGCAGGCTACGGGGAGCGGCGCGGGAGCGTTATACTTTTTGATTGGCGCAGCGGGCGTGCTTGTGCCGTATCTTGCGACGGATCGAGCGAATGTGACGCGCGCGGATGCGCAGATGTATTTTTACGGCGGCTCGCGCGGGATAGCGCACGGAGTATTCGTTTACTATGCGTTCCATGGCACGGAACAATTCGATGAAGCGCCGTATGGTTGGGGTTCGGTCTTCAGCATCACGGAATCCGTGCTTGGCTACTACTGGGCCGAAAAGAGCCGGATGAGTGAAGGGGAGTCCTCGGTGATCGGTGTGGGCGGGGATTTTGGAATTGCGATGTCGGCCTCTTTGACCGGCGGCTATGATCTTTGGGATGAAGAAGAGACGGTCGCCGAAGCGGGCGCGTGGTGCGCGGCGGGAAGCGCGATTGGAATCATTGCAGGCAAGCAGCTCGCGGATCACGGGGATTATTCGCGCGGAGACGCTTTTGTTTTGCGCTCGATTGGAATTTTGGGGGCGGCGATTCCGGCAGCGCTTGCGGATGCAGCGGAGGCGGACGGCGGCGATGCGGCGGTTGGCGCGACGGCGGGTTCTGTTGTTGCGTTGGGAATCGGACATCACATGCTGAAGCATCGCGAGTTTTCAAGATCGCAGGGCTTGATGATTTTGATGGGGGAGATCGGCGGGGCGGCATTGTTCACTTCATTTGTAGTGGCGGCAAATCCTGAGACGACCGCGCCGTATTCGCTTGCGGCGGCGGCGGGCGCGACGGCGGGCTTTGCGCTGTTCTATTCGATGGAAAGCCGCTCGGCAAGAACGCGCAATCAGAAGGCCGGGTTGGATTTTGATTTCGGAATGAATCCGCTGCCGTTGTTTGCGCAAGGTGATTTGAAGTTTCCCGCGGAGCAGGAGCATCGGCGGAACATGGTGGTGAATGTGAGTTGCAGGTTTTGATTCAGATTCCGGCGGGGAACCGTGCGGTAGCAAAAGTCTGCGCGAGAGCAAAGAGTATTGGCCGCACTTAATCCCCGCTCGGCGACAAGCGGACAACGTGTTTTGAAATCTAAGGGAGCAGAAAGATGGATATGTCAGATTTGCTGAAGAGCGCGCAGGGTTTGATGGGTCAGGCGGGAGGAGGCGCGGACCTCGGAAACATTGCGCAAAGTGTGATGGGGATGATGTCGAAGGAGTCGGGCGGTATCGGCGGCTTGGTTGAGCAATTTCAAGGCGCGGGGCTTGGCGACATTGCGAAGTCTTGGGTGAGCACGGGCCAGAATCTTCCGATTTCGGCCGATCAGTTGACCAAAGTTTTCGGCGAGCAGAAGTTGGGCGCGATGGCGAATCAGGCCGGAGTAAATCTTCAGCAGTTTCTGCCGTTGCTTGTATCCGCATTGCCGATGATTGTGGACAAGCTAACTCCTGACGGTGAAGTGAACGACAAGAGCAATAACATGCTTGAGCAGGGATTGGGTTTGCTTGGCGGACTTTTCGGGAAGTAGCATGAGCGAATTGGCTTCACATCTTCGGCAGATGCAGAAGAGTTTTGAGAGCGACGCGTGGCACGGGCCTGCGTTGCTTGAAACTCTCGAAGGTGTGGATCATCGTCTTGCGGCGAAGCATGTTGCGCCGGGTGTGCATACGATTTGGGAGATCGCTCTGCACACGATTGCATGGAAGCGCGCGGTGACACGCTGGCTTGAGGGCGACACGAGTTATGAAGTGAAACCCGAAGAGAATTTTCCGGAACCGGAAGAGGGGGATTTCCTCGAATGGCAGCATGTGATCACAGAACTCAAGGTGGCACAGGCGGAGCTATTGGCAGCGACTGCGAAATTCACGGACGAGCGCCTGCTGCAAACGACGCCTTCGGGCAGACAGACTTGGAGTGATTTGCTTTACGGGGTCGTTCATCACGATTTGTATCACGCAGGACAGATTGCGCTGTTGAAGAAGACGGCGGCACACGAGAGTCAAGGCAGCCGTTTCAAATAACCCCCATCCCCTGCCCTTCCCCCGCGCCTCGCGGAGGAAGGGAGTAATAACATGCCAAACGAAGAGTACTTGACGACGGATGAGGCGGCGAAGCTGTTGAAGGTTTCGCGGGGGACGGTGTGCAAGTTGGCGCGCGAAGGACAACTTGCGGCGCTGCGTGTGGGGAAGCAGTGGCGGATTCCGCACGAGAGTCCTGAGATGTGGCTTTACAAGCAAAAGCAGTCGGGCCGCAAGAGCACGCCGCAGATGACGGGCGCGAAGAGCAAGCGCTCAGGGTTTGAAGATTTGTTGAAGCTTTCCGCGCCGCTCGGAGTGAACCTTTCCTGAGGTCGCCGTGGTCAAGTGCATAGACACAACAGTATTGCTGCACGCGACGGACACAAATTCGGTCTTGCATCGGCGCGCGGCGGAGTATTTGAAGAAGTGCGCGCATGAGCCGTGGATTACCTGTGTTTGTTATGAGAGTTTGACGGAGTGGGCGAAGATCATCACATCGCCTCAGTTTTCGAGCAAGCCGCTTGCAGCTTTGAGCGTTCATGCTGCGGTTGATGCGATGTTGAAGAGGCGCGAACCGGTAATTTTGTATGGGGATGAGTACATTTACAAGCGCGCGTTGAAACTCTGTGACAAGCACGTTGTTTTGCGCGAGCGTTTTCATGAGGCGCATCTTGCCGCGACGGCTTTGGCGCACGGCGTGAAGACGATCGTGACGGCAAATTCGGCTCCGTTTCAGGCGGTGCGAGAACTGACGGTTGAGAATCCGTTTGAGACGTTGTTTGGATAGTTTGCGCAACTTCGGCAGCCACAGGGGCAGCCGCTACACTAGCGCTCGGCGCGAGAAGTGATGAGTTGGTTTCATGCGGCAGGATTTGAATTTCAAGAATTCTCCGCAGGGGGAGTGCGTACGTTTGCGGTAATTGAGGGACGACAAGGCGGAGTTCCGTTGGTGCTTTTGCACGGTGTTCCGGGCGCGTCGTTTGTTTGGTCCACGACGATACAGGCTGTTGGGCGAGATACGCGAGTGATTGCGCCGGATTTGCCGGGTTGGGGCCGGTCCGTGAATCGCGCGAAACCTGAGAGGATTAGTTTCACGCGCGAGTTTTTGAATCGGTGGCTTACTTCGCTTCTTGACGCGCAGGGGATTTCGGAATTTGACGTGCTGGGTCATGGAAATGGCGCGTGGCTTGCACTTGATTTGCTGCTTGCGGATTCGGCTCGTGTGCGGCGCTTGGGTCTTGTGAATTTGCCGCTCTTGAAGCCTGCGCGGAAGCTGCGTTTGCCGTGGGGAAACGATTGGACGGCAAGGCGAGTTGAAAGATGGGTGGGGAGCGCGACCATGAGTGAGACCGCGCGCAGGATTTCAAAGCCGCTTTGGGACGAACTGTTTGGCGCGACGTATTCGCCGAAGCGTTCGCCGGAATTCCCGATGGGTGAGTACGACTTTCAAATGGCTCAATACTCGGATGCGGTGCAGAAGTTTGACGGCGAAGCGCTTTTCATGTGGGGCAAGCGCGATAGCGGCTACGATGAGCAGCTTGCGCGCGAATTTGCGGGACGGAGACGCGCGGTGATATTTGAAGATACCGCATGTTATCCGATGTGGGATGAAGCGGAGAAATACAGGACGGTAGTGACGGAATTTCTTAGAGATTAGTCGGCAGCCACGGGGGCAGCCGCTACACGAGACCTACATGATCAGAATAAGACCAGATTACTTTGCGATGTTCCAGAGGAACACGGGCTCGACGGATCCACCGGGCGAACGGGAGTTCTGTTTTTTCTAATTCCGTTCAACTGTTAGTCAAGAAAGGAGACTCCGATGACCCGGATAACACCGCTAAATGTTCACGAGACGCTGTCGAAGTATATGCTTGCCGACGGATTTGATCTTGTGTTTGACTTGGAGCGTTCGCAAGGTTCGTATTTTGTGGACTCGCGTCACAACCGCAAGTTTCTCGATCTGTTCAGCTTTTTCGCGTCGGCTCCGGTGGGATTCAATCATCCGAAGATGCGCACGCCGGAAGTGATTGAGAAGCTCGGGCGGCTTGCCGTGAACAATATTACGAATTCCGATCTCTACACGGTGGAGATGGCGGAATTTGTCGAGACATTTTTTGAGGTCGCAGTTCCCAAGAGCTTCAAGCATTCGTTTTATGTCGCGGGTGGAAGCCTCGGCATCGAGAATGCGCTGAAGGCTGCGATGGATTGGAAGGTTCGGAAGAATTACGCGAAGGGCTATCGTCGCGAAATCGGCACTCAGGTTTTGCATTTTGAGGAGTGTTTTCACGGTCGCACGGGTTACACGGTTTCCATGACGAACACCGCCGATCCGAACAAGTATAAGTACTTCGCGCATTTTGATTGGCCGCGCGTGGTGAATCCGAAGCTGCGTTTTCCGTTGACGGAAGGGCATCTTGAGGAGACGGAGAAGTTGGAGAAGCTCGCGATCGAGCAGATCAAGACACACTTCCGCGAGCGGAAGGACGAGATTTGCGCGATCATTCTCGAACCGATTCAGGGTGAAGGCGGCGACAATCATTTCCGACTGGAGTTCTTCAAGGCGCTGCGTCAGCTTGCCACTGAGAATGACGCGATGCTGATCTTCGATGAAGTTCAGACGGGCGTCGGTTTGACGGGTAAGATGTGGGCCTTCCAGCATTATGTCGAGCCGGATATGTTCTGTTTCGGCAAGAAGACTCAGGTTTGCGGTTTCTGCGCGAATTCGCGGATTGACGAAGTGGAAGATAATGTTTTCTCGGTTTCTTCGCGCATTAATTCGACGTGGGGCGGCAATCTGATTGACATGTATCGCTTCAAGATGTATCTTGAGATCATGCGCGATGAGAAGCTGGTTGATCATGCGGCTCGCGTGGGCGAGACGGCTCAGATGAAGCTTCTCGAAGTGGCGAATGAATATCCGACGATGATCATGAACGTGCGCGGTCGCGGTTTGATGTGCGCGTTTGATTTGCCGACGACGTCGCTTCGCAACCGGTTGGTGGATGCGCTCTATGAGAACGGCGTGTGCATTCTTCCCTCGGGGCGACAGAGTATTCGCTTCCGTCCGGCTCTGAATATTTCGGAGCTTGAGATTACGGAGGGAATTGACGCGATACGGAAATGCACGGGCGAGATTCTCGAACAGGTGCATCTTCAACCGGCTTGATGGAGGATTTAATCGCGTTTGATTTCAGCATGTGTCGGAGCAGATCCGGCACGGAACTTTGGCCTGAAGATGGGCGGGACTCCCTTTGGGGAGTCCCGCCGTCTACTTTTCGCAAGGGATGATTTTGACGGACCAAGAGCAATTTTCGGCGGGCAGTTTGGCGGTGGTTGCAACACCGATCGGAAATCTCGCCGATCTTTCCGGGCGGGCTGCGCACTATCTTCGTGAAGCGGATTTGATTCTGTGCGAAGACACGCGTCACTCGCGGAAGTTATTGGACAGTTGCGATGCGCGCGCGGCGACGACGAGCTATGGGAGCCACAACGTGCGCGCGAAAGTGCCGTGGGTGCTTGAGCAGTTGCGCGCGGGGAAGAAAGTTGCCTTGGTGTGCGACGCGGGAACGCCGGGGATTTCGGATCCGGGTTCGCTCTTGATACGGAGCGTAATTCAGGAAGCGATTCCTGTGACGATGATTCCGGGTGCGGCGGCGCTGATTCCCGCTCTGGTGTTATCGGGATTGCGCACGGACCGGTTTGTGTTTGAGGGATTTCTTCCGCACAAGAAGGGGAGAAAGACAAGGCTTGAAGCGATTGCGAAGGAACCGCGCACGGTGGTGATGTATGAAAGTGTGCATCGCATCAGAAAGACGCTTGCGGAATTGCTTGAGCATTGCGGCGATAGACATGCAGCGGTTTGCAGAGAATTGACGAAGCTCTACGAAGAGATTGCGCGGGGGAAGCTCAGCGAACTGGTTGCGCATTTTGAGAAGAAAGAGCCGCGCGGGGAATTTGTGATTGTGCTGGCGGGGACTGAAGAGCGAACGGAACAGGAAGAAGATGATTCCGACACTCCGTGAGCTTTGGGAGTTTTTCGAGGCGGAGATATATCCGGTGCATGGGGGCGACGGATTATTCAATCCGTATTGCGATTTCGATGCGAGGTTTGAAATTGAAGGCGGGCCACAGATGCGCCGCGAGAATTTGCGCAGCTATTTTGAGAATTTTGACTCCGCTCCGCGCATTTTGATTTTGGGAGAAGCATACGGGCCGTGGGGCGGGAGATTTTCAGGGATTCCGTTTACAGGCGAGGCGCCGCTGTCGCAAGGAGAGTTGCCGTTTCGAGGTGTAACTACGAGCAGGAGCGCGAAGCCCTATCGTGAGCGCACGGGGGATGTCTTTTGGGGCGAGCTTGCGCTTCACGCGCGAGAGTTCTTTGTTTGGAACACGCTGCCCTTTCATCCGTTTCATAAGGATGATCCGCTTTCGATTCGCTCGCCTTCGCGCGCGGAGATTTCGGCGTCGCTTTACTGGCTGCAGATAATCATCGAGATTTTGGGGCCTGAGAAATGTCTCGCAATCGGAAGAGTTGCGGAGACGGCGCTGAAAGAAATTGGAGTGAACGTTACGTACATTCGTCATCCTTCACGCGGCGGGATTGGGAAGTTTCGGGAAGGGATGCGAAGTGCGTTTATTGATGATTTATGATTGATGAATGATGATTGGCAGATTAGACACTCAGAGGAAATAGTTTTTGCATCCGATCATCTTCAAGATAGGGCCGTTTGCTCTGCATAGTTATGGGCTGATGCTGGCGCTTGCGTTTGGTTTCGGGATTTGGATTGCGTCGAGGCGGGCGCCGAATCGCGGACTTGAAGGCAAGACAGTGATGGATGTTTCGGTGGCTGCGCTGTTGTTCGGTCTTGCGGGGGGAAGAATCGCGTATGTGTTTACGCACTCGGACGAATTTCAAGGCCGCTGGCTGGATGTGATTTCGCCGATTCAGAAGGACGGCACGATTGGAATTGCGGGATTGGTTTTGTTGGGCGGCGTGGTCGCGGGATTTGGCGGCGCGTGGTGGATGTCCAGAAAGCGCGAGGCAAGATTTCTCACGCTGACGGACGTGCTGATTCCGTCGCTCGCTTTGGGAATTGCGTTTGGCAGAGTGGGCTGCTTTCTGAACGGCTGTTGTTTTGGACACGCATGCAGCGTGCCGTGGGGCGTGGTGTTTCCCGAGTCGAGTTTGGCCGGATCAGTCTATCCGCATCAGCATATCCATCCGACACAGATCTATGAAACACTCGCGATGCTCTGTTTGTTTGCGTTCCTGCTTTGGTTTGATCGCAAGCCTCGCGCGGAGGGAGTTGTGACAGGCGTGTTTCTTGTGCTGTACGGCGTGTGGCGATACTACGTGGAGGGGCTGCGCTGGTACGAAGAGGGGATGATATTGAGCAGGATCGGAGATCATCTGCTGACTTTCTCGCGAGTGATCTCCCTTGCGATGATTGTTGCGGGAATCTATCTGCTCATGCGGAAACCTTTGGAAGCGACGCACGATGCTGATCAGCTTTGAGGGAATAGACGGTTCGGGGAAGTCCACGCAGATTGCCAAGCTTGCGGACTGGCTGCGCGCGAAGGATTATGATGTGCTGACGACGCGCGAGCCGGGCGGCACAGCTACGGGTGAAGCGGTGCGGGCGCTCTTGTTGAATCCCGAGAGTCACATTTCTGCGCGTGCTGAGTTTCTGCTCTATTCTGCTTCGCGCGCGCAGCTTGTGGATGACGTAATCAGGCCGCATCTGAAGAGGACAAGAGCCGTCGTGATCGCGGATCGCTATGCGGATTCTTCGACAGCCTATCAGGGAGCGGGACGGGAATTGGGCCTCGAGGAAGTGGAGAAAGTGAATGTGTTTGCGACGGGGAATCTTGCGCCCGATTTGACGCTGTATTTGGACGTGGATTACTCCACGTCCGAAGCGCGTCGAAATTCGGCGGGGAGCAAACCGGATCGTCTGGAGCGAAATCCGCGCGAGTTTTTTGAGCGGGTGCGCGAAGGATATCTTGCGCTTGCAAAGCGTCACCCTGAGCGCGTGCGGGTGATAGATGCGCGGCAAAATGAAGAGCAGGTATTTGAGCGAATATGCGCGGAGGTTGCTCCGTTGCTTGCGGGGAAATAGATTTCACAAAAGAGTGCATGAGAGCCGTTATGTTGAACCGTGTCTTGATTCTGCTTCTGTTTCCCGTGATTGTTTTCGCGGGGACCGAGCCGCCGTCACAGGATGAACTTTACGAAAAGATTCATCACAACATGGGCGTTTTCGGCGATATTTATCGCGAGATCAGCCTGCGTTATGTAGATTCGGTTGATCCCGACGAGTTCATTCGCGCGGGGATTGACGGAATGCTCTCGACGCTTGATCCGTATACGGTTTTCATTCCAGAAGAGGACACGGACGATCTGGACGTGATCACGTACGGCAAGTACGGCGGTGTGGGGATTGAGATCGGCGTGCGCGGGGCGGACAAGGTTTTGACGGTGATTTCCGCGATGGATGATTCGCCTGCGCAGCGCGTGGGAATTCGCTCGGGGGATCGCGTGGTTGAAGTGGACGGGAAGTCTACGGTGGGGATGACGACGCGGGACGCATCGCGAGTTTTGCGGGGGGATCCGGGCAGTCAGGTTGAGTTGAAGATTGAGCGATCCGGATCGGCGGAGCCGATTTCGTTTACGCTTTCGCGACAGATCATTGACGTGAAAGACGTGAACTACTGGGGTTTCATCGAGCCGGGTATCGGCTATATAAAGCTTGCTCATTTTTCGACGCGCGCACCGCTTGAGATGGATGAAGCGCTCGCGGATTTGCGCAGCAACGGGATGGAGTCACTGGTGCTTGATTTGCGCGGCAACCCGGGCGGCCTGATGAGTTCCGCAGTCGGTGTGTTGCAGAAGTTTTTGGATAAGGGCGAAGTGGT
Organism: bacterium; assembly: GCA_020846695.1. Lineage (GTDB taxonomy): Bacteria > Electryoneota > RPQS01 > RPQS01 > RPQS01 > JADLDM01. The sequence continues at coordinate 7,001 of JADLDM010000168.1, read as the reverse complement.
TGTCTCGACGAAAGGACGCACGGGCGACGCGAACCGCACGTTCAAACTTGCGAGCGATCCTGCTGCGAAAGATATTCCGCTTGTTGTTTTGGTGGACGGCGGATCGGCGTCTGCATCGGAGATTGTCGCGGGCGCGATTCAGGATTTGGATCGCGGCGTGTTGGTTGGCGAGCCGACTTTCGGGAAGGGACTTGTGCAGTCGGTGATTTCATTTGAGACGGGCGAAGCTCTGAAACTTACCACCGCGAAGTATTTTACGCCGTCGGGAAGATTGATCCAGAAGGTGGATTACTTCGGCGAGGAAGATGAAGTGGTGGTTCATGATCCTGATGAATCTCCGGACAGCGCCTTCAGCACACGGAACGGTCGCGAGGTGGAAGGGGGCGGTGGGATTTTGCCGGACATCCGCATTGATGCTCCACAACCCGGTGATTTGGGAGTGGAACTGTGGCGGCAGGGCACATTTTTTGATTTTGTGAACGAGTATCTTGCCGAGAACGCGCACGTGACGGATGCGGTGGTGTCGGAAGAGATGATCTCGGCCTTTCACGATTGGCTTGTGGAGCGCGATTTCTCTTATGACGTTTCGGGCGGGAAAGAGCTTCAGAAGATTCGCGAGATTCTTGGGGAATATCAGCTATCGGACAGCGTGGAGTCGGAGTTTGCCCATATCGAATCCTATCTTGAGCGCGTGCGTGATCGGGATTTTGAAAGCGAGCGCGATTTCATACTGACGAGTTTGGAAACGGAGATGGCAAATTCGTTGTATGGTTCGCGCGGGCGAGTCGAGTCGGGTTTCGACCATGATCCGCAGATTTTGCGCGCGGTTGAAGTGCTGCACAACTCGGGAGAATATTCGCGGGTTCTTGCGGTAACCGACACGAGCTTGAAGTCGCCGGAGCAGAAGGAATAGCGGAGCATGTTGCTCGCATTGTTCGGGCTCTTGGCGGTTGGGATTGTGACGGGAGTGTTGGGAGGCTATCTCGGGATTGGCGGCGCGCTGATAATCACGCCGGTTTTATTGGCGGTTGCTCACGCGCAGCAGATTCCTGAATCGGTTCTTTATCCTCTCGTTTTCAGTTCGACTCTTTTTGCCATACTGGGAACTTCGGTCTCTGCGGGCGTGACTTATGCGCGAGCGAAGCGCGTGCATTGGGGGGCGTTCAAGGTCCTGGCTTTGTCTGCGCTGCTTTTTTCTTTTGCAGGCTCGTCGCTCGCGGTCAAGTCGGCGCCGGAGACGTTGCGTACGACCTTTGCGATCTTTGCTTTGATCAGCGCTGCGATTTTTGTTTCGCCATTGAAGGGTCACGACGGCGGCGAATATCATTTTCACGTATGGCCCTACATGCTTTTGGGCGCGGCGACGGGATTTTTGTCGGCGTATATCGGCGTCGCGGGCGGCGTGCTGATGGTTCCGGTGATGCTGTTTGTGATCAAGACTCCCGCTGAGTTCGCAGTTGGCACAAGCAGTATGATCGGCGTGGTGACGTCGCTTGCGGGAATGACCGGCTATATCGTGAGTGGTTGGCATGCGACGGGGCTTCCCGAGGGCTCGATCGGTTACGTTTATCCGGCCTACGCGCTGCCTGTGTTGATCGGCACTCTGATTGGCGGACCGATCGGCAGCAAATTGAATCAGCGCGGCTCGGTGAAGATGTTTCGCTGGTTGTTTGCGGCTTATCTGTTGATTGTGGCGATTCGCATGTTGTGGCGCGACTGAGTCGCCTCTTATTTTTCTGCTCTCATCCTTCATCTCATTTCCTTTTTTGCCATGTCTACCACTTTGACGCTTCCGCTTTTGGGCCGCGGAAAGGTCCGCGACATTTATGAACTCGACGCGCAGCACTTGGTGTTCGTGACGTCGAACCGCGTGTCGGCCTTTGACGTGGTGCTGCCGACGGCGATTCCGAACAAGGGCGCGGTGTTGAATCGTGTAACGAGATTTTGGATGCGTAAGTTTGCTCAGATTGTGGGCAACCACTTGGTTCTGGGCGACTATTCGGATTTTGCGCGCGGATTTGCTGAGAGTCTGCCGGATACGACATCGGGACAGATTGAAGTGGTCAAGCGCGCGGAGATGCTTCCGGTGGAGTGTGTGGTGCGCGGGTTTATCACCGGTTCGGGCTGGAAAGATTACAAGCGGACAGGCGCTGTTTGCGGTCACAAACTGCCCGAGGGAATGCTTCATGCTGACGCGTTTCCGGAGCCGCTCTACACACCGGCGACAAAAGCCACCAGCGGGCACGACGAGAATATTGATTTTGCGCGGACATGCGATATCGTGGGAATGGAAATGGCGACGAAGCTGCGCGATCTCTCTTTGCAGATTTATTGCGCGGGTCGGGACTACGCACGGGAGCGGGGGATATTGATTGCTGATACGAAGTTTGAATTTGGAGTGATTGATGGCGAGATTGCGCTGTGCGATGAAGTTTTGACTCCCGACAGTTCGCGCTTCTGGCCCTCGGATCAGTATGCGCCGGGAAGAGAGCAGAACAGTTTGGACAAGCAGATTGTGCGGAATTATCTTGAGACATTGACTTGGGACAAGACTCCTCCGGGGCCTGAGTTGCCCGCGCAGATTGTGGAACTCACGGCGCGTGCCTACGAAGATATTGCGGACAGATTGATGCGATGAGTGGTGAAGGCGGTTGAAGTAACTTAAGGATTTCAAGCAGGTGGCTCTGAAGACAAGAGACAACATTCGGAATGTGGCGATTATCGCGCACGTTGACCACGGGAAGACGACGCTGGTGGATGCGATGCTTCATCAGGCGGGGGTATTTCGCGCCAATCAGCACGTCGCAGAGCGCGTGATGGATAAGCTCGATCTCGAAAGAGAGAAGGGCATTACGATTCTCTCGAAGAATACGACGATTCATTGGCAGGACAATCTGATCAACATCGTGGACACGCCGGGGCACGCTGATTTTGGCGGTCAGGTGCAGCGCGTGTTGAAGATGGTTGACGGCTGTCTGCTGTTGGTGGACGCGAGCGAAGGGCCGCTTCCGCAGACGCGCTATGTGCTTGCGAATGCGCTGGAGGCGGGACTTTCGCCGATTGTCGTGATCAACAAGATTGACCGGCCTGATGCAAGAATCGGCGCGGTGCTTGATGAAGTGCTCGAACTGTTTCTCGATTTGGATGCATCGGAAGAGCAGTGTCACTTTCCGGTTGTCTATACGAACGCGAAAGCGGGCACGGCCACTTTGCAGCTTGATCAGCAGGGTGAGAGCTTGATGCCGCTCTTCCGCATGTTATTCGACAAGATACCGGCGCCGACGTATGATGATGAAGCTCCGCTTCAGATGCAGATTACGACGCTGGAGTATAACGATTACGTCGGGCGCATCGGGATCGGTCGCGTGACAAACGGGATGATTAAGCAGGGCGAGCAGGTGATGCTTGCCAAGCAGATCGGCGATCGCAAGCAGACGAAGGTCGTGCAGCTTTACACGTATGAGGGATTGAATCGCGTGGAGGCAAAGAGCGCAAGTCCGGGTGAGATTGTCGCGGTAGCGGGATTGGAGAACATTGACATCGGTGATACGGTGACGTCGCTCTTGGATCCGCGTCCGCTTCCTCCGTTGAAGATTGACGAACCGACGTTGGAGATGGTGTTCAGCGTCAACAACTCACCGTTTGCGGGACGCGAAGGACAATACGTCACGTCGCGTCAAATTCGCGACCGTCTCTACAAGGAGATTCAAGGAAATCCGGCGCTGCGCGTGGAAGACACTGAGACGGGCGAGGGCACGCGGGTTTATGGACGCGGCGAATTGCAGATGGCGATTTTGATCGAGACCATGCGTCGCGAGGGCTACGAGATGAACGTCGGCAAGCCGCGCGTGCTCTATAAGGATATTGACAGAGTGAAGATGGAGCCCTATGAACAGGTGCTGATGGATTGTCCCGAAGAATATGTCGGCGTGATCACGAGCACTCTGGGGATTCGCCGCGGGCGGATGACGCACATGACGGATCACGCGACGGGCTGGGTGCGCTTGACCTATGAAGTTCCGATGCGCGGTTTGATTGGAATTCGTCCGATACTCTTGACGATGACGCGCGGAACGGCAATCATGAATTCGAGATTTCTTGAATATCGTCCTGTGGAGGGCGAAGTGACGCAGCGCGCGACGGGGGTTTTGGTGGCGGACCGGGAAGGACGCGTGACGGCGTATGCTCTGGACAGCTTACAGGATCGCGGGGAATTGCTGGTCGCTCCCGGGACGCATGTTTACGAAGGAATGATCGTGGGCGAGAATTCCCGGAACAGCGATATTGTGGTGAACATTGTGCGCGAGAAGAAGCTCACGAATATGCGCGCCTCGGGCAGCGATGATAGCTATAAGATTGCTCCACCGCGGCCGATGTCCTTGGAAGAGGCGATTGCCTTTATCAATGAGGACGAGCTGGTGGAAGTGACTCCGCAGTCGCTGCGTTTGCGCAAGTACTACTTGAACGAGGAGGTGCGCAAACAGATGGTCAAGAAGGCGGCGATAGCTGAGGGCCGGGCGTACTGAGGAAAATCGAAAACTCAAAATCGAAAAGGCGAACCGAATGGCTCGCCTTTTTTGTTTCAATGCCGATACTTGTCAACCGAAGAGCAATCCGCCGAAGTAAACGACGGAGAGGCTGCTCAGAATGATCACCATTCCCCAGCAGATGATGTTGTAGAGTTTGCCGTTGACATAGTCGCCCATGAGCTTCTTGCGGTTGACCATGATGAGCATGGGGATCAGAATGAACGGCAGGAGGATTCCATTAACGACTTGTGACAGGAACATCACACGGATCAAGGGAAGTCCGGGAATCAGCACGAAGAGCGCGCCCAGAACTATCAACGCAGTGTAGAGCGAATAGAATTGTTTGGCCTCGTCCCAGCGATAGTTCAGGCCGGATTCCCAGCCGAGCGCTTCACAGATGGTGTAGGAGGTTGAAAGCGGAAGAATGGAAGCGGCGAACAGACTTGCATTCAAGAGTCCGAGGCCGAAGAGGATTGCGCTGAAGTCTCCTGCGAGCGGAGCGAGCGCCTGCGCGGCCTGACCGGCTTCTTCAATTTTGACGTGCGCGGGATAGAGATTTTGAGCGCAGACAACAACGATGAATAGCGCGACGATGCTGACGGCAACGCCGCCCGCGAAGGTGTCAATGCGCGAATACTTGTAGTGTTTGAGCGGAATTTCTTTTTCGACGACGGATGCCTGCTGATAGAACTGCATCCACGGTGCGATGGTGGTTCCGATGACGCCGATGATCATCAGGAGATAGTCGCGATTACCGGAGAAGGTCGGAGTAACGAGAGCATTTCCGACTTCTTTCCAATCCGGTTTGGATTGAAATCCGGCGATGACATAGGCCAGATAGAAGAGGACGGCGATCAGAAAGACGCGCTCGATGGTTGCATAGTTCGCTTTCATCACCAGCAGCCAGACGAGTGCAGCGGCGACGGGAACGGAAATCCACTTTGGGATTCCGAACATTTCGCCCGCAGCGGCGATGCCGGAGAATTCCGCGACAACATTCCCGAAGTTCGTGACGAGCAGGGCGAGCATCAGGTAGAAGGTCCAGCGCACGCCGAAGGTTTCGCGAATGAGGTCGGAAAGTCCCTTGCCCGTTACGACGCCCATGCGATTGGACATTTCCTGAATCATGATGAGCGCGACGGTCATCGGGATGAAAATCCAGAGAACAGTGAGTCCGAAGTGCGCGCCGGCCTGCGAATAGGTTGTGATTCCGCCGGCGTCATTGTCCACGTTGGCGGTAATGATTCCCGGTCCCATGATTGACAGGAACAACAAAAACCTCGTCCAAGCGGGCGAGGCGCGTCGTGTCAGATTCTTAAGAGATCCGGAGGTCATGGGGCGAACGATGAGTGATGAATGGCAGAGTTATGTTGCTGTCATTGCCGGTCAGGAGACCAACAACGGCGGGGAAATTATCGGCCGAGTTTGCGGGGGATTTTGGGACGGCGATGCGAAGAGGCGAAGCTCTTTTTTTGCGGGCCGACAGTTCCGCTTGTTTTCTGGAGTCCGGTTGCTTTTTCGGGAGCTGCGACGAGGTAGTCGAAATGCGGCAATGCGGCGCGCGACATCGCAGAGCCGAGGTGTTTTTCGATTTCGCGGAGAATTATCTCTTCGTCGGGAGCAGCAAGTGTGTAAGCTTCGCCGAGTTTTTCGGCGCGGGCGGTGCGGCCCGTACGGTGGACGTAGTCTTCAGGCGTGGCGGGCACGTCGTAGTTGATGACGTGCGTGATGCCTTCGATGTCAATACCGCGCGCGGCGATGTCGGTTGCCACCATTACCTGATACTTGCCCTGCTTGAAACCTTCCAGCGCTGCGACTCGTTGTCGCTGTGTGCGGTCGCTGTGCAGTGTGGTGACGTGAATATGGACGCGCTGAAGAAGTTTTTGCACTTTATCGGCGCGATGCTTGGTGCGGGTGAAAATGAGAATTGCAGGTGAATTCAGATCGCGCACCATGGCGACGAGCAATTCGGGTTTCAAGTGAGCGGGGCAGGGATAGGCCGTGTGTGTAATTCCTCCGGCAGCGGAGGAACGCGAACCGATTTGCACAAGCTTCGGTTCTTTCAACATCTCCTTTGCGAGTCTTGTGACTTCATCGGGGAATGTCGCGGAGAACAGCATGGATTGTCTCTTTGGCGGAAGCTGCGCGAGGATTCTGCGCACGTCGGGGAGAAAGCCCATGTCCAACATGCGATCGGCTTCATCGAGCACGAGCATCTGGATGCCGTGCAGTTTCAGCGTGCCGCGCGAAACATGATCGAGTAATCTTCCGGGAGTCGCAACGATCACGTCCACGCCGCGTTTGAGACCGTCATTTTGCGGGCCGTAGCCGACGCCGCCATAAACAGCGAGAATTCTCACGTCGGTGAAGCGCGCGTAATCTTTCAGGGATTCTTCGATTTGCAGGGCGAGTTCGCGCGTTGGTGAAACGATCAGTGCGCGCGGTTTGCTTCCGGTTTCATGCAGCACGCGA
>JADLDM010000167.1 GCA_020846695.1 bacterium | reverse complement strand
GTAAACTCGCTTGTGCGTCTTGCCGAAGTTCACGGCATTGTAGCCGCCGTTGCACTCGGCCATCTTCTGCTTGATGATGTCTGCTTGAATCGTTACGCCGATGTGATTGGCCTGTCCCGTCAAGTCCGATGCAAGATGATAATCCACTCCATCCTTCTTGAAGGCGTCATTGCGCAGATAGCACCACAAGACCGTGAACAGACCATAGTGATGCGCCTCCTCAAACATCTGACTCACTTCCTGAATCTGACGAGTGCTCTCCTCTGATCCAAAATAGATCGTCGCTCCGACTCCCGCCGCGCCCATATCATAAGCCTGACGCACACTCGCGAAAGGAACCTGATCAAAGCGATTCGGATAGGAAAGAAATTCGTTGTGATTGAGCTTCACTATGAAGGGAATCTTGTGCGCGTACTTGCGGCCCACCGCGCCCAGCACGCCGAGCGTCGAAGCCACTCCGTTGCACCCGCCGTCAATCGCGAGCTTCACGATGTATTCCGGATCAAAGAAGATCGGATTCGGCGCGAACGACGCCGCCCCAGAGTGCTCAATTCCCTGATCCACCGGAAAGAGAGAAAGATAACCCGTGCCCGCCAGACGGCCCGTCTGAAACAGCCGCTCCAGACTCGAAAGCACGCGAATCGGACGATCCGATTCTCTCCAAATTCTATCCACAAAGTCAGGCCCCGGCAAATGAAGCTGATCTCTCATTACGCCTTCCACTTTGTAGCTCAGAAGCGCCTCGGCTTCGGCTCCGAGCAGTTCCTGAACGCGAGATGCCATGTTCGTCTTCTCCGAATGATTGTCTAACGATTATTGTGTTGACCTTGCGCAACGTTCGCGCTGCACACGGCCGCGATGACGTAAACTTTGAATATCTCCGCTGCGCCTGCGTCCGTCCACTGATGCAAGCCGGAGACAAGAGAAAAAGTCTGCTCGATATGAAAATCCGGATCCGCGCCGCCGTCGGGGTTGCCGTCGTGATCAGGATTTGTCGTGCTGTAGAGATCGTACGTTCCGCTGTACGGCGTTGTCCAGTGCAATACGATGTCACCCGATGAAGCGACAATCGTAACGTCCTGCGGCGCTTCGCAGCGCGGCGGCGTCAGGCGGCAAGGCGGCTCATAGCGATTCATCGGATGCTGCCAATCACTGTCCGTGAAATTCGTCATCAGCATCTCTTCGCGTGCTTCGAGAGAATCCTCTACAAGCGCGAGGCCGAACCCTTGCACACCGTTGCTGTCCGGCGCGCACCATGCGAGCGGAACAAGTCCCGGGCCAGGACGCGGCCCGGCGTAAGCAGGATTCACGTCTTCATAGCACTGCACAAAATCCGACGGCAGACCTTGATGAGCGACAACAAGATGATTGACCAGACGGGCATAGTCCGCGCCGCCCGATGAAATCGCCGTATGAGGACTCTGATTCTGAAGCAGATGAGGGCCCTGTATCACAACCGGACTGCTCATGTTGTTGACGTCTATCTCATAAGCACGCGAGTTGCCGAAATTGGCGGAGTCGCGGATCATCACCCAAAGGTGATTATGATTGGGGTCAAACGCCGCGCCGGACCAGCGCAGAATCGGCAATCCGCCAAGCGCGCTCCAACTTTGCTCAACCGCGCCTTGCATGTTCACTCGGTAGAGCTTACCCGTTCCGGCGAAATAGTCCGTGACCGTGCCGCACCAAAACTTCCCGCCGTCACGCGGATCATAGGCCAACATGCGCGACGCCGAGGCTTCTGCCGAATTCCAAACTACCGGAGCAAACTCCGCGCAAGTCGTCGCATCAAAACGCAGGATCGTCTGTTGAGTGCCGCTGCCGGAGTAATACGAATAGAAGAAGGCGTCGCCGGTGTCGTCACCTTCGCCGTCATAATAGCGATTTCCCACGCCGCCGGCGCCGCGCACGTCCGCATCACAAGCTACCGCAAGACATTGACTGAAGCACTCCGCATACAGGTCAAACACGGCGCCTGTTTCCGTCGGCGAATCCACCACGATGTAATACGTGCCGTTGCGCAGGTCGCCAAGCAAAAGCGAATCCGTTGTTGACGCAATGCAATCATGGAGATCGCACGTCTCTAAGATCATCATTCGAAGCGGCGCGCCCGACACATCGAGCATCGCAAGTGAAAGCGTTCCGCCATTCGGAACTTCAATCCGATAGATTGCTTCGGCGCCCGGCATATCAATATCGGAACAGCAGTAGCGACGCGCCAAGCCTAGACCCGATGGAATCAACTGATTTTGCAACGTCCAACCACTGTCCACGCATGCAAGCGAGAGTGCACTGCCGCATTCAAGCGATCCGTAGTTAACAGTCCCGCAGGTTGCAGGATTGCCGGTCAAGCAACTTCCGCAAGCCGCGCGCAACGTCATGTCTGCCCAAGCCAGATTGTCTTCGCGACTCGACCTCAGAAACCCCGCATGTCCCGACCACTGCTCACATGCCTGTGGAGGAGCGGAATCCTGATTCACCGTTGAAAAGAGAAAGCTGGGCGAAGGCGCTCCGCTGCTCATCGAATCCAGCCGCAAACCAAACCAGAACGGCTCATTCATGCAGCAGCCAAGCGCACCAAGATTCAAATCCACATCCACAATGGTCTGGAATGGTGTCCCGCGCGGAACCGAAAACGCTTGCGAACAAAGTTCTTCGCCCGGCGGACAGCACGGATCACCGAATCCCAAACAGCCCAAGCTCATCGTGTAATAGGCCACGTCCTGCGCGCTTCCTAAAGTCGGGAAGTAAATGGGGAAGTGAACCTCCGTCGGCGTCATCGGGAAAACCGCGCCTTGCGGAAGTCCGAGCCACTGATAAACTGCATCCGTTTCAGTATCGAAGCTCGATATCGCCCCGCCGATGCGCGACATCTCGCATGACGGCGCACAGGAAGCAACCTGGACGGTCTCCGGCAAGTCACATGTGATGAAGGCCGATGCCAGCGGATAGCCCGGATCCGGATTCGGGAAATAGTCTCCCCACTCCATAAGCTCCGAGCTTCCCATCCACGCAGAGCACAGCGCAACAGGATTAGTGCCGCTGTTATCCAAGTAAATATCGGGAGCTCGGCCAGGCCCGCGCATGCCAAGAACTTCTATGACAAGAATCGCTCCACCGCTGTCTATCAAACATCCGCCCAGAGAAAACGTGGAACGACGCGAATAGACAAGCGTGTCGAGTTCGTCTCGCTCAAACGAGACAAAAGTCTCGAATGAACATCGCAGAGCGCCGGGACCCGAACAGAAATCACCGGGCGTATCCGCGCAGAAATATTCAATGCGCAGATCCATCGTGTCGGCTTCGCTGCCATCCTCGCGCCGGAAATGCAGAGTAAGAGAGTCCGCTCGGAATGCCTCGGCATTCAAGCAAGTCGGGCAATCTCCGCTTGCCATGACAAGCGCAAGTTTGAGCGGAGCGGCAAAAGTGATGTGAATAGCTTGCGACGTGTCCACGCTACCCCATCCACGCTGGCACGATATCTCATCAAGTGCGTCCTGATGTGATCGAGCGTCGGGCATCATCGCAGGCGGAAAAAGTGGAATGGCATGAGCGGAGTGCCGCTCTGCATCAACCGAAGGAACCTGACCGTCGCTTCTTGGGCTCTGAGCAGGCCGCAAAGTAACGCGACCGCTCGCGTAGCCGATTACCACAACGGAGAGCAAGAGAAGAAAGGTCGAGCAGCGCGTCATCAGCTTCATTGGCGCTCCATCAGATCGGCGTGAAACTTCGGATCAAGCAGTCTGGTCACGGGTCTTCCATTCAGTAGATGTTCATGAAAAATTTCCGCCACGTCGTCCATGCTCACTTTCGAATACCAAATTCCTTCGGGATACACCACCACGCTTGATCCACGCGAGCAATTGGCAAGACAGCCCGAACTGTTAATGCGAATCTTCGACGTCAGCCCGTGCTGCTTGATCAGCTCGCGCAGCGCCGGAATCAGCTCGGGCGAACCCTTGGACGCGCAACAGCCCTTCGGGTCATCCTCGGGGCGTCGGTTTTCGCAGATAAAGACGTGGTGTATAAAGCGGCTCATCAATATGACTGTTATAGACTTTCAATATTAAAACAAATTGCCTAATTTTCAACTGCTTCCCGCCATTCTTGCCGCGACAATCGGGAACCGCAGGAGGGGCAATTGCGTTGGCTAATGGGATGTTCTCAGTTTACAGGAGTTTCCATGATGAATAACAAGGTGAATAACATGAAAAAGATGCTTGTTGCAATGGCTATGCTAATTCTTGTCTCCGCTGCTCACGCAGAGAAGAATCGAGACGAATTTGGGCTTGGACTGGTGGTCGGCGAGCCGACTGGCCTGAATGCGCAGTTTTTCTGGGATCGCGCAGCCTCGGTGGATGTCACAGCGGCCTGGTCGTGGAGCGAGTGGCTTCTGCTTTCCGCTGATTTTCAAATGTATGATTATGTTATGGATATGCCTCGTGAATGGAAATGGTACTACGGCTTCGGTGGCTACCTGAGTGTGGACGATGACGACGACAACCGCTTTGGCGTGCGCGTGCCTCTCGGCCTGAGGTATTCGATTCCCTACACCATCATGGATGTCTGGGCTGAGGCGGCGCCCGGGATGGAACTCGCGCCGGACACAAAAGTCTCCGTTCAGGCGGGTTTGGGCTTAACTTTCTGGCTCTGGTGACGGGTTGCTTTCGCCTCCGAAAACGAGTATATTTATAGGATAAACAATCCCAAGACCGCATGACCCCACTTGAAAAACTGCTCGCATCCCGCCGCCGCTGGGAAACCGAACTGAACGGCAAAGGCCGCGTTGAGGACGCTCGAAAGTTCGTCACAACCTCCAGCACGGAGGTTCCTCCGCTCACCTGGAGCGAGGACCCCACGCAGGCCGAACTGTACATGGAGAAGCTCGGCTTTCCCGGACAATTCCCGTTCACGCGAGGCGTTCATGCCTCTATGTATCGCGGGAAGAGTTGGACCATGCGCCAATTCTCCGGCTTCGCGACGCCCGAAGAGACCAACAAGCGCTACCGCTACATTCTTGAACAGGGCGGAGACGGGCTGTCCGTCGCCTTTGACTTGCCCACGCTGATGGGCCGCGATCCCGATTCGGAATGGTCCGTCGGGGAAGTCGGCAAGTGTGGTGTCTCGGTTGCATCGCTCGAAGATGCGGAAATTCTCTTCAAAGATATTCCGCTCGGCAAGATCACAACCTCGATGACCATCAATGCGCCCGCTGCGATCATCTGGGCCTTCTACATCGCCGCAGCGGAGAATCAGGGCTTCAAACGCGAACAGCTCGGCGGAACTCTGCAAAACGATATTCTGAAAGAATACATTGCGCAGAAAGAATTCATCTATCCGCCCAAACCGTCGCTGAAACTTGTGGTGGACACGATTGAATTTGCTACGCGCGAAATGCCGCGCTTCAATCCGGTCTCGATCTCAGGCTATCACATTCGCGAGGCAGGTTCCACCGCCGTGCAGGAACTCGCCTTCACTTTGGCCGACGGATTCGCCTATGTCGAAGCCGCAATTGAACGGGGCCTCGACGTGGATGAATTCGCACCCCGCCTTTCCCACTTCTTCAACTCACACCTCGATTTCTTCGAGGAGATAGGTAAATTTCGCGCGGCACGAAGAATATGGGCTAAGCGCATGCGAGACCGATATCACGCCAAAAATGAGCGCTCATGGCTCTGTCGTTTCCATACTCAAACCGCCGGTTGCAGTCTGCAAGCCCAGCAGCCCGAGGTCAACCTCATTCGCACCGCGACGGAAGCTCTTGCCGCCGTACTCGGAGGAACACAGAGCCTGCACACCAATTCCATGGATGAAACGCTCGCCCTGCCAAGCGAAAAGGCCGTGACACTTGCCATGCGCACTCAACAGGTGCTACGCCATGAGGTCATGGCCGGAGCGCCGATTGATCCCTTGGGCGGAAGCTATTACGTCGAGTGGATGACCGACAAAATGGAAGATGGCGCAAACAGATACTTCGACAAGATTGAAGCGATGGGCGGAGTGGTTGCGGGAATCGAGAGCGGCTACTTCCAACGAGAACTTGCGCAGTCCGCACTGGTCTACCAGATGGAAATTGACCGCGGAGAGCGCGTTATCGTCGGAGTAAACCGCTTCGTGCAGGCTGACGAACAGATAGATATTCCGATTCTCGATATTGCCGAAGATCAATGCCGCCGAGGTCAGATCGGCAAACTCGACGCGCTACGGAAACGTCGCGACGCAAGAGCTGCTCGCGAAGCCCTCGACAACATCAAGCTCGCAGCCGAAAAAGAGGAAAACCTGATGCCGCATCTGATTGCCGGTGCGCACGCCTATTGCACGCTCGGTGAAATGGCGGATATCCTCAAAGAAGTCTATAGTGAGTACGAAGAACCTGTAACTTTCTAAGCTCAAGAAATCTGACGAGGAAGCCGGAGTCCACTCCGGCTTTTTTCATGCGCTGAATTGGAACCCGAATTGCACTTCATCCGGTGAATCTACTGTGGAAGCAAAAATGCGAACAATCTGTGTGGTAGGACTGCCGTTTTCTCTCTGCTTGTGGTTGGGTTGCACCGCGCCGGGAAACACCACGTTGCGGATCGGCATCACGGAATCCGCCGGGGCAACTCTACTCTACTTCGCCGAAGAGCTGAACCTCTATAGAGAGTACGGGGTGAACCCCAGAATCGTCGAATTGCCGGATCATGACGCGCTGGAACACGCATTCAATATGAACCAAGTGGACGCGGTGGTCTTGCCGCATGAACGATGCGTAAGCATGATCAAGAACTCGCATTCCGACGCCGGAGTCTTGCTTGTCCTCGCTATCGCCAAGAGCGCAGACAGCTCTTCACGCTGGCAGACTGAGCAAGAAGAGCTTCTGCTTGTGCACCGAGCTGAAGTAATGCGCCGCCGCTCGGAGTGGAGGGACTTGCTCGGGGCATATGAGCATGCGCGACTGAGTCTCTCTTCTCGACCGGACTCGATCGCCGCAGCTCTGGCACGACGCGAACATCGCTTCCCGTCGGAACTCGCGCGCGAAATCTCAATGTGGAACTTCTTCGGAGTGTCCGAGCAAGACTCGCTCCTGGATTTCAGAGGAGAACTCAAAGACCTTGATGCTCGCTGGCAAGGAAACCTCGACTTTGCGTCCGGTTCCGCGCGAAAACGTGACGACCGACGTCCTTCCGCAACCGAATCGGATCAACCACACTCCCGATGATCAGCAAAATCGTAAACCACCTCGCTTCCTCGCTCACGCTGAAGCTGGTGATCCCGGTGCTTGGCATCGGGATCGCCTTCGCTGCCGTCGGCTCGACCATGGCCAATTCTCTCCTGTATCGAATGCTCGAAGACCAATTGGCAAGACGTGTGCGTCTGATTGAACACGCGGTTCGGGTTGCCGCACTCACCGACGATCCGAAACTACTTCGCCAAATCGTCCAGACGCTCGGAGCCGAACGTGACGTGTCGCGCCTTATTGTGGTCGGAGGGACACCCCCAATAGTCATTGCTTGCACAAGACAATCCTGGATCGGCCTAACCCCAACTGAACTGCCTCCGACGCCGGCGACCGTGAACTTGTGCGAGTTGCTCGGGGACACGGCCAAGTCCACGAAGACCTTTCACGAAGAGGAGCGCTACGGCTCGGCGGCAATTATTGAAGGACACGCCGATTGCAATATGCAGCACAACGCAATGGTCGTAAGCCTTGATACCTCCTTCGCTCGAAATTCCGTGTTCGAAGATACCGTGCGCATTGCCTTCCTCTTCTTCGGAGCGCTCGCCATTATCCTCGTTGGCGTCTATTCGCTCATGAAGTCGCATGTGCTCAAACCGCTCGGACAGATCAAGAATGCGATGACCCGCCGCGCGGCGGGAGATCAACAGGCCTTTGCAGAAGTTGTGTCGCCAGACGAAGTCGGTGAGATGGCAAGCTCACTCAACTTCATGCTCCGTGCACTCGAAGAAAGCGAATCTCGAAACCGAACCATCATTGAAACGGCTCCCATTGCAATCTGTGTCGCAGACGAATGGACAGGAGAACTGCTCTACTGTAATCAAAACTTCGAATCCTACTTCGGATTCGGAGCCAGTAACCCGAACCGATCTTCAATATGGGAATTCCTCGCGGATTCCAAAGATCAGCAGAAATTGGAGCGAGTCATCAGAGCAGGGCAGGCCGTCGCGGATTGGGAAATGCCTGTTCGTAGGCGCGGCGTCTTGAGTAGCTGGTGCACCCTGACCACGCGGGAGTTTCTCTGGCAGACACATCCTGCGGTGCTTTGCGGATTCGTTGACGTGACACTCCGCCGCGAGCAAGACGAACAAATTCGCAAATCCCACCAAGAGATGGAAGAGGTCAATCAGCAACTCGAAAAAGCTATCGTAAGAGCCAATCTGCTCGCTAGCGAGGCCGAGGCGGCAAGCCGCGCAAAGAGTCACTTCCTTGCAAACATGTCGCATGAAATCCGCACGCCGATGAACGGCATAGTCGGATTTGCTCGACTACTCTCCGAAAAAGCCGACTCGCCCGAGCAAATCGAATATGCAAAAGCCGTTCTGGATTGTGGAGAGTCCTTGCTCAACATCATCAATGACATCCTCGATCTCTCGAAAATCGAGGCTAAGCAGATGAAGCTCGAGTCCATGACCTTTGATCCGCGCGACCTCTTCGAAAGCGTCATCGTGCTCTTCTCCCTGCAAGCAAAGACGAAAGGCGTCGAAATCGGATACTCCATTCAACCCGAGGTTCCTTCCCTCGTCGTCGGTGATCCGACTCGCTTGCGACAGATCATCTCGAACCTGACCGGAAA
This sequence comes from bacterium, assembly GCA_020846695.1. Classification (GTDB taxonomy): domain Bacteria; phylum Electryoneota; class RPQS01; order RPQS01; family RPQS01; genus JADLDM01. The sequence goes on along the minus strand of JADLDM010000167.1, from coordinate 19,237 downwards.
TGCCTTGAAGTTCACTTCGAGAGGAAGCGTCTTCCTGCGCGTATGGTGTGAGCCTCCGATCAATGGAAACCTGAAACTGCATTGCGAAGTCCTCGACACGGGAATCGGAATTCCCGAAGACAGGCTCGACACAATCTTCGAGAACTTCTCGCAGGCGGATTCCTCCACCTCGCGCAACTACGGCGGCACTGGGCTCGGTCTTTCCATTAGTCGCAATTTCGCCCAACTGATGGGAGGAGCGCTCTCTGTAACGAGCGCCGTTGGCGAAGGCAGCAGCTTCCACTTCTTCATCAATCTCAATCTTGCCGAGGAGTCCGCTTCCGAGACTTCCGCTTCGCCACTCGACGGCAAATTTGTTATCTGGGAGCCACGGCCGCTCTTCGCGCAAGGACTTCGTTCCCTTGTAGAGTCCGCCGGCGGCTGCGCCGTTGAGGCGGCGGATGCTGCCTCATTCTTCAACGCCCTGCGCGTAGCCGACGGAGACAAGGTCACCGCGCTGATCGGCAGCGGTATCAACTGCGGAGACGCTCGTGCGATTGTAGAAGCAGTACGGCGTCATCCCGATACATCTCGGATCACCTGCGTCGCAATTCGCGCGGCTCATGCCGAAAGCGATTTGCTCGATCTTGAGAAGGCCGGCGCGTCCGTCTGCTCGACTCCCGCAAGACAAGCGACACTCTTGCGAGCATTCGCGGGGCAATCGCATCGCGCGAACATTGAAAAATGTTTCCCCGCGTCGCGGCAAGACTCTGCTCCAATCCTGTTGCACGTGATGCTTGCTGAAGACAATCGTATAAATCAGAAACTGGCTGTAAAGATACTTGAGCGCCTCGGATGCAAGGTTCATGTTGCCGAAAACGGCGCCGAAGCAGTCAGGCTTCACTCCTTACACCACTTCGACCTGATTCTGATGGACATCCAGATGCCCGTGATGGACGGCCTCGCGGCAACCCGTAGCATCCGCAAACAGCCGCATCGTCCCAATATCCCAATCTTCGCATGCACGGCCAATGCACTGCAAGGAGACCACGAACAATGCCTTGAAGCCGGCATGAACGGCTACATTACCAAGCCGTTCAGAAATGAGCAATTGAAGGAAATTCTTGACTCAGTAAATGAGAAATCGTGGCAAGATAAATAACTCGACTGGAACGCTTGCAAGTCGTGGAATCATTTGTTATCGTACTGCTAACGAATGACCGAAATGCTGTGCAAGTGACGATCATGAAACATCTGCGAAAGCTACTTCTCGGAGCGCTCGCTCTCGCCTTCACCGCTTCGCTGGCTCGGGCCGGCCTGCATGATATTCGTCCCCGACCGCAGCAAATGGGACTCCTGTCGCAGGCTCCACTGGCCGTCAACGGAGCTTTCTACTTGGTTATGCCGGATGATCCCACTCCGGTGGAAGCCTATGTCCGTGACGAGGCGATCGCACAGATTACAACCTTCACCGGTCATCCGCCGGTTTCAATCTCGCTCTCGCAGTGGAGCGGCGAGGGAGTGGCGCTGATGCTCGGGCAGCCCGCCCGCTTTCCGCAACTCGTTGATTCACTCGCTGCATCCGGAATTCCCGGAATGGGAGTCCTGACGCGCGAAGAGGAGTATCACCTGCTCGTCGGACATAACCACGTCTTTCTCACAGGCTACGATCACCTCGGCTTGGAATGGGGACTGATGTCCTTCGTCGAATTGCTCTCAATCGTCTACGGAGACATCTACGTGGATCGCGCGTATGTTCGCGACTGGCCTGACTATCCCAAACGGATATGCACAATCAATAGCTCAGTCAGAAATGACGAGCAAATCGCCTACTGTGACTCGCTGGCCAACATGTCCTATCATTACAAGATGGATGAGATTGAATGGACCGATGTTGACCTGGGCCTCGTCGCAAGTCCGCATCACTTCGTTCTGCGCGAAAGATTCAAGAGGAGAGGTCAATTCTTCACCGCAGCCGTTGACAAAGCCGCTCTGCGCTGCAAAGAGAAGTCCTGGCAGGAAGGAGTGCCCATCACAAACATGCAGATGACGGTTTTGTCGTCGGGTTTCACGGCAAGCTCCCTCGGACTAACTCCTGTCAACGCCGGATTTGAAAGCTGGACAGGCAATGTGCCCAACAGTTGGACCATGTATCCCGCCGCAAGCTATGGGACAATCTCAAGGGACAATACGAACAGGCACTCAGGATCGTCTTCCTTAAAGTGGGCAAACATTGATCCCAACTTCGCTTATGACAAAACGGTTCGCCAGCGAATGTACTTCGGCGCCCATCGCCTTGTTAAGGTGAAGTTCTGGGCAAAGACCCAGAGCTTTACAGGAAGAGTTCTCTTCAGAATCGTCGGAGATGAACCTGTAGACAACTTCCTCGAAAATCGCCGCTTTACCGTCTCGCAGACTGCCAGCTGGACGCAATACGAAGCCGTGCTCTCAACCTATAACCTTGATACCTTGACCATCTGGATCGGGCCCGAAGGCGGATCAGGAAATCTCTGGCTCGACGACATTTCAATCGAACCGGCGGGCTTTTCCAATATGGTAAGACGCTCCGATACGCCGCTGCGAGTCTACCGGCAACCCGGGAATATTCTGATGACCGAGGGAGTAGATTATCTCGTCGCGGAGCTTTCGGACACAACCGAAGAAAATTTTGTCTTCCGTCCAAAGCTCACACGCACTACAACCGGCGGCCTCCCGCTAAACGCTACGGTAACCGTTGATTGGCACACTGCCGTCCAATACCAGGGCGGAAGAGAGACAGAGTGCTTCAGTTTGTGGGACCCGATCGAGTATTATCAGCGTACGATTCAATTCCTGGACTCCGCGCACAAGCCCGACGGATTCAAAATACACATCAACGAAGTTGCGCTCTCAAACTACGATCCGCTCTGCACCTCAAGCGGACTATCCTGCGGGCAACTCTGTGGAAGGTATTGCGCGAGAATGTGTGATGCAATTTGGGCGCGAAGACCGAATGCCCCCATCCGAATCTACGGTGATGCCTTCGATATTTTCGTCCAAGACCCGCGCGCGCACCCCGTCAGCGAGCCGCCGTGGACAACAGGATCGCTGCAGATGCTGAATCCGAATGTCGAGATCATGGCCATGAGTGACTACTCATCGAACCTCGATTCATCCTTCAGCTATTTCAACCAAAACGGACATCAAGCAACCATGTCCGTCTACGGCAGCTCACCATGGACACTTGCTTACAATGGCGCAATCACCGCTCGGCGATGGCCGAATTGCTCAGGATTCCAATTCTATGACTGGGATATTGAGGCTCACGCTTGGCTCCTCGACTTCTCATGTCTGAGTTGGAATTTCGGACCCTACTTCATACACACTCCGGTCGAATACACCACTTGTCCCGACACCGTGTTCCTGTCCGCTGAAATATGGACTGATACCTTCCGTGTCAGTCAACCGCCGCAAATCACGGCTCTCTCGCTCACCTATAAGTTTGATACGCAGGCCAATTGGACAACCATTACGCCTTCGTTGACCGGACCACGACTCTACTCATCATCCATCGTCGTGCCGCAAGACGCGACCAATATTCAATACTACTTCTCGGCAACAGATCATCGAGCGCAAACCCGAAAACTCCCGCCGGAGGCCCCCAACCGTTTTTTTATCGCGAATTTCCCTGAATCGGATCCCGGCGGAGGATGGGACCCAAGAAAACTCGATCGTGCCGTGCGTATCAGAATCAGTGGACAGATGATCGAATGGGATCCCGTACCTGAAGCAACATCTTACGAGGTGCATGTTACGGAAAATGGTGGAGACGTCAATCGCCGCAACCAAACCCTGATCGCGATTCAGCCTGCATCGCAGCCGCGATATTACCTCGACCCTGAACTGTTCCCCAAGACCTCTATCGAACTGCTCACAGTCACTGCGCGCTTTGATCCCCGACCCGTCTCTCCCGCAAAATAGACTCGGGATGAGATAATTTCACTCCACAACGAATAAGGGGCATCGGCCCCTTAACTTTTTGTTCCTACTATTCTTGCTGGAATCTGCCCGAGCTCGCATAGCCGGTCTTGTGCGCCCAGCGATTGCATTCCCCATGCGAAAAGTTTATATTTATTAGTTTTCCTAAACCCTCACCCATCAAAGACATGAGCAAACGAACCTTTCGCCGCGTGACCAAAACCTGGGATGAATTCTGGGCCGAATTCTGGCGCATCCGCCTCGTCGGAGATGACGATGCCGCGCACCTGAACAATGAACAGGTTGTCGAGTTCTGCTGGGAAACCCTCAAAATGAAGCCCGGCATGTCCGTCCTCGATCTCGGGTGCGGAGCAGGCTATCAAGCCCTCCTCTTTGCGCAAAAGGGATGCGAAGTGCTCGGCGTGGACATCAGCCCGCCGCTCGTCAAACACGGAAACAAACTCGCCAAGAAACTCGGAGTAAGCGCGTCCTTCGCCGTCGGAGACATGCGCACGTTCAAATCCGACAAACTCTACGACCGAATTGTCATCCTCGGCATGAGCTTCGGATTCGGAACCGAAGAGGAGAACCTCGCCTCTCTAAAATGCGTATATGATGCGCTCGCACCCGGAGGAAAAATCCTCATCACGGCGCAGCACCCCTATTCCATCTCAAATCACTTGGGCTCCGAATGGCTCGAATGCGATGAGGGAATCCTCCTTCATCGAGGCGAATTCGATCCCATGACGTGCAGACTCGGAGGCTCTTGGGAACTCGCGTGCCCGGACGGCGCCCTGATACTCGAAGGCGAGAACCCTGAACTGGACGGCATCCGCTGTTACACCGTCCCCGAACTCTCCTCCATGCTCCAGAACTGCGGATTCCGCAAACCGAACTTTTTCGGCGCATGGTATCTGCCCGGATCGCCGATTAATTGGTTCTCGATGGAGATGATTTGCGCGGCGGACAAACCCAAACGCTCGTGAGCAATTCACCGCAAGCAAACAGCGATTCGACGAAGCGCTCGACTCAGCTTGGACCACTCAAACTGACGTCGCCTGCTGTGCTCGCCCCGCTTGCGGGATACACCGATACCGCGATGCGCCGCATCTCCCGAAAATACGGCGCGGGCCTCGTCTTCTCCGAAATGCTCTCAGGTGAAGGCACGAGACGCAAAAATGAAAAAACCCGCAGGATGGCGGGTTTCGCGGAAGACGAACGTCCCTATTCAATTCAATACTTCGCAACCAATCCCGAACAGGCAGCAGATGCAGCTAAGCTCTTGCGCGACCTCAATCCTGACGCACTCGATCTGAATTTCGGCTGCCCCGTCAAGAAAATTATTCTCAATCAGGGCGGAGCAGCGTTGCTTAAAGACGTCAGCCTGCTTGCGCGTATCGTCGAAGCGGCAGCAAGAGCCGTTGACATTCCTGTGTCCGTCAAAATTCGATCCGGATGGGATCATCGCTCGCTCAATGCCGTCGAAGTCTCAAAGGCCGTCGAAAGCGCAGGTGCGGCCTGGATCACCATTCATGCAAGAACTCGAAGCGAATTCTTCGAAGGCCGCGCGCACTGGGAATGGATCGGCGAGGTGAAGTCGGCAGTAAAAATTCCCGTCATCGGAAACGGAGATGTGAAAACTCCCGAAGACGCGTTTAAGCTGCTCACGCTCACACAGTGCGACGCCGTCATGATCGGACGCGGAGCCATGGGCTATCCCTTCATCTTTCGCGAAATTCAAAACCTCATGGAAACCGGCAACACCGGGCCTGCTCCAACCCCGCGCGAAAGACTCGATGCGGCTTCACAACATCTGCTCTGGATGACCGATTTCTACGGCGAACGACGAGGCACGCTCGAATTCAGAAAACACCTGATCGCCTACTCGCGAGGTCTTTACGGAGCCGCGCGATTCAAATCACAAGCAATGAAATTGCACGAGCCGCGAGAAGTGATTGATCTCATGCGCGCGTTCTATGAATCCTTGCCCGACCGCCCGATTCCAAGACCCGCTGCTCTCGTAGATCAGGCTCCCGTCTGGTGCTGAGGTCGTGTTAAGCGCAGTTCCTCGCAGACCAGTTCCACAAGCTCCTTGCGCATCTGATCTCTTAGCTCGGCAAACATCACCTCCGGATCCTGTGTCGGACTCGCGTGATACGGATCGGGATAGCCTTGATGAACCGTGCGCTTCGCGCCGGGAATCACCGGACAGCTCTCCTTCGCGGAGTCACATACCGTGATCACCAAGTCTATCTCGTGGCGTGCAAACTCAAATACGCTCTTTGAATAATGAAGTGACATGTCAATCCCGATCTCTTCCATCGTCCGAATTGCGTGGCGATGCACGTGACTCGGATGCGTGCCCGCAGAGTGCACCTCAATCAGATCGCCTAAATCACGCCGCAATAGCGCCTCCGCCATCTGACTGCGCATGGAGTTTCCCGTGCAAACCACAAGCACGACAGGCTTCTTCATGGTAATTCCTCGTGTAATCTAAGATCATCAGGCGCAAGAATCGGCTGCTTCGCCTCTGAGAGCGCGAGCATGATGAATTTGCTGAACATCAATCCGCTGTTATCCACGGCGCGCGGCTCGAATCCTAAGTACTTCTCCCACTGTGAGTGCAGCACGTAATCAATCGAAACGGCTGAATACTGCCTGTCCTCAATCGCCTCCGCGCCGTTCACCAGAACTCGCGCCGTGATCGAACCGTCCGCCGCTCTTTTGTAAAGTATTTCAAGACCCGACATCTGCAAAACTTCTGAGCCGCCGCCAAGCTGCGCTTCCGCCTGCTTCAACGCGAATTGCCGAAGTTCCGCGCCGCTGATCGTGAATCGGCATACCGCGTTCATGAACGGCATCAATTCCACGCAATCCAACTTGGTGATCGGCCCGGCCGAAAGATCCTTGCGCAATCCGCCCGAATTCGTAAGCGCAATCTCGCTGCCGTAGCGCGCACGCATCAGATCGCAAAGCAGATTGCCCAAAGGACTCGATGAGTTGTAACTACGCGTAAGAGCTTCGCCCGCTTCTGCGATCACTTCGCCGTAAACTTGGTCAATGATAGTCGCAAAACTGTCGCAGTACATCTGAACGCGAGGATCAGGAGAAAATCTCGCGGCTTCAAGCTCTATGAGTTTTCCGCTGTGAGAACGAACCGAGTCGCCGCAAATTTGAATCGTGAGTTCACCAAGGTTTTTGCAATAGGATCCCGCCTGAACGATAATCACGCCGTTCTCAACAACCGGTTCAGAAAGCCGCGTATGACTGTGGCCGCCGACAATGATGTCCGCCCCCGAAATCGCGCGAGCAAGCTCCTTGTCCTCTTCCACTCCGTTGTGAGTCAGCAAGACAATCAAGTCCGTCTGCGGGTCAAGCTCATCAATTAACCTCTGTGCCGTTTCAGCAATCTCCGTCACGCGAAACGGCGCAATGGCTTCCCTCGATACAACGTCGGCAAGATCGTTCAAGATCAATCCAATCACTCCGACGCGCAGCTTTCCGCTGGTCAAAATTGTATAGGGCGCGCATAGCGCTTCTTCGCCTCTCTTGTCGGCCAGATTCGAGCAGAGAAGGGGATAGGTCGCCTCCGAAACATACTCACGCAGATGCTCCGCGCCAAGATCAAATTCGTGATTGCCCAAACACTGCGCATCCACGTCGCACATCTGAAGCAAGCGAAGCAATGCGCCGCCTTCCACGCCGTCAACTTGCTGATCACAAATCGGATTTCCCGTCATCAAGTCGCCGGCGTCAAGATAAAGTGAATACTCGTGGACTCCGCGCAGACTGTCCAATGCTCCCGAAAGCGCCGCGAAGCCGCCGACAAATGCCGAATCCTCGCGCCAACTCGCGCGCTCCGGCATGAAACGTCCGTGAATGTCGTTCGTATGCAAAATCGTAAGGGTGCGCATACTGCCCGCGCATCCCATCACAATCAACATCAATAGTGCCGCCAACGGGCGCATGACCCACTCCTTTCTCTTGCCGAAATGTACGATTTGCGCGTGTGATTTGCAAGCGCCTAACCGATTCCTTACCTCAATCCGACCAAGCCGCGCGTGAATATCCTGATTACCTGTCACGTACGTTTTGCAGGCGCGATGGCCTGGTACGCGCTCAACACGGCGCGCGGACTTCGTGAGCTTGGACACGAAGTCTATCTCTCGACACAGGCCGGATCGCCCCTCTCAAAATGGGCGCAAACGGAGCAACTGAACGGACACCACGACTTCGACTATCACACGGCTAACCCCGTTCACTTCGTTCGCGCGCTCAATCACCTGCGGGGGATCATCCGCGAGTTCAAACCCGACGTGCTAAACCCGCATTGCCCGCCTGGACACCTCTTGTGCGCGCTCGCAAATTGCAAGGACAAGATTCCACTCATTCGATCCGTCGCCGAACCGCGATCGCCCAAAGCCAATTTCGTCAATAAATATCTCCACGAAAAACGGACGCGCGGTCTGATCCTTTCCACAGGATCTTCCATCCCGCGCTACAAATCAAGATTTGATCTCGCGCAGCTTCAGCTCCGCGTCATTCTCCCCGGACTCGATCTTGCTCGCTTCCCTTCCGTGCCGCGCGAAGAGTGGCGCGCGAAACTCAATGTCCCCGAGACCGCACTCTTCGCCGCCATCATCGCGCGCATGAGCCCCGAGAAAGGTCAAGAAGTTCTTCTGGAAGCTCTTAAACTTTTGCCGCAAGAAAAACGTAGCCGTCTCTGCATCCTGATGACCGGTGACGATTACCCGGAACGATCCGCATCTGAACTGCATGCGCTCGCCCGCTCTCTCGGAGTCGAGAATTACGTCCGCTTCGCGCCGCGCTGCACCGACGTGCGAACATTGCTTCAAGAACTTGACTTCGGCATTATCACCTCAGTGCGCAGCGAAGCCGTGTGCAGAATCGCGCTCGAAATGATGGCCTATCGCCTTCCTATCATCACGAGTGACGTGAACATTCTTCCAGAAGTCATCTCGCACGGCGCCACCGGGTTTGTCACTCCGGTCAAAGACTCGCGCGCGCTCGCCGAAGCGCTCGACAAAGTTATCTCTGATCCCGCGATTCTTAAACCACTCGGCGAAGCGGGACGACGCAAACTCGAAAATGAATTCACTCTGATCAAACAGGGTGAACAGACCGCCGAGTTTTACAACTCCGTGATTGAGGGAGCATCGCTGCGATCGTGAATTCAGATTCCGCCATCGCCTGTCTTCTCTTCCGTCGCGTCGGCGACAGCCTGCTCGCCATCCCGGCAATTCGCGCGCTTCGTAAAGCCTATCCTCGCGCAACCATCTCCGTCTTCGCGGAATCACAGGTCGTGCGCGTATTTCAAGGGAGTTCGCACATCAATCGCATCCTAGATTGCGGCTCGCATTGTTCTGCGCTCCGACTCGCCAAACTTCTGCGCAGGGAAAGCTCATGCTCAACTGCGCTTGACTTTCTCTCCGACCCGCGCAGTGCACTCGCGTGCTTTCTATCCGGCGCAAAGACTCGGGCCGGTTTCGCAGGACATCTGAGATCACTGCTCTACACCGCGCGCGTGCAGGCTCAAAATCCGCTGACTCCGCAATACAGCGCCCTGCACAAATTGAGAATTGTTGAAGCCGTCGGCGCTCGTGACCAAGATCTGAATCTGGAGTTTCACGTCACGGCGGAAGAACGGCAGTGGGCAGAAGACCTCGCGCGAGCATTCGCTTGGAGAGGGAAGAGGATCGTCGCGATCTTCCCCACAAGCCGCCGCACTTACAAGTGCTGGCCGCTTGAATACTATGCGAAAATATTTCACCGTCTCAATCAGGAGACGAATGTTGTGCCCATTTTGATCGGCGCGATCGAAGAAGAAAGTGAACTGCGCAAAGTTCCGATCGCCGAAAACGACTTGCAAGAGAGAATCGTTCTCTGCGACGGAATCGGAAGGATGGCGGCGCTTCTCGAATCGTGCAGTCTTCTGCTCGGCAACGACGGCGGACCCAAACACCTCGCCTGCGCCGTAAACACTCCAACGCTGACCGTCTTTCGACATGACCTCTGGCAATACTGGACGCCGCCGCATGATCCGAGGCACATTGCGCTCGACGATGTGAATCAAATGCTCACTGTCGAGGATGTCTATTCCCGCGCCATGGATTTGCTGACAACCTACCGGCCCGCATGACTCCCCGTTCCATCCTGATCTTCCGCAACGGCTCGATCGGCAATACACTCATGGCTGTGCCTGCAATCAAGTCTATCAGGCGCTCCTTCCCCGCCGCGCGCATTCATGTCGTCGTTGACCCGATCGGATTCGAGCTGCTGGAACATTGTCCCTACGTAGATTCTCTGTTGATTTATGACAAGCAGCGCCGGCATCGCGGTCTTGTAGGATTTATCAACACGGCGCGGCGTCTTAGAGTCTTGAAACCGGATTCCGCAATTCTCTTCAAGCGGTTCTTTCGCAACGGTCTGCTTGCCTTCTTGTCGGGAGCAAAGATTCGTGTGGGATTCTCCACCAACGGAACTGCGCCGTTCCTCACGCGGACGATTCCCTACGATGAACACATGCACGTCGCGGATCTCGACCTGCAACTCGCAGAATTCATCGGCGCCGACATCGCCGATGCTCGCGATCCCGAAATATTTCTCTCCGATGAAGACTTGCTGCGTGGAGCAAGACTGCGCGAAAGCGTTGGCCTGCGCGATCGCGACTACATCGTTGTTCATCACGGTGGCGCCACGAGCGGAGGTGCGCACGTTTCTCCTCAGTTGCTTTCCGACCTGCTTGCGCGCGTTCGCGAGGGAAAGCAAGTTCTTTTCGTCGGATCAGGTCAATCCGAGACCGCGCTTGCGAAATCTCTCTGCGAGATGATCCCGAAATCACATGCCCTGACAAATCTGCCGCTGCGAACAACGAGTTCGCTCATCAAAGAATGTTATGCCTTCATCGGAATGAACAGTGGACCGACTCACATCGCGGCTGCATGTCAAGTCCCCGGTCTCGCGCTGTTTCGCGATGATGACTCATTCCCCGTCGAAAGTGTGAAATGGGCGCCGCGCAGCAAATTTATGCGCGTGATTCCCGTGGCGAAAAGCTTGGATATTGCGAGCAGAGAAGCCGTTCTCGCATCTGCACAGCAGGCATGGAGTGAAGTGACCACGCTGCGGACTGCTTCGTGAAAATGGAAATAGGCATCGCCATTCCGGCGTACAAGAATCCAAATCGCCTTCGCCGTGCGCTCGCGTCCATTCGCGATATGGATGCGGCGTGGCTCTCCAAAGTTACAGTCACCGACGATAGCGGCGACGGATCTGTGGCGAACGCTCTAACAACAGAGTTCCCCACGGTAACGTTTCTCATCCACGACAAAAACTTGGGATTCGCCGAAGCGGCAAATCGAGCCGTCCGCGAGAACAAGTGCCCGATCGTGGTACTGCTGAACGACGACGCGGAATTGATTGCGGATCCGCGAGCCCATCTCGCTCAAGCGTTTGAGTCAACGACGCTCTTCACAGTCGGTCTCGAATCGGTGGATGAGTCCGGACTATTGCGTGAAGGCGCAAAACGCGTGGTATGGCGCTTGGGCGTCGCCCGCGTGCTGCACAATCAGAACGATCAAGTTCGCTCAAATGATTGGCTGAAACCCTCCTCCTACGCGGTCGGAGGACATGCCGCCTATCGTCGCGAGATGTTTGATGAGCTGCACGGTTTCAGCGAAGTTTACGCGCCATTCTATTGGGAGGATGTGGACATTTGCGCGCGCGCAAACGCACGCGGACTGCAAACGCGATTCCTGCCCTTTCCCTGTGTGCGCCACTCCCGCGACGGCGCCATTCGCGCTACAACTCAACTCGAAGAAATCTGCCGCATCACGCTTCGCAACCGATTCCTTTTCTCGATGATTCACGCAATCGGCGTGCAGAGAGTTTCTCAGCCAATGGGTTTTCTGATACGCGAATGGACCGCGCGAGTCGCGCGTGACGCGATCACACTCGATGCGTTGCGTGAATCGCGCGCAGCGTTTCTAAAGATGAGTTCTTCAAGCCGACCATAACACGGAGCAGCATGGACCACTCGACTTCTACCACTAGCAAGACGTTTCAGCCCTACGTGCAGGCTTCGGTTACCATGGCCGAATCCACGACTCGCGCCCTCATACTCGGTACCGTCCTAGGCATCGTCTTCGCTGCGGCGAACGCCTATCTCGGCCTTTACATCGGCATGACCGTCAGCGCATCAATACCCGCCGCCGTCATGTCCATGTTCATCCTCCGCAAGTTCTTCAAAGGCGGCACGGTGCTCGAAAACAACATCGTGCAGACGATCGCATCTTCAGGCGAGTCGCTCGCAGCGGGAATCATCTTCACGATTCCCGCGTTCTTCATTTGGCATGCAAGCCGCCCCGAGATCGAGATTCCCGGTCTGTGGAAAATCGGATTCATCACAATTCTCGGCGGTGCGCTGGGAATACTTATGATGATTCCGTTGCGACGCATGTTGATACGCGATGAGCACGAAACACTCCCATACCCTGAAGGCACCGCTTGCGCCGAAGTCCTGATCGCAGGAGAACGCGGCGGCGCGCACGCGGCGAAAGTTCTCCATGGATTGCTGGTCGGCGGATTCTACAAACTGCTAACCGGAGCGGCGATTCTTCGCGAGACGTTAACGTACAACTTGAAAACTCCGGCGAAAGCGTACTTTGCCATTGACGCGATTCCCGCGCTCGTCGGAGTGGGTTACATTCTCGGATTGCGCGTTTCTGCCATCATGCTCGCGGGCGGTCTGCTTGCTTCGCTCGTGCTTGTGCCGGTGATCGCATTCTTCGGAAACTCCGCGACGTCGCCCATCTTCCCCTCGACGGACGCAGCAATCTCCGCGATGAGTAGTGATGATATTCGCTCGATGTACGTCCGCTACATCGGCGCGGGCGCCGTGACTATGGGGGGAATCTTCAGCTTGCTGAAAGCAATCCCCGCGCTGCTTAAGTCCTTTCGTCTGGTGAAAGGCAAAAAGGCCGTCGCTACGTTGCTGCGCACTGACCTCGATCTTCCCGCCAAATATGTCTTGATCGGTACGGCGCTTGTCGCACTCGCAACTTGGCTGCTCGCGCCCGAAGCTCCCATCATCAGTCCGCTCGTGATTGTCTTCGGGTTCATTTTTGTCACCGTCGCATCCCGCATCGTCGGTCTCGTCGGGTCGTCCTCCAATCCCGTATCGGGAATGACCATCGCAACGTTGCTCGGTACGACGATTCTCTTCGTCGCGCTGGGCTTCACCGGCACTTCGGGTATGGTGGCCGCTCTGCTCGTCGGCGCGGTTGTGTGCGTCGCAATCTGCTCTGCCGGAGATATTTCGCAAGACCTCAAGACCGGATTCCTAGTCGGCGCAACTCCGCGCAAGCAGCAGATCGCTGAATTCGTCGGTCTCATTGCCGGCGCCATTATTGTCGGATGGGTGGTGCATCTGCTCGGCGGTACCTACGGGTTTGTCAAAGACGCCGCTCATCCTAACCCGCTCCAAGCCCCACAAGCAAATCTCATGGCTGTCTTGATCGAGGGCGTGATGGAATCGAAATTGCAATGGGATCTGATCTTCTTCGGAATGTTCCTTGCCGGCATCGTCGAGCTTTTCGGAGTTACTTCGCTCGCCTTTGCAATCGGGCTCTATCTGCCGGTCGGGTTGTCCGTCGGTATCATCACAGGTGCGCTGATTCGTTTCTTCCTCGATCGAAAACGAGCTGTCAGCGAGGGTGAAGACAACGGCATTCTCTTCAGCTCTGGTCTGATTGCCGGTGAAGCGCTGATCGGAATTGGTTTGGCGCTGCTTGCGACGGCGGGATTCGCGTTTGACGGATTCGGAGGAATTCTCGGTGCGGCCGAAGTGCCGGTCACGCTCGCGATCTATGCCACTTTGCTATTGCTGCTCTGGAGATCTGCGCGAACCGCATAGCTATTTCTTGTCACGAAATAAGCCCGTCGCACGACGGGCTTTTCTATTTTATCACGTCTGGTGGCGTCTACTCAAGTGCCGCGCGACTTCGCAATGAGGAAGTTGCGAGAAACTCAGCGCTCGGACCGTGCCAAGCCAAAGTGCCTTGCTCGAGGATCATCACTCTACCCGGCAATGATTCAATCAACTCAGGATCGTGAGTGACAACCACGACTACCTTGCCGAGTGAGATCAGAACCTTAAGCAGCACGGAAACTCGCAGCATATTCACTTCGTCAAGCCCGATGGTCGGTTCATCAAGAATGTAAACCGGTGTATCCTGCGCACACTGAATTGAAATTGCCAAGAGTCGCGCCTGCCCGAATGAGAGCGTGAACGGATCGCGCTCCGCGATCTCGGGCAAGCACAGGCCGCAGGATTTCAAATGGTGATGCGCCGCCCCAATGCGCTTCGTGTCCGTCAAGAGTTCAATCTCCAGACGAACCGAATCTGTGAGAAAAAGTTCCTCAGCAAATTGCAAGACCATCGTCGCGCGCGGCGCTTCATCCGGTGTCAACAATATCTCCCCGGACTGCGGCTCCATCATCTCAGCAAGCAAGAGACTAAGAGTTGTCTTTCCCGAACCGGAGGGACCACAGATGTAGGTCACTTCTCCCGCCGCGAATTCAGCGGAGAATCCGGACAACACGCTTCCGCCGTCATCATATCGAAAAAAAAGATCGTGCGCGCGCAGCATGATTCGGCAGATTAGTGAGATGCGTGCAAGCGCCCGTCGCGAAGCTCAAAAAAGCGAGTCGCGCGAGGAGCGCTTGATCGGCGCGAGTGTGTCCAGAGTATTGCGCAGTCCGAGCAGTGTTCACTCACGAAATCCCGGAACTCTCCCGACGAGCGCCCGTCAAGAAAGGCATCCGGCTCGTCAAGCAGTAGAAATCGGGGTTTGCGACACAAAATCGCACTTAATGCTACTCGCTGCTGCTGCCCGCCGGAAAGTTCGCGTGGAACTCGCCGCGAGAGACCGCTGATTGAACAACGCTGAAGCCACTCTTCGATCGCTCCGTCGAGAGACTCGGGAGTGTGAAGCCTGCGCAGTGAAAGCGCCAACTCTTCGCGCACCGTGGAGGCAAGAAGCTGCAACCGCGGATTCTGCTGTAGATAGCCGGGCCTACCCAGAGTGTTCTTAACTGTCCCCCGCGTCGGCGACAGCAATCCGGCGCAAACCCTCAGAAGCGTGCTCTTTCCGCTTCCGTTCAAACCGTAAATTGCTGCGGTCTGCCCTGCTTCAACTTGCATTGAAATCTCGCGCAAAATCTCGCCGGTATCGCGATAGCCCGCGAAGACTTCGCGAAGCTCAAGCATGTGAGTCCAGGATGACGCGCAAAATTCCGCGCGCAGCCCCTGCGCGTTCAACCACAAATCCGCGACTGGCCTTGCTTAGCTCTGAGTAGCTCGATCTCACCTCTCGCAAAGCTGTGCATAGCTCATCTGATCTCGAAATCACGGACAAAATTCGCAGCGATTGCGCTTCGCGCGCCTCTTGCGAGACCGCGATGTTTGCACCGCAAATCACGGGAAGACCGTGCGCCATCGGCTCAATCACACTGTGAACTCCGCGATCAAAGGCGCCGCCTACGAAGCTCACTTTGCCTACCGCATACAAATCTGCGAGCACACCGCCGCGATTAATCAAGAGTGTGCGGCTCTTCTCCGAGACACCTGTCTCACCGTCGGTCTCACTCAGTGAAAGCGACAGCGAGTCGGCATGAAGCCTGATTCGTTTGGCGGCTTGCACTGAGGGATCATGCGGAACCACACTCGCGCACAAATCAGGGAACTCGGACTGTAGTTCCGCCAATGCCGGAAGCAAAACTTGCTCGTCCTTCTCGTGCGTGCTTCCCGCAATCAACACGAAGCGATCGGCAAGCGAATTGCGCAGAGTCGCAAAACGATCGCGATTGCGCTCGGCGCGATCCAACACTCGATCAAACCGCGAGTCTCCCACCGATTCCACTCGCGTCGTGTTTCCCGCGATCTGTTTCGCGCGCGCGGCGTCGGCATCCGAGACCGCGAGAATACCGCTCAAGGACGAGTAGATCGCGCGATGAAACTCGCGCACTACGGGCCATGCGCGCATTGAACTCGGATGAAAATTTCCGTTCACGAGCCAAACCGGAATCGCTCGTTCGCGCGCCTTCCAAACCATGTTGGGCCACACGTCGTGCTTGCTGATCAGCACAAGCGAGGGCCGCAACGCATCATAGAAATCCGAAACCGCTCCCGCGCGATCAACCGGTGAATAATCGGCAAAGGCAAATTCCTTCGCGTTCTCAGCCGCCTGTTTTGCGGAAGGGGAGAAGTAGCTGACGGCCACTTGAAAACCGCGTTCGCGAATCGCGCGAGCAAGAGGGCGAATCCCCTCCAGCTCTCCGGCAGAAGCGCAATGGAACAACGCGATGCGCGCTTCAGGATTCTTGCCGCGAAATTCTTCAACCCTTGCTTGGAGATTTCTCCGACCCGCAAGCCCCACGCGAATCTTCGATGCGAAAGGCGACGCGACGGATGCTCCGATTCGCATGAGCGGCAGCACGAGCCAGTTGTACAGCACGCGCGCCGCCATCAGTTGAGCAGCTCCATTATTGAGCGAGTGACGTCGTGGGCGCTTGTCCGCATCATGCAGTCGTGATGGCCCTTCGGGCAACGGTCTCCGCCAAATGCCGTGCATGGTCTGCATGAAAGCTCGTGCTCAAGCACTTTGCACTTTGCTCTGTAGGGGAAGAAGCCGAATTGCTCTACCGTGGGGCCGAAGATCGCAATCAAGGGAACGTCGAGTCCCGCAGCGAGGTGCATCAATCCGGAGTCGTGCGTTACGACGAGATTGCTCTGCCTCATTTTCAGCGCGACGTCGTGAAGCGAAGCTCCGATCAACCTGTTTGATCCGCCGGCAACCGTCTCGACAAGAGACGCTTCTTCACGCGATCCGCAGACGGTTACATTCCATCCGTCGGATTCGAGTTTGTCTCTCAACTCTCTCCATCGTTCGAGCGGCCATTGCTTTGTCATGTGACGCGAGCCCGGACAGAGCACAACGGACCTCGTTTCCTGAGTCGCTTCCACTATTGGTGTGATGAGGCGCAAGGCATCATCATCGCCCGACGCGCCCAACACATCGAGAGCTTCGACATAGCGGTCGGCGACGGGTTTCACGCTTCCGTAGAGATTGCGTTTGAAACGTATCAGAATCCACCTGCGAATTCTGTAGCGTTCGGCTTTGACCCACATCATCGGGAAGCAAAGCTGCCGAAGCAACACGGAGCGCCAACTGTTCTGCAAATCCACGATGACGTCGTAGCGCCTTGAAAGCGAACGGCGCAGTCTGAAGAGACCGCGCCATCCTGATTTCTTATCGAATTCGATTACCTGATCCACACCGGGAAGCATCTCAGCCGCTTCGCGATAGGGCGTCGCAACGAGCAAGTCAATTCTCGATTGCGGGAAGCGGCGTTTCAGCGCGCGTATCGCCGGGGCGCACAAGAGCACGTCCCCCAACGACGACAGACGAATCACCAAAATTGCGCCGCTTTCCGACACCGTTCTTATTGCAGAACGCGCAGCTTGTCCTTGAGCATTCCGTCGGCTGCGAGAGTCTGAGTGGCTTCGCCGTCGCGGTAGAGAATGTAGCTCTGAATTTCCGTCTTCGCTTTGTCCTTAAGTTTGGTCAGGTCGCCTGATGCAAGCAGCGCGTAGGCGAGACCGTATGCGGTCGCGCAGTCTTTTGCGAGCACGGCGGCGCTGCCGTTTGCAAGCTGACCGGTCGCGGGATTCATGACGGCGCGCACCATGCCGAGTTTGTCGGCCTGAGGTTGCGCGGGTACGAACGCAAGACCGCCGGGCGTCATATTCACCGCTGCCCACGCAGGCTTTTCGCCTTTCGCCGCACCGAGCTTCGCGTCATAGCTCTGGTCGCCGGCGGGCAATCCGACCAGTCGCGTGAGATAGGGTGTGCGAACCTCAAAGGCCGTCACGCCGTTATTCACCAGTTCGTCGGCCGCGCGATCCACCGCCCACGCATCCACAAAGCCGCGCACGTCGAAACGCATGCCTTCTTTGGAGAGTAGGATGGACTTGCCCGCGACGAACATTCCGCCCTGCGTGACGCAGGTGAGCGCGGTGTCAATCTCCGCTTGCGAAGGCTTGCTCAAACCCTTGTCCACCTTCCACAGATCGAGCAGCGGCCCGTAACGGATGTCAAAATACTCGCCGGCCATGTCGTTGATCTGAAGCGCGCGCATCAACATGTCATACACTGGAGGATCCACGGGAATGGACTCGCGGCCCGCGCCGGTGCTGATCTTCTCGACCTGATTTTGCGGACCCGACTCCAACGCAGCTCTCTGCCACCACGTCATCGTGGCAAATGCCTTGTCAAATGCGTCTTTCGGATTGACGGTGGATTTCGCGTCGGCGAAGATTGTGACCGTGACGGGCAGGCCGAAGACTTCGCGTGTTTCGGTCGGATAGTCGGCCTTCTTGCAGCTTGCGCCAAGTACGAAGGCGAAGGCGATGACAAACCATGCAAGTCGCTTCATGTGTATGCTTCTTGAATTGGTGGGATCGTATGAATCAGCTATTGCGCCGCCGCTTGATTTCGCGGTCGAGTTCGCGTTTTGCGTGCTGCTCTTCTTTCGCGTCGCGCTTATCGTATTCCCGCTTGCCTTGTGCGACGGCGAGTTCGACTTTCAGATACTGACCTTTGAAGTAGACGGACAGCGGAATCAGCGTGTAGCCCTTTTCGAGCACGAGTCGGCTGAGCTTGCGCAGTTCGGTGCGATTGGCGAGCAGCTTTCTTTGGCGACGCTCTTCAACTTCGACATAGCCGCGATTTCTGTAGGGACTGATGCCCATGCCGATCAGGAACAGCTCGCCATTTTCGATCTTGGCATAGCAGTCACGCAGGTTGACGTGTCCTTCGCGCACGGACTTGACCTCGCTGCCCAAGAGCACGATGCCCGTCTCGTAGGTCTGCACGATGTGGTAATCGTGGCGGGCTTTGCGGTTCTGAGCCACAATTTTCACCGACGGGCTGGCCTCCATAACCCGTTAACTTAGCAAATTCCACAGGGAAACGCAACGCCTGTTGCGACATAGGCTTGACATTTCCAAGCGAAATCCCTATTATCTGGCTCCTCCGCAGGAGTGGTGGAATTGGTAGACTCGCTAGTTTCAGGTACTAGTGTCCTTCGGGACGTGCGGGTTCGAGTCCCGCCTCCTGCACCCAAGCCCCTGGCCGTTTTCGGCTGGGGGCGCATTTTTTTTGGGGATGGGGGATGGGGGATGGAACCTGAGACCTGAGACCTGAGACTTAGCAAGGTGCTT
>JADLDM010000166.1 GCA_020846695.1 bacterium | reverse complement strand
TCGGTTTGAAATTCGCGCTATGGGAAGATGAATTCTCACGGCACAGCGAGCGCATGGTGCAATGTCTGGATCGCGTGTTAGTCGGCAAGCTCTCCGGAGCGGTGGGAAACTACGGGCACACGGATCCCGAGCTTGAGCAGTCAGTGATGGAGAAGCTGGACTTGGGCGTGGCTCCGATTTCCACGCAGGTCATCAGCCGCGATTACCACGCGGAATTTCTGAATCTGCTTGCGCTCATCGCCGGGACCGTAGAGAAGATTGCCATTGAGATTCGCCATTTGCAGAGAACTGAAGTAAGCGAGGCGTTCGAACCTTTCGGACGCAGGCAAAAGGGTTCTTCCGCGATGCCGCACAAAAGAAATCCGATTCTCTGCGAGAGGCTGACGGGAATGGCGCGGATGATACGGGGCTACGCGTTGGTGGGACTTGAAAACATTGCCCTGTGGCACGAGCGTGACATCTCACATTCGTCCACGGAGCGAGTAGTGTTTCCCGACGCCTGCATTGCCTTGGATTACATGCTGCACATTCTTCTGAGAGTGCTCGACGGACTCGAAGTGGATCGCGAGCAACTACTGCGGACTCTGAATGCGACACAAGGCGCATTGGCTTCTGAGAAAGTGCTTCATGCTCTGATTGATTGCGGGTGGACAAGAGAGCGGGCCTACGGAAATGTGCAGAAGTCCGCGCGTGGAGCAATTACTCAGAGACGACCTTTTGTGGATTTGCTTCTCGATGATCATGAAATTGTGGATGCTTTGGGCGAGGCGCGGATTCGAGAACTTGTGGTTTTGCGACCGGATTTCGATATGGCCGAGAGAATACTGAAGAGACTTCACATCGCGGATTGAACGGGAAGCGCCTATGAACCTTGACAAACAGGAATTGCTCAAACAGGGCAGTTCGAAAAGACTTTTTGCAAGCAGCCGACCCAGTTATGCAATCCTCGAATTCACGGACGAGGGCGGCAATCCGCGCGAATCGCGGAAGAGTTCCTTCCCGGGCAAAGGCGAAATCAACTGCGGCGTTTCGTCGTTCCTGTTTCAATATCTTGAGAACTACCACGTTCCCACACATTTTGTGGAGCGGCTCTCCTCCGTGGAGATTGCGGTGCGGAGAGTGGACATGTTCGACATCAAGGCCGTGGTCTACAACGTGGCGACCGGAGATTTCGCGAGACGATTCAGGCTTGACGACGGCAGACCGCTGGATTATCCCGTGGTTGAATACTTCCTCAAGGACTCGTCGCTGAACAATCCGCTTGTTAATGAAAGCCACGCGATTGCTCTGGGTTATGCGCGGTCAGACGACCTCAGAACCATGCAGCGGATCGCGACGAAGAGCAACGCGATATTGAAATCACTGTTTGAGCGGCGCGGACTAATTCTGGTCGAATTTGAATTGGAGTTTGGCGACGCAGGCGATCACCTCTGTATCGGCGATGAGTTGACGCCGGACACTTGCCGGATCTGGGACAGAAAAACGAATCGTAAGCTCGATCGGGATCGCGCGCTTCAGGATCAGGCGGGCGTCGAGAAAGCCTATCGTGAACTGCTCGATCGTCTCACGAGCGCGGCCTGATCAAGATGAAATTCGCACCGGAGGCCTGGCCGATTGTTCTTCCGATTGCATCTGTAGCAATCATTGCAGGGCTCCTTGCGAGTCGGTGGGAAAGCACGGGACTCGGAGTGAGCGCGGCGTTCTTCGCTCTCCTGAGCATTTGTATTGCGCTATTCTTCAGGAACCCTGAGCGCGTGCCGCCAAGCGATGCGAACTTTGTCGTTTCTCCCGCGGACGGAAGAGTCCTCGCGACGGAAACACTGGAAGACGGAAGAAAGCTCGTCGTGATATTCCTCAGCGTATTCAATGTTCATGTAAACCGTGTTCCGATTGCCTGCGAAGTTACAAAGGTAGTTTCAAGGCCCGGCACCTACTTGCACGCCGGATCCGACGCCGCAGGGACGGGCAATGCGCGAATTGACGTCTTCGCAAATTCGGTGTACGGACCAATTAAGTGGTCGCAGATTTCGGGACTTGTCGCGAGAAAAATCTCGTGCAGATTGAAGACAGGTGATCGTCCCAATACCGGAGATGAGTATGGTTTGATTTACTTCGGATCAAGGATGGAAGTTGTGCTGCCCGCTTCCGCAGAGTTCGTATGCAAGGTTGGGGAGCATGCCGTTGCGGGTGAGACTGTTATTGCGAAATTCGAGTAGGAAATAGAAAGAAGATGCGATATCTTGCGAACATATTGACCGGCGCGAACTTGGTGTTTGGCGTGTCGGGAATCTTGATGGCGGTTGATGGGCATCCGGTGCTTGCCGCGTGGCTGATTGTGCTGGCAGGAGTCATGGATGCTTTCGACGGAAAGGCTGCGCGCTATTTCGGCGGGTCCTCCGACTTCGGTCTGCATTTTGATTCGCTTGCCGACGTGATTTCGTTCGGCGTGGCGCCTTCCATCTTGGCCTACACCGTTGCATTTCGGGACTTGGAATGGCCCGGCATGTTTGTGTGCATCCTTCCTGTGTTGGCCGCTGCCTTTCGTCTTGCGCGGTTCAATCTTGGAGCGGATGAGCATTCCCACGATTACGAGGGCCTTGCGTCTCCCGCGCATGCGGGTTTAATCACGACGTTTGTGCTCATGAATTACAGTTTGTGGGGCGAAATCGGGAACTCGAACTACTTCGCCGGGTTGATGCTGATTTCGGCGCTGCTAATGGTTACGAGATTGCCGCTTGCCGGCCTGCCGAGATTTTCACTGCGTGATACTCGTGCAAATCTCTTGAAGTTGGCTTTGATCGCGTCGGCCATCGGCTTCACGGCATGGAATCCTCCGCGACATGCTTTTTTCTCACTCGTCTTCATGCTCATCTTCGCTTTTGTCAACGGTTTTGTACGTTCGCGCCGTGCCCTTGTTGAGGACGGCGACGAAGACGACGATGCGGAGCCCGTACCTTCACACTGGAAGCGATAGTGAAATCCAAAGTCATTGTTACCT
Source organism: bacterium (assembly GCA_020846695.1). Lineage (GTDB taxonomy): Bacteria > Electryoneota > RPQS01 > RPQS01 > RPQS01 > JADLDM01. Next base: position 7,826 of record JADLDM010000166.1, on the reverse strand, counting down.
TCAAGCCGGGTGTGCTCGACCCGCAAGGCCGTGCGATTCAGCAATTGCTGGCGCAGCATGGTTACTCGCAAATCAAGGATGTGCGAGTCGGCAAACTGATTGAATTTGAACTCGACGGAGTTGATTCGGCGCAGGCCAGGACTTTGTTGGCCGAAGTGTCCGAACAGGTGCTGGCGAATCCGATCATCGAAACCTTTCGCATCGAGACGGAATGAGCATCGCGGTCATCACCTTTCCCGGATCAAACTGCGATCGCGATTGCGTCCACGTCCTTCGCGATGTGGTCGGCGCGCCCGTGAAAGCTATTTTTCATAAAGAGACTTCGCTTGACGGAGTTACCGGAGTGGTTGTTCCAGGCGGATTCTCCTATGGCGACTATCTTCGCGCGGGAGCGCTTGCCAAGGTCTCACCGATTATGGGCGCACTCAAACGATTTGCGGACGGGGGCGGTCCGGTGCTGGGAATCTGCAATGGTTTTCAGATTCTTTGCGAATCGGGTCTGCTTCCCGGCGCTCTGATTCTTAACTCGAAATTGCAATTCATTTCGAGATGGGTTGAGATGCGAGTGGAGAACGCGCAGACACTTTTCACCGATGCGATGTGGCAAGGTCAGATTGTCCGCATGCCGATGGCGCACGCGGAGGGCTGCTTTGTCGCGGAACCCGAGGTCATCGCTGCGCTGGAGCGCAATAGACAGGTTGTGTTTCGCTATGTTGCTCCGATTCGCGACGACGCTCCGAATGGTAATCCGAACGGCAGCACGAATGCTATTGCGGGAATCATCAACGAACGCGGTAACGTGCTCGGCCTGATGCCGCACCCTGACCGTAGCGCCGAGGAGTTTCTGGGTTCCTCAGACGGCCTCACGATCTTCCGATCTTTCGCAGAGGCCGCACTTGGCGCTTCGCGAATTCTCCACCAACCCTAATACCTTCTGCCATGAGTCTCGGCGCCTCGGAATTATTTCTGGTGCTGCTCGTTATCCTGCTTCTCTTCGGCGGAAAGCGGCTCCCTGAACTCGCACGAAATCTCGGAAGAGGCGTCGCAGAATTCCGCCGCGCGACGACCGAGATCAGACGAGAGATCAATGTGCTCGATGAGACTCCGGCGACGCGAGCCACTACCCCAACAAGATCCCCTTCAACAGAACGCACGATTTTAGATGCCCCTGCTCATTCCCAGCCCAGAGACGCTTCGACGGAATCCCGAGAAACTTCCTGAGGCCGTTGCGCAGTCGCTCGCGTTGGCGAGGGCAAACCGGCATCTCGGCGCGTTCATTGAGTTACTGGACGAACGCGCAGGCGTGTCATGCGGAGAGGTCATGGCTCGAATCAGAAAGGGGGAAGAACTTCCGCTTGCGGGGTTCATCATCGCAGTCAAAGATAACATCTCGATCAAGGATGTTCCTCTGACCTGCGGATCGAGGATTCTCGATCATCATCCCGCGACCTTCACAGCGACGGCAGTTGAGAGATTGGAGCGCGCCGGTGCGATCGTGATCGGCAAGACAAACCTTGATGAATTTGCGATGGGTTCTTCCAACGAGAACTCAAGTTTCGGTCCGGCGCGTCATCCGCTTGACGACACTCGAGTTCCCGGCGGATCTTCTGGTGGAAGCGCGGTGTCTGTGGCGGCGGGCTGGTGCCACGCGGCATTGGGAAGCGATACCGGAGGCAGCGTCCGGCAACCCGCGGCATTCTGCGGAATCGTGGGCTTGAAACCGACTTACGGCAGAGTTTCCAGATATGGCTTGGTGGCTTTCGGCTCATCGCTTGATCAGATTTCTCCGTTCGCGCACGATTGCACCTCGGCCTTTGAGGTTTTGCACGCAATGGCCGGCGCGGATTCTCACGATGCCACGTCTGCGCATGTGAAGGTTCCTGAGTGCGAGGTTCTTTCACTCCCGAAAAACAAGTTGCGCGTGGGTGTTGTGCGGGAGTTTGTGGACCACGAGGCGCTCGCTCCTTCAATCCGTGCTGCGTCCCGAGAGGTTTGTGATGCGCTGACGTCCGCAGGCCACACGCTTGTTGAAGTGTCGCTGCCTACTGCGAAGCTTGCGATACCCGTCTATTACATTGTCGCGACTGCGGAAGCAAGTTCCAATCTTGCACGATTCGACGGCGCGCGCTATGGTAAGAGGAGCGCGGACGCAACGGACGTGAATTCAGTTCTGGAGTTGTCGCGTGGAATAGGTTTCGGACCGGAGGTGAGGCGACGTATCATGATGGGGACTTATGTGCTCTCCGCGGGATATTTCGACGCCTATTATCGGACGGCGCAGAAAGTCCGGCGACTCATCAAAGAAGAGCTGCAGGCGGTGCTCGCCCAGACAGACGTTTTACTTACGCCGACGACGCCGAGCACAGCGTTTCGAATCGGTGAAAAAGTAGATGACCCCGTTGCGATGTATCTGTCGGACATCTTCACGACACCTGCGAACCTTGCCGGTCTTCCCGCAGTTTCAATTCCGTGGCGGAGCGACGAGAGCGGTTTGCCGATCGGAATGCAATTGATGGCGAATTACTTTGACGAGGAGCTGCTTTTGTCGGCGGGAATGGAATTGGAAAGGCTGCGGCCCGGCGTATGAGTCACGATTGGGAAATTGTCGCGGGTCTTGAGATTCACGCGCAGTTGCAGACGAAGACCAAAGCGTTCTGCCGCTGTCCGAATTTGTACGGAGCTGATCCGAATACGCTTGTATGTCCCGTGTGCCTCGGAATGCCCGGAGCGTTGCCAGTATTAAATCGCGAGACGGTTTCTCAGGCGGCGCGGTTAGTGATTGCGGTTGGCGGAACGATTCATCTGCACTCGAAATTTGACCGCAAGAATTATTTCTATGCGGACCTGCCCAAGGGCTACCAGATCTCGCAATATGACGAGCCGTTCAGCACGGGCGGGGCGGTGAGAATTTCAGCAGGCGGGCAGGAGAAGACGATTCGTATTACGCGGGCGCACCTTGAAGAGGATGCGGGGAAGTCCATGCATTTGGATAACGGCGCTTCCGTCGTAGACATGAATCGTTGCGGAGTGCCGTTGGTTGAAATTGTGTCTGAACCGGATTTTCGTTCCGCCGAGGAAGCAGGCGCATATCTGACCGTTCTGCGCGAATTGCTGCGGTTTATCGGCGTATGTGACGGCAACATGGAGCGCGGCTCGCTTCGTTGCGATGCAAACGTGTCCGTACGCCCGAGAGGATCGCATGACTTGCGCGAGCGAACCGAAATGAAGAATCTCAATTCGATTCGCAATGTGGAACGCGCGATTGAGGCTGAAGCCGAGCGTCAAATTGCAATCTACGAGAGCGGTGGAGTGGTGCATCGGCAAACGCTGCAATGGGACGATCAGACTGATGAACTGAGGCCCATGCGCGTGAAGGAGGGATCGGACGATTACCGCTACTTTCCAGAGCCGGACTTGGTGCCGCTGGAATTGGAGACCGAGTTTGTCGAGGCGACTCGTCGCGCAATGCCTGAGCTTCCGCAATCGCGGCGTAAGCGCTACCGCGAGGAGTTCGGACTGAACGATGAGGCTGTTTACTTTCTTGCGACAGAGCGGAGGCTTAGCGATTATTATGAATCTCTGCTTGACGGCAAACGCAATCCTGTATCGGTCGCGGGCTGGATTCAGGGCGAGGTGCAGAGACTGTTGAAGGAGTATGGCTGGGAGATCGAGCAGTTTCCTGTGGGCGCGACGCGGTTCGGCGCCTTGATGGACAGCGTTGACAAAGGTTCGCTAAATCGAAATTCGGCGCGCGACGTGCTTCGCATGATGCTTTCGGATGATCGAGATGTTGATTCCATTGCATCTGAACTTGGTTTCGGCGTTAAGCAGGATGACACACAGCTTGCCGAGATAATTGATCAAGTTGTAACCTCATCTCCAGATGAGTTTGAGCGATACAGGCAAGGCAAAAAGAACCTGATCGGATATTTCATGGGGCAAGTGATGAAGGCAGCGGGAGGGAATGCGAATCCGAAATTGCTGCAGAAGTTGCTCGCGGAACGGTTGGAGCGTGAATAATACATTTTAAGATGCAACTCATTTCACTCAACATATCAGGCTTCAAGTCCTTCGCCATTGACACGGCGATTCAGTTCTCGCCGGGTGTTACCGGAGTGGTCGGACCGAACGGCTGCGGCAAGTCTAACGTGGTGGACGCGCTTCGTTGGGTGCTGGGCGAGCAGCGCTCGTCGGTACTTCGAGGTGAGCGCATGGAGAACGTCATCTTCAACGGCACCCAGCGGAGGAAACCGCTGAATCTTGCCGAAGTGAAGGTGAAGTTTGACAACAGTTCCGGCCGCATTAATCTTCCCTACACGGAGATCGAAATTGCGCGCAGGCTTCATCGCGACGGATCAAGTGAGTACATGCTGAACGGGAACACGTGCCGATTGCGCGACATTACGGACATGCTTCAGGACAGCGGACTCGGACCCAACGCATATACGATTCTCGAACTCAAGATGATTGAAGATATCTTGCGAGAGGACGGCGAGGGGCGGAGACAGTTGTTTGAGGAAGCATCGGGCATCGCCAAATACAAGTTACGCAGAAGACAAGCGCAGGCGAAGCTCGATCAGACGCAAGAAGATCTGGTCCGACTCGCGGACATCATCTCGGAAGTTGAGCGGCAGGTTGCATCGTTGAAGCGTCAGGTTAGCCGGGCGAACCGATATAAAGAACTTACCAATCAGCTCCATTCTGCCGAAACTGCGTTTATGATGATCGAGCATCGCAGGCTCACCGACGAGTTAAGGCCGATGCGTGCGAGCCTGTCGGATTCTGCCACCAATGCTGATTCGAACACGGGCTACCTTCGGCAACTTGAAGCGGAGCTTGAGATGCTTCGCGCAAAACAAGTTGAGGCGGATTCGGAATTGACCGAATTGCGCAAGACCTTGCAGGAGGTTGTAGCGCGAATCTCGTCACTTGAAGCTGAGAAGGCCGGGCTTGAGGCTCGCCTTCAGGGAGCGCGCGACACGATTGAGCGCGCGCAGAGGCAACGCGTGCTATCACGTGACAGGCTCGAATCACTTGCGGCACGAAAAGACGTGCAATCGCGAGAATCAGAAGATCTGACGCTCGAACTTCAAGACTGCGAGAGCAGGCTTGCCGAGGCCGCCGCGCGCTTCTCCTCCACGGAAACGGAGTTGCGCAGGCTTGAAGCAAACTTCAAGGAAGCTGACGGCGAACTTGCGGCGCTTCGGAGATCGGGGCGGGAACTTGAGCAGCGCAGGACGGAACTCGCCGAGAAGATCGCGACGATGAAGGGCAGAAGAGAGTCGGCCGCGAACACCGTTGAGCAGTCTGTACAAGAGCGCAAATCGCTCAACTTAGGTATTCAGAGCCTTACGCATCGTCTGAGCGAAGCTGATTTGAAGTATCGTGACGCTCACGATAACATGCAGTCCGTGCAACGAGTGCGAGAAGAGATACTTGAGCGGATGGAAACGCTGAAAAGCCGCAAAAGCGATCTTGAGCGTCTTGAACATGCTGCGCGTTCCCACGTCAACCTCCTGCACACGTTGGAGCAGAAGGGGCCGCGAGCCGCGAGAAACCTTGCGTGTTTGCGAGAATCGCTTCAGCAGCCGCAGGTGCTGGTTGCGGATCTCGCGGTTGTCACGGACAAGTATCAGAAGGCGATTCATACCGCATTGGGCTCAACGGCCTATTATGTTGTCGCCGAGGAATCGGAGGCGATTCAGAGTGCAATAGGAGTTTTGCGCCAAGCGGAAGCAGGGAAGAGCGGATTTGTTCCGCTTGCCGCATTCAATGCATTAGCGCGCGAAAAATTGGATGCGCCTGCTGCTGCTCTGGGTTGGGCGATTGAGTTCGTCGAGGCGGGTGAACACGGAAACTTGCTTGCGGCGCTGCTGCAGGGTTGTTTGATCGTGGACTCACTTGAAGTTGCGCGGACGCTGGCGCCCTTTCTGAGGGAGCATCGTTGCAGAGCGATTTCCTTGGCCGGCGATTGGCTTGATGGGTCGGGAATCTGCTATGCGGGCGGCGCGGAATCTGATACGCCAACGGACCTTGGTCTTGCGAAGCAGATTGATGCACTTCATGAGTCGCTCGCTTCCATCGCTGTTGAACAGACCGATCTTGCGGTCACGGCCGATTCGATTGACCGCGAGTTTTCCGAGTGGCGAGGTCTTCATAATGCGGCGCAGAGTGCGCTTGACGAGTGCCGGAAAGAGGCGGAGATCATCAAAGAGGATTCTGTACGGCAGAATGCTCTGTTGCAAGCTCTAATTCTGCGCGAGCAGGCCGCGAGCGAGCAAGTCGCCGAGTGCGATATGGCAACCGTGAATTTCCGCAAAGAGATGGAGGGTATCTCTACTCAGTCTGCTGAACTGCAGAGCAAGGACTCCGTTCTCCAAAAAGAGGTTGAGACCCTTGCAACATTGGTGGGCATGGCACGTCAGACTTACAATGTTGCGCGCGAGGAAATGCACGATCGGGAAAAGCTGCGGGACGCGGCACGTCACCGACTGGAGCTTTTGAGTGCGGAAGGAGAGCGGCTTCAGACGCAAGAGAAGGAGCTGATTGACGCGATCACTTCGAGCGATGCGCTGGCTGAAGAGTCTGCGAATCAAGCGCGTAGCTTTGAGCAGCGGTTACAGGAAATCACGCCGGAACTTGATTCGTTATTCAGGGAACGTGATCGGCGCGCTCGCGCAGTGGATTCTGCACATGCTTCGATGGACGGTTCGCGGGGTGAAGTTTCCTCGAAAGAGGAGCAGATCAAAAGGCTGCGCAACAGCCGCGAGGCCGCACTCGAGGATCAGAGGAAGTTTGAAATTGCCATTGCCAAGCTTGAAGGCGAACTTGAGGCTCTGGTTAGCTCGGCGCGCAACGGCTACGACCTTGACCTGAGCGATCCGGAGCTTTTTGAGAGAAACGCTGCGCTGCTGAAAAGCGAGATTGGGCCCGACACGGTAAAGGAATTACGCACGAAGATCGAGAATCTTGGCGCCGTAAACCTCTTGGCCGTGGAAGAATTCGAAACTGAGACGAAGCGCTTGGATCAGATGCTTGCAAGCCGTGAGGATCTATTGCAAGCGAAGGCGACGCTTGAAGAGACGATTCAGAAGATCAATGAGACCGCGGAAGCAAAGTTTCTGCACACTTTCGAGGCGGTGCGCGCGAATTTTCAGGGTTTGTTCGCAGAGTTCTTTCCAGCAGGTGAAGCTGATCTTATCCTGAGCGGGAAGGACCTGCTTGACGCAGACATCACGATGTGGGCGAATCCATCGGGGAAGCGACTCAAGTCGCTCACGCTGATGTCGGGCGGCGAGAAGACCATGACCGCGATTGCACTGCTCTTCTCGCTTTATCAGGTGAAGCCGTCGCCGTTCTGTGTGCTGGATGAAGTGGACGCGCCGCTTGACGACGCGAACATTGATCGCTTCACCCGGATGATTCATCGTCACAGCGATCATACGCAGTTCATCATGATCACGCACAACAAGCGAACGATGGAGATCGCGGACAATCTGTACGGCGTGACCATGCAGGAAGAAGGAGTTTCGAAGATGGTTTCCGTGCGCCTTCACAAGCCACAGGCGCCGGAAATCGCGACCGAGAAGGCTGCGGAAAGCGCCACGTAAAGGAGGCGATATGAAAGCCTGTTGCGTTGCTTTGCTCCTGCTGTTCGCACTGAGTGCGTCGGGTGCGGGGCTCGAAGTTGATTACGCATGTTACCAAGGGGACGACTCGCTCGCGTTGTGCGAGGTGTACGTCGGAGTTCAACGAGACGCTTTGTTTTATGAGGGTCTTGAGGACGCGGACAGCTTGACTGCCGCATTTTCCGTGGTGCTGTCGTT
>JADLDM010000165.1 GCA_020846695.1 bacterium | reverse complement strand
TTCTTTGAGAAGAAGTGTTGAAAGACCTTGACCTGCTCGATGATGTTCGCCCCTGCCCGCCGTAAGATGGGGATCTCCAGCCCATCCTCTGTGATGATGCGCGGGAGAGTGCCGGTGGTCTTAGCAAGGGTTCTATATCCACCCTCTCGCAGTCCTGCGGCAATCAGCCTCGTGACCGATGACTTCCCTCTCGTGCCGTTCACATGGATGCGAATCGGTATAGAACGAGCACGCCGCTGATGGAGTCGGTACTCCAACGCGGCGTAGATCAGAACTGCGAGAAACGCTAAGAAGAGGAAGACCATTGATGCGGTGCGCGAAGGGCCTGCAGGTCAAGCCGTTTGTCCAAAACATTAATATAACAAGGAGATTCCGAGAAGTCAATCCCCCTTCTTCAGGGAGTCTCCCTGAACCAAGGAGTCCGCCTGTTCAAGTTCAAATGGGACAGTATAGAAGAAAAGGACGGAATCTCTGAGAGTATGCCACGGCACCGTATCACCCTCTGCAAGTGCTAAGAGCTTGGGTCCACCCTCGACTTCAGCGCGCAGGCCGTTCAAGTGAATAAATGTAATAGTATCATAAGGATACATTATCCCAATCCAAAGGCTGTCCAGACCCGCTCTTACATCAACGACCGCCGTGTCCAAAGCAATGACTTCCGTCCACCGGACTTCCCAATCCGAAATCCCGACAACCGGCGAATCAACCAACGCCTCGCGGATTTCACGGAAAGGCAGGACGAAGCGGCTGGAATCGTAAGCAAATGCAGGGTTCAGTTTCACTGGGTCGGCAGAGTTAGTATCTGTCAACTGTCTTCGGGCTAACAGCGCTCCTGCTGCACCCACGGCGATCAAGGTCGCGGTGAGAATCCAATGAAGCCTTCTGTTTGAACTCAGCCGGGCAAACCATGCCGTTCGAATCTGTGCACGGGTCATGCCCACCAACAACGACTCTTTTCTGCGACCGCGAAGCAGCACTGCCTCACGCTTTTCAGACTGCGGATCAAACAATGCCTCGAAATCGCGCAGCACGAGATCCCGGTTCATCGCGACCGCGTTCGCGTACGCTGCGACGATTCCGCGACGGATCGGTTGCGGCAGAATTTCTACGTCTCCGCGCTCGAGCGCAGAGAGGTATTCGAGAGAAACGCGCGTGATCTCCGCCACCTCGCGCAGAGACATGTGCCGGAACTCGCGCGCTTTGCGCAGCTCTTCACCGAAACGTGCAGTGGGAGAAATGTTGTCGAAGGAGTCCACGGAGGGTAGTGAGAGGAAGTCCGATCACGTTATCCAGGTCACCGCTGAGGTTTGCGACGAAAGTTGCCGCCAATCCCTGCACGGCGTAAGCGCCCGCCTTGCCTCGCCATTCGCCTGATCGAAGATAGGTTGTGATGTCTCGAGCCGTGAGTGGGCGAAACGTAACGCGCGATTCAGCAAACGCGGTGACAACAAGAAGCTTTCCTGTCGCATCGGTTCCGCAAAGGCAGAGACCGGTAAGAACTCTGTGTTCGCGGTGGGACAGTCTCTGCAACATGCGCCGCGCGGAATCCGGTCCGACAGGTTTCCCGAATACATCCTCGTCCATGGCGATAATGGTATCAGCGCCCAACAGGACGCGGTCGTGATTCCCATAGAAATCCGAGGCCAGCGCTTTGCGCTCTGCATTGACTCGCGCAAGCTCTCCGGGCGATTCAGCGTGCCACACTTCATGTGCAAGCGACGGTGCGACGTCGAACTCCAACTCGAGCTTGGCGAGGAGTTCCTTTCGCCGGGGCGAAGCAGAAACAAGCGTCAGTCGAACCGAAGCGTCACGCAATCAGAATTGCAAGGATATGAATGAAGCCGAGAATGGGAGCGACTCGATTGAAGCGTATCAAAGCGGTGTGCGCGCCTTCCATGTTCGGTTGACGGATTCTTCCCCAGAAGAAGACGAGAGGAAACAGCACACCGCAGAGCATCACCCAGAAGTATCCTTGCCCGTAGATGGTACCGAGCCACGGCCAGAGACTTACGGTGCCAAACAGGAAGAAGATGATCGCTGCCACGGCAGGGCGTGAGCGGTAATGATGCTGCACCTCAAGTCCATCCTGTCCCGCATGGTTCTCGAAGACGTCTTCCTCGATGTCGAGCGTGAATCTCAGCACGGACACGAACAACACGGCAATAGCGGCCGGGAATGCTCCAAGCTCAGGGCGCCCGACGATGGAGGATGTGAACATGATTCCCGAAGCGAACAACAGCGGGACGAGGACATGTCTCAGCATGAGCGAACGTCTGCCTATCTTCTCGTAAGCAACATAAAAGAGAAAAGGAAGGAGCGGCCAGAAGGCGTGCGCACGCAGGTTTTCATGGAGAGCGATCACAGCGATTGCGCCTGCGACCGCCGCGATTAGGCTCACGGCAATCCAGGGTCGTGACGAGGCTCCGTCCGCTGTTCCATTCTGTGAAGGGCTCCAGAGCCAACCGAGATAAGCTGCTGCTCCGAGCGCCAAGGCGATAAGCAGAGGCAGAATTTCGAGCTCCCCTCCCTTGACAAGCAGTGCAAGCGGCAATAATCCTGACGCAGCCACCGACAAGCGCAGCAGCAAAGGTGGCAACGGATTTCTCGTTTCTGCAAAAATGGAGTGATCAAACATCGTTCAAAGGAATCTCAAGTTGTAGTTTGACTTTTAACTGCCGCAGGCACTCCTCAAGGACTGCGTCCTGATCGAGATCGAGCTTGCCGCTCGTGTCAATCTGCGCAATCAGGCATCGAGGATGTTCGGAGCGAAACCATGCTTCATACGCTTCATTCAGTTCAAGAAGGTAGTCGGGCGAGATTGAAGATTCGAAATCTCTGCCTCGCCTGCGGATTCTATCGAGCAAGGTGGGCACATCGCATCGGAGATAGATGATAATGTCGGGCGTCCTCAGATGCGAAATCATCGTCTCAAACAGCGCGGAGTAATTCTCCCAGTCGCGACCGGTTAAGTGCCCCCGCCGGTTGAGAGTTCGTGCGAATATCTCGACGTCTTCATAGATCGTGCGGTCCTGCACACATGATCCCGCCTCGCCTTCGATTAGCCGCTGACTCTCAAATCGCTTGCTAAGAAAATAGACTTGCAGATGAAAAGCCCAGCGACTCATATCCGCATAGAAATCGCTCAAATACGGATTGTCAATAACCGGTTCGAGATAGTAATTCCACCCTAACTGGGCCGCAAGACTGCGTGTCAGCGTGGTCTTGCCCACTCCGATATTTCCGGCAATTCCCACGAAATATTTGCGTTCCGAGAACTCCATTGAGGATGCCTTACACAGTAAGGAGTTTCAAACCGAGAGAAGAATCCAATTCGCGCGAAATGTTTCTCGCGGAAGGCCATATCGAACACTCAAGTGTCAGCGCCACTTTGCATCGAACAAGGTGTCCGCCGCGACACTCTCCATGTGAGTCTGCAACCACGATGTGAATGTGCCAAAACGGAGCCTCGTCAACTATACAGAGATTGCCGGTCATAGACACAACTTCCACGATTCCCGCCACCTCATGGGACAAGTAGCTCTTCGTGGGTAGATCATAGTAAGCGAGCGCCAAATCAGAGACTGCACCGATTGCGGATATCGCGCCTGACTTCCAGCCGTATGATGCAGCAAGCTTCACAAGTGCAACGGGAAGCTCATCGCCACGATTCAATCTCATGAGCGTCCACTTGTCCGGATCACTCATCGCACCCCCTCAAGTGCATCGTGTTGAAGACCTGCGGCAATCTTCTCGCTTCCGAGATCGGCCCAATTGCTGCGCAATAGCGACGTATCAAAGCTGCCGTCACGATGCAGAAGCGCTTGTTGTGGATGTGACGTCATACTCTCGGACAGAATCGAGGACTCAGGATACCCGTACGCGCGTGCCAGCGCAAGCCCCGTCTCGAAGCGACTCATTCGCTCCGGCCCCCCCGCGTGCAGGACGCCGCTCTTACGTTCGGCTATGCAACGATGAATCACCTCAGCCATCGTCTTTACATGAATTGGCGATCTGAATTGATCAGTGAAGAGTTTCGCGGTTTCTCCGCGGACAAGCTTTGCAAGAATACCGTCTGTGAAACTGCTTCCCCACCCGAAGCTCCTGCCGACAATGTTATTGCTCCGTAGAACAAGTGAATCAGGGACAGCCATTGCGAGTCGCTCCGCCTCAGCTTTGCATCGGCCATATTCATGTGTAGGGCAAGGCGCCTCTCCCTCTTTGCGAAGCGCGCGGTGTCCGTCAAAGACCTGATCTGTGGATAGCAATATGAGATATGCTTTGCATGAGCGCGCGACCTCGGCGACATTCGTCGTGCCCAGAATATTGACTCGCCTTGCAAGCTCCGGCTCTCTTTCGCAATCAATGACTCGCGAGAGCGCGGCGGCGTGCACGATTGCAGTCGGGTGGAACTCTTCAGCACGCTTCAGTAAGGCTTCCCGATCTGAAACGTCTCCTTTCAGACTTCTGAAAGGAAGAGGTATTGTATTCGTATGAAAGAAACCAAGAACCTCATGACCAGAATTCGCGAGGTGAACGCCAAGATGCGATCCAAGAAATCCGGATGCGCCAGTTATCAAGACGCGATCCATCATTCACCTACCATCTTGCCGTCAAACTCAGTCCAAGCCCACTGCGTCCCAAATCGGGACCAAGAGTCAGATTTACCGGCTTCTTTTGCGTGGTCTCGATGCCGCCGTGCAGTTTCGTCTGCGCCTTCTGCAGTCTACCTGCATGAAACGCGCTCACAAGGTGATTCACACCTACCAACGCGACCGCGTACACCACACGATTCAACGCGCGTTCGGATTTGACACGCATTTCGTCCATGCTTGCGCGATTGTGGTCAGAATCCCAATACCAATACTCGCTTTCCGTGTCATAGAGCGCGGAGTAGTTTCGGTCCGCTAACCGCTGGTCGTTGTAGTCGTAGACGTTCATCCAATTGCCGACGTCCGCATAGAAGTCTTTCTCATGTCCGCCGACTACTCCGGCATGTTCTGCCGCGAAGGCAATGTAGTCTTCGCGCACGGATTGGCCGTAGTGATTCAATCCCAGCGCCGTTCCGACGAGCAGCAAGTCCGTCGCGAAGAATGCCAGCGCATGTCTCGGACGATCAAGTTCATACTGTCCCCAACCAGGAATCACGAGTGATTTCAAGAAGGCGGCCTTCCCCTTTCCTTGCGCATCGGCATAGCCTGCGCATAGCAGAAGGGCGATGAAGACGGAAATGTGTCTGTTTGCGCGAATCACCTTAGGAGCGACGGCACCGGAATGCCGAGCGTCATCGTGCGCGCCATTGCGCCGTTATGATTCTTGATATCGTACTGCAATTCGAGCGATCCGAGAGTGGACTGCAATTTCTTGTTGTGGCTCCTGACGGTGAGCGCTGCGTCCAGTGCAGATAGAATGTGATTGATCATCACAATTTCCATCATGACATTGCCAGTTTCAAGCAGGTCGTTCGCTTCACCGCGCATGTCAACATAGGTGCTAAACAGCGCGCTGCTGCCATCGAATTTGATTGTCGCGATATCGTCGTTACCGAAAGACGGACCCCAAATGTGGCCCACGTTCGGATCTTGCAGGTTCGCCGCAGGATCGTAAGTGTCTACCCACCCGAATCCGAACTGATCATAGTACTTGCCGATCATTTCGTAATATTGCTGGACGTCGTTTGTATTGATGTCATGCCCGAACGGTGGATCGAGGAAGTTCTGGCGAAGATCCCAGTTCTCTTCAATCCACTCGGAAAGATCCCCGTCATAAAGCGTGGTATTGTAGGTCAAGTCCTGCGAGATTTGATATTCGCGAAGCATGTAGGCGTCGTAGTTGAAATTTCCGGCGTCCGAATCATTATTCTTCCATGGGCCTGCGTACTTCTCATATTCATCCGTCTTGTCGTTTCCGTCGCCGTGATATTTCGCGAACATCGCCCATCCTGCAACCTCAATTGCAAACCACGGAATCGCTCGCAGCCACGAACCTGCATACAATTGCCCGGTTCCCGGCACAATGAGCGAGAACATGATTCCTCGTCCGATGTTTTTCTTCCCCGTCACGACGGGAGCCGTCGTCTCATCGGCGGGCGCTTGCTGGAATCCGTCGGATGACGCGAACTGCGCACGATGCGGCGAGACCGTCCACTCACGCGCGTGAGCGGGCCAGGCGAGCATGGCGATAGCCAGGAGCAGAATCGAGCTTGTTACTGTCTTGCTGAAGGACATGTTTCCTCCGTATATGAAGTTATTAGTTTCGAGACGTGCAGCCCGGGCACTTGCAGGTTGCAGGGTGCCGCGCAGGCGGGATTATCGGTGTATAGAAATCAAAGAGTATCGTCAGATAGTATCGCAACTCATGTCCGTATCCTGTCGTGACGCCGTCCTCAACGACACTAAATTCATCGAGCCCGTAGGCCACGTCAAAGCTAAGCGCCGTCGGGTATGCGTAGAAGGAGTGCATCTGCAATCTAAGCCCTGCGCCAATATCTGTTTTGGGCGTCCGGTCTTCGTAATCTCCAACCCAAGCATCGCCCACATCGCTGAAGAGCGAGCCGTAGACTCGATTCAAGGAGAGCGGCCAAAGAGAAGTTGCGGTACGTTTCACGATTGGGAATCTGTATGCAAGCGATCCGACCGCCGTGCGCGTGCCGCCCAAGCTGTAAAAGGAATAGCCGCGCATTCCGGGAAGACCGCCGGCATATTGATAGAAGAAGGGATCAACGACGTCATCAATGAAGCCGCCGCGCAAGCGAAGCTCCATCGAATGCGACTTGATAGGCGAAGCGAAATACTTCTCAATGCCCCCTTCGATCAATCCGTAATTATTCGGATCATAGATTTCGCGGAGTCCGATCGCATCGCCGCCGATTTCAATGTCCTTGATGAACTTGTGATTTGCGCGCGTGTATTCGAGAAAACCACGATAACCGGAAGACGGGCTGATATCGGTCAAGAGCCCCGGACGTCGCTTATCAAAGTAGTAGCCGGTCTTCCATGACCAGCCCTTGAAATAGGACAGGCTCACGCTGGACTCGTCATCGAAGCGATTGTGCGCGACGTACTGGTCGTAGGTCCCGCGAGTCTTCAAATTACTCGTTGCGCTCAAGGGAATACCGAGCCCGACACTGACTTCATTCAAATTGTAGCGGAACCTGATACGATACTGATCAAAGAGCGGGTAGAGCAGTCCATTCCGTTCCTCCTCACCGATGATTCTCGTCGAGTCAGGAAAGAAGGAACTCAGTCTTCTCTGAATATTGAAATACTCCGCGAAGATCGTCGGATAGAATGCATGATACTCGGCAAGCCCGTAAAGGTCGTACTCACGATCCGAATTGACGGCCGCTCCGCCGATGAACGTGAGTTTGTCGAGCACGTCATTGAGCATTAAGTATGCTCCGGGCTTAAACGTGCCGTAGTCAAACGCGATTCGCGGAAACCAATAGAGCGATTCGAAGGTAGGTTTGTACGGCGCGGCCTCATAACTCTTCGCCTCGAACGAGAAGTCCGAATTAGGAATTGACGCAAGATAATCGGAGCCCTCGCCGCCGTCAAGTGAACTTGTCGGAATCCGAATCGGCTGCGCATCCTGAAGCGTGCAAATTCGGAATCCGTTCTCGCAGAACTCGGAAAAGGCCAGCGCGTTGCCGCGCATCTCAGGATAGAACGCGCTCCCCAGTACACAAGTGAGTCGAGTCAATTCCCCGCTTTCCACATCAAGACTGTAGATATTCGCAATACCGGATTCGTCGTAAGATACATGGAGCGATCTCCCGTCTGCACTCCAAGAAGGATCACGCAATTCGGCGCCGTTGCCGGAGAACTCCCTTTCGAGAGTCAGCAAATGCGTTGCTGAGTCATACATGAATATGCGCACGCATCGGCCCTCTTCGCGGTGCCGCGACACGGCGACGCGTGTGCCATCAGGACTCCAGCGCGGCAGGTAATACTGTTCATGTGGAAGCGAGGGCAGACGCATCAGAACGTCCTCAACTTCAATCGTCGCGATCCTCTTCTTCGTCAGTTCCGGCGTCGCTGCAATCGCAAGGTCACGCCTGCCTGCCTCATTAATGGTCAATACGAAGAGCTTGCCATCCGGGCTAACGTCAACCGACTCGGCACGAAGTCCTTTGGACAGCCGAATCGTCTCCTTGTCGGAGAAGCGATAGAGATAGATGTCGTGCAAGAGCGACGCGTCCTTGTTGGCGGTAGATCGTCGCGCACAC
>JADLDM010000164.1 GCA_020846695.1 bacterium | reverse complement strand
GGGCCGGTGCGCTCGGTTCAGGCAACGGGCAACGGCGTCATTCTGCACTTCGACCAACCCGCCACGCTGGAACTCGCCTTCTGGAGTCCCTCGCTTCTGAGAGTCACTTTACACCGTCAAGACATCGAAGAGGAGTTGCTAACGGAGGCCGTCGTCGCAACGCCTCATGAAATCGTAGAGCTGCAACGCGAGGAAACCGAGTCCGCGCTCACACTGAACACGTCCGAGTTAACCGCAAGAATTCTGAAATCGCCACTTCAAATCACGCTGCTCGATGCAAAGGGTCATCTTCTCCAGCGCGACGATGCGGGCTTGGGCCATGCGTGGGATGGGAATGAAGTCAAGACATGGAAGGAATCCTATGAACCCGAGAAATTCTTTGGCTTGGGACTAAAAGGCGGCGGACTCGACAAGCGCGGACGCGAATGGCAGATGTGGAACAGCGATATTCCCGCCTACACCAACGACACTGATCCGCTCTATCAATCCGTCCCCTTCTACATTGGACTTCGCGACTCCATTGCCTACGGTGTATTTCTCAATAACTCGTATCGCTCCAAATTCAATTTTCGTGCAGGCAACCTGAGATACACTTCGTTTTCTTCTGAAGGCGGCGCGCTCGACTATTTTGTTATCGCCGGGCCGAGTATTCCCGCTGTCGTAAGGCGATTCTCAGATTTGACGGGCAAAATGCCGCTCCCGCCGCTGTGGGCATTAGGCTATCAGCAGTGCCGATGGAGCTACTATCCTGATTCTGAAGTGCGCAGACTTGCGCAGACTTTCCGCGAGAAGGACATCCCTTGCGATGCGATTTATCTCGACATTCATCACATGGACGGCTATCGCGTCTTCACGTGGGACAAAGTGAGATTTCCCCAGCCCGCGAAAATGATGAGCGATTTAGAGAAGGACGGATTCAAGATTGTTACGATTGTTGATCCGGGCGTGAAAGTAGATTCCAACTACTTCATGGCGCAAGAAGGTCTCAAACAGGATCACTTCGTCAAGATGCCCGACGGAAATGTTCACATCGGAGAAGTCTGGCCGGGGCCGTCCTATTTCCCGGACTACTCCAAACTTTCCACGCGCAAGTGGTGGGGCAAGCATGTGGCGGATTGGAGAAAGGTCGGTGTGCGCGGATTCTGGAATGACATGAATGAACCCGCGTGCTGGGGGCAAGCGTTTCCGCTTGAATCCGTATTCGATGACAACGGTAGAATCTCCTCTCACAAGAAGATGCACAATCTCTACGGACTTCAGATGGCGCGCGCAACCTATGAAAATTTGCGCGAAGCCTATCCTGATGAACGACCTTTCATTCTCACGCGCGCGGGATTTGTCGGAACGCAGCGCTACGCTGCAGCATGGACGGGCGACAATGTCGCATCATGGGAGCATCTGGAACTTGGGATTCGCATGATGCTTTCGATGAGTCTCTCAGGTCAGCCCTTCATTGGAACAGATATCGGAGGGTTCATCGGCACACCGTCACCGGAACTCTATGCGCGCTGGATTCAGGTCGGAGCGTTTTCGCCTCTCTGCCGCACGCACACGCACGCCAATTCTCCAGATCAAGAGCCATGGTCATTTGGTGAAGAAGTCGAAGCGATTGCCAAGAAATATATCTCGATGAGATACGAGTTCCTGCCCTATCTCTATTCTCTCTTCTACGACGCAAGCGAAACCGGCGAGCCGATTCTTCGCCCACTCTTCTACAATGACCAGAACGATCCAAAGTGCTACGACTGGGCTTATCAGCATCAGTTCTTTGTCGGACCCGACTTGCTGATTGCACCGGTCACCAAACCGGGCCAATACACACAAAAAGTCTATCTTCCCGAAGGCACTTGGCTTGATTGGAACACAGAGAAAGTCTATTCAGGTAAGCAGGAAATCGTCGTAGATGCGCCGCTCGATAGACTTCCCATGTTTGTGCGCAACGGAGCAATCATCTTCCGCAGAGATGTTCAGGAATACACGGATGAGCGACCACTGAAGGAACTGATAGTAGATGTGTTCGGCATGTCGAACATCTACGAGTCGCCATTCACGCATTTCTCTCTGCGAGAAGAGGATGGTAGGAAGGCAGAATACGCTTGGGGAACGAACGGTGCCAGCACTCGCTTTAGCCGCACTTTGCGTGATGAAAGCAGGAGTGCGCCGGACAGAAAGTTGAGAGTTCGTATTCACGGCTATCTCCCGCCGCTAACCGTTAGTAGCGACCCGCGCAATGCGAGGATTCCCGCTTACAGCATCAACGACGAGCAGCTTCAGGTCGGCGATCCACGGGTTCGGTTTGATGAGCAGCGACAACTTCTCGAAATTGTGGTAGATTCAGAGTTGCAGTTTCGGTCCTTTTCAGCCTACGACATCCCGGCGAACAATCAGGAATAGAAGTCACGGAGTCCCACCATGCAGCTTTCCACATTTGATCTGATTATCCTCGCGCTCTATTTCGTCGCGGTGTTCGGCATCGGATTCTATGTCTCACGCAAGAAGAAATCCTCGACTGAGTATTTTCTCGCAGGACGGAACATCGGCTGGTTCGCCATCGGCGCGTCGCTGTTCGCCACCAACATCTCAAGTGAGCACTTCGTTGGACTCGCGGGCTCCGGCGCGGCAAGCGGTCTTGCCGTCGGACATTTCGAGTGGCTTGCCTGTTTGATTGTGCTCGTACTGGGTTGGGTGTTCGTGCCGTTCTACATCAAATCCGGCGTCTTCACCATGCCGGAATTTC
The DNA here is from genome assembly GCA_020846695.1 of bacterium. GTDB lineage: Bacteria > Electryoneota > RPQS01 > RPQS01 > RPQS01 > JADLDM01. Next base: position 2,222 of record JADLDM010000164.1, on the reverse strand, counting down.
TCGAACGGCGCTACGACGCAAAGAGCCGATGGTATCTCACCACCGTCTCCATCACCGCTTACGTCCTAACCAAAGTCTCCGTCACACTCTTCGCCGGGTCGCTTCTGCTCAATCAGCTGCTCGGTTGGGATATGTACACCTCAGCAATCGCGCTGACCGTAGCCACCGGAATCTACACCATCGTCGGCGGCCTCACTGCGGTAATCTACACCGAGTTGATGCAGACTTTTGTCTTGATCGGCGGTGCAGCGCTCTTAACAATCCTCGGATTGGTGGAAGTCGGCGGCTGGAGCGGCTTGCAAGCAAAAGTCCCCGCCGACTATTTCAGCATGTTCAAGCCGATGTCCGATCCGAATTTCCCGTGGACCGGAATCGTCTTCGGCGCGCCTATTTTAGGAATCTGGTATTGGTGCACGGATCAATACATCGTGCAGAGAGTCCTGAGCGCGAAAGGAATCTCAGATGCGCGCGCGGGAACGATCTTCTCTGGCTTCCTGAAAATTCTACCCGTCTTTATTCTCGTTCTGCCCGGCGTCATTGCGCACGCGCTCTATCCCGACGTCTCCGGTGATCAAGCCTATCCCGCATTAGTTTCGAGATTGCTCCCCTCCGGTGTCAAGGGAATCGTCATCGCAAGTCTGCTCGCCGCGCTCATGTCTTCGCTTGCCGCTTGCTTCAACAGCGCGTCCACTCTCTTCACCATTGACGTTTACAAGAAGCTCAAGCCGAATGCCGACGACAAAACTTTGGTCACGGTCGGCAGAATCTCCACCGGAGTTCTCGTGCTTTTGGGAATTCTCTGGGTTCCCTTCATCCGCCACATCTCCGCGCAACTTTACGTCTATCTGCAAAGCGTGCAAGCCTACATAAGCCCGCCCATTGCCGCCGTATTCCTCTTCGGAGTCTTCTGGCCGCGCGCGAACGGGAAAGGCTCCATCGCTGCGCTGCTCACAGGGTTAGTCGCGGGCGCTGCTCGTCTGATCTTTGAGTTGATGCACAAACAATCGCCGCTCGATCCCGGATTCATGCGCTGGATGGTCGAAATCAACTTCCTGCACTTCGCCGTCTTCCTCTTCATCCTCTGCTCACTCGTTCTGGTCGCCGTGAGTCTGATGAGCGCCGCACCCAGCATGGCGAAAATCGAAGGTCTTGTCTACCGCGGAAGCCTCGCAGTTGCTCACGAAGAGCCGCGTGCGCATCGTCGCAACGTCATCTTGTCCGTCGCACTCGTTGTTACGGTCTTCGTTTTGTGGGGGATATTCTTCTAAGAGGGGAAGAGAATCCGGTTCACTTCAAGGGGCGGCACACGTGGCCGCCCCTTCTTCTTTCATCGAGAAACCCCCGGCTTGCGCCGAGGGCTTCTCTTAGGTGATGCAAGGGGAGGTTGCATCGGGAGCCGGGACCACGAACACTACTTCAGAAGCAGCATCCGGTTTGTGATCTGCTGATCATTTACCGACACGCGGTAGAGGTACATTCCCGACGGCATCGAAACCGCATTCCACGTCGCCGTGTAATTGCCCACCGTCAGATTTTCATTCACCAAGGTCGTCACTTCACGACCGAGAATATCAAACACCGACACCTTGACCAATCCGGAAATGGGAGTGGCAAACGAAATGGTCGTCGTCGGGTTGAAAGGATTCGGATAGTTCATTGCGACAAGGTGCGTAACAGGAACCGGAGTTGGCTCAGGATTCACAGCGCTTCCCGTAATCGGAGTCAAGCCTTCCGTGTCGCCCGGTTCACGCCAGAACTCGGCATTCACTTCATACACCACAACCCAGAACGGAGCATTGTCCTGATTAGCCGTGCAGCCAAGAAGACCGCCGATAACATCCACGTTGTCGCCAACGTTCGGGATGATCGCGCTATTGGGACTGTAGTTGTCACCGAAGTCAATCACGTAGTCCGAAACGTTGTCGTTGTCGTTGTCAATCGCGAGGTAGACAAATCGGTTATAGATCGTCACTTCAGTCACAACACCGCTTAGTTCGACCCACGTCAAGTCGCTGTCGCAACCGTAACCCTCGGCACGACCGCCGCCGTCACCACCATGATAGCCATCGCCACCGCCTGCGGGATTCGGCATCGGACGCCACTCAGCGCCGTTCAAGATGAACACCACAACAAGAGGCGGCTCACCATGAGTCATCAAACCGCCAATGATCGCAATCGCGTCGCCATTGTTCGGGCGGGTAAGACCCTCGGGCTGATAGTCG
>JADLDM010000163.1 GCA_020846695.1 bacterium | reverse complement strand
TCTTGAAGCTCTCGCAAGACGTGCTGTGGTCGAATGACGAGGGGTGGGAAGCCGGACTCTTTGTCAGCGCAACGGAGGGATCGGATGATCGTAGCGCGACTCAAGCAAGCTTACGTGAAATCAAACCGCGTGCGGCGTATTCGAGATTTCAGAAGGGGAGAGCGGACGTTGATTTTGCGTGGACTCACGTCACGTCAAATCGCGAATTTCTTCCGTTCTCACTTTCGAGCGGAGCGAATCGAGGCGAGAATTTGCGTTGGTCCGCGCGCGTGTCCTTCGCATTCTCCCAGAATTTTTCAGGAAGCCTGAACTACACGGGTCGTCAAGATTCCGGCGAGCGAACTTTTCACACCGGCAGAGTGGAAGCGAGGGCGACGTTCTGATGAAGCAGCGACTCCTCTCGTTACTCATCTTATTGAACGCCGTACTGTGCGACGCCGGAGAGTGCCGTGAAGTGAGGTTAGCCGAGCGTTCGGAGTTTCGCACGGAGGAGATTTTGGAGTGGGGAGGAGACTCGACGGAATCTTTGGAGTTCCGCTCGCGCGTGGTGGATAGCCTGATCGCACGCGGCTTTTTCGCCGCGATGGCAGACTTCACTCATGACACGCTGATCGTCAGCACCGGTGGAACATTTCGATGCGACGACACGAGATGGCTTGGCGACTCAATTGTCATTGCGCAAGGCGTTTTCGAACGGCTTCCTTTGCGGGACGGAGTTGAATTTGAGTTTAGGAAGATAACGGATTCCGCGCAGCTCCTTCTTGAGTGGTTTCAGGAGAACGGACATCCGTATGCGGCGATAACGACCGACTCTTTGGCAATTGATTATGACGGGAAGCGTGTTGCTCCGTGGATGAAGATACAGTCCGGGCCGCGCGTGTCACTCGAATTTGTCGAGTTCGGCGGCAACGTGATTTCGCGAGCATCCTCGCTTGCGCGCGAAACACGACTCAGGCTGCGCACCGCCTATTCGGAATCGAGAGTTGAATCGGCTCGACGGAGGTTGCAGCGGCTACAGTATTTGAAGAGCGTTGATGCGCCGTCTATCGTGGTGAATGACGAAGGAAAGACCGGGCTCTTTTTTCGCGTTCAGGAGAGCAGACTCTCACGCATAGATATTGCCGCCGGACTGACTCCCGACGCGAGCGGCGGCAACGAGACGATTACCGGTCTCGCGGACTTGCAGTTTCTCAACTTATTCGGAGCCGGCAGACGCGGACGACTCGCGTGGAAACGTCCGGCGAAAAGCGTACAGGAACTGTCCTTGGCGTGGCGCGAGCCTTGGCTATTGGGAAGTCCGCTCGCATTGGACCTGAGTTTCAGTCAGCGAGTTGAAGACACGCTCTATGTTACGCGCAGTCATGGCGCTCAGATCGCGGCGCCGCTGTTGCCGAATCTCGAAGTATGGGGTGGAATTGCGAGAGAGGAATTTCTTGTTGATTCGGTGCGGGCCGTTCAATTGAGTGTGACGGAAAATCGCACCACTCTGTATGAGACCGGAGTTCGAGTGGACACGCGCGATCATCGCACGAATCCGCGCAGCGGAGTGCGGTTTGAAACGTGGGCTGCTCATGGCGACCGCGCAACGGGAACGCCGCCTCTTGGAAGCGAGCGGACGAATTTCACGCAACAACGAGCGTCGGCGGAGCTGGAATACGCGTCGGAGCTTCTGGGAAATTGGTTGCTCAATTTGAGCGGTCGCGCGCGGATTATTGAGTCCGATGAACCCGCAATCCCGTTTGCGGATTTGATCAAGTTGGGCGGAGCGAGATCGCTGCGAGGCTATCGCGAAGAGCAGTTTGCCGGATCACGCGTGGGAAGCGCAAGCGTCGAATTGCGGTACTGGCTGGGAAGCGCATCTCGATTTGCGATGTTCTACGACGCGGGTGAAGTGTATCGTCAAACGCGAAATGCGACAGGCGAGTCTGTTTCGGAACAGATACTTCCCACTTCGTACGGCGCGGGTATGAGATTGGAGACGGGGATCGGTATTTGGGGCATTGATTATGGAGTTGCTTCGGGCACGAGCGCGCTGTCCGGTCAGCTCCATGTTTCGCTCTTAAGTCTATTTTAGTCGCGGGCGTGAAAACGCATCGCGTTAACAGGAGTTTTTCAGAAAGCAAGATTGTGAAAAGAGAATTGATCATCAATTCGTCCACGACGGAGACGCGCATAGCGCTGGTCGAGGACGGAAGCCTTGTGAATCTTTTTGTAGAGTTTCCCGACGCGGAAAGAAACGTCGGCGATATCTACAAAGCAACGGTGCGGCGCATAATGCCGGGAATGCAGGCCGCTTTCTTGGACATCGGTTGGGAGATGGACGGCTTCATACATTTTTCCGACCTTTTTCAGAGCGCAGTGGACATGGCCGAGGGGACGGAGATGGACGAAGTCGCGCAGCCGGAGAAGCGAGAGGGAAGAAAGAGAGCGTGGAAGCCGCGCGCGGAAATGAAGCAGGGTCAGGAAATTCTGGTGCAGATCATTAAAGAGCCTCTTGGGACGAAAGGGCCGCGCTTGAGTTCTCAGATTTCGCTTCCGGGGAGGTTTCTTGTTCTGGTGCCCGGCGACAATCTGGTCGGGGTGTCGAAGAGGATTCCTGATTTCAAGGAGCGCAAGCGACTGAAGAGTATTCTTAAGCAGATTCGTCCTGACGGTTTCGGATTGATTTGCCGTACGATCGGTGAGGGCAAGACCGACGACGAGGTGCATCACGACTTGAATATGCTGCTGCGTCTGTGGAGAATGATCGAAGCGAGAATCGAAACGACGAAAGCTCCGGCGCGACTGCACAAAGAAGCGCCGCTCACTTCGAGCATTATTCGCGATCTGTTCGGGCCGGATATCGAGCGGGTTGTGATTGACGACAAGAAGTTGTATCGCGAGATTCGCGCCTACGTGAGATCGGTTGCGTCGCCCTTGCTGAGTCGAATCCACTTTCATGCAGGTCCGGGGCCGGTTTTCGATCTTCACAATATCGAGCAGGAAATCGAGAAGGGTCTTTCGCGCAAAGTGTGGTTCGGGGGAGGCAGCTATTTGATCATTGAGCAGACGGAAGCGGTCGTCACCGTTGACGTGAACTCCGGAAGATTCGTCGGCAAAGAAGATCAGGACGAGAACAACTTGCGCGTGAATCTGAAGGCGTGCAAGGAAATCGCGCGGCAGATTCGCTTGCGCGATTTGGGCGGGATTATCATCATTGACTTCATTGATATGTATGATGAGAAGAATCGCAAGAAACTCTACGATGCGATGCATCAGGCGATGTCTGACGACCGAGCGAAGTGGGACATGGCGCCGATCAGCCAATTCGGGATCATGGAGATGACTCGGCAACGCACGAAGTCGTCGCTGGTTCACGCTTTCAACGAGCCGTGTCCGACTTGCGGGGGTTCCGGGCTGGTGGAGTCCAAGGAAACGGTCGTAACGAGGCTGCATTCCTGGGTACGCCGCTTCCGGGCGAAGACCGGCGAAATGGGGCTGACCATCAAGGCTCATCCCGTGATCGTGGAATACATCACGCAGGGCCTCCGATCACACCTCCGGAGAATTATGTGGGACGCGTTGCTGTATATCAGGTTGGAGCCGGATGAAACGTTAAAGATAGATGAATTCAAGGGTTACAGTTGGAAGCAGAAGCGGGAAGTGACCCAGGAATACGATTCCCGACCCCATTGAGTCTGGCCCGGACTTGACAGAAAGTCAAGGAATTGCTATATTTGGTGTCTAATTCAGAAATCTGGCCGACATGTACGCGATATGTAATCTCTCCGGACACCAGATCAAGGTGCAGCCGGACGACAAAATCAAGGTTCAATACCGCAAGGATGTCCAGCCCGGCGACGCCGTCGTGCTCGATGACATTCTGCTCTTGAACACGGGCACGGAAATCAAGATCGGTTCGCCGCGCGTCAACGCGCGTGTGCTGGCCAAGGTCCTTGAGCACGGGCGTCATCCGAAGATCATTGTGTTTCGCAAGAAGAAGCGCACCGAGTACAAGAAGATGAAGGGCCACAAGCAGTGGTATACCTTGCTGCACATTGAGAAGATTGAAGGCTAAGCGACGAAGCGAGCACAACAATGGCACACAAAAAAGGACAAGGTTCAACTCGTAACGGTCGCGACAGCCAGCCTAAGATGCTGGGCGTCAAGCGTTACGCAGGCCAAACCGTAAACGCGGGTGAAATTCTCGTGCGCCAGCGCGGCACGCGTATTCATGCCGGTAACAACGTCGGTATGGGCCGCGATCACACGCTGTTTGCCAAGATGGAGGGCGTCGTTCAGTTCAAAGACGGCGGCCGCTCGAATCGCAAGTTCGTCCACATTCTTCCCGAGACTGCGTAATTCGCCGCGCCCGGGCGGCAGTTTTCACTTCGTATTCCCGAGCGCGGCTTCACGGCGAAGTCGCGCTCTGTTTTTTTTATCACCCTCACCCTCATTTCAAACTCACATCCACCCGTCATGAAAGTTACCGTAATCGGCGGCGGCAACGTCGGAGCCACCTGCGCATTCATTCTATCCGACAAGAATATCTGTAGGGAAATCGTTCTGCTTGATATCGTCGAGGGCATTCCGCAGGGTAAGGCGCTTGACATGCGCGAAGCAACTCCGGTGGGTGGTTCGAGTTCCTCGGTGATCGGCGCTAATGACTACGCCGACACGGCGAATTCAGACATTATCGTCATGACGGCCGGCAAGCCGCGCACACCGGGAATGTCGCGCGACGATCTGCTTGCGACCAACGTGGAAATCATGCGCTCTGCAATCGGCGAAGCGGCAAAAGCCTCGCCCAATGCGATCATCATCGTGGTTTCCAATCCGCTCGACGCGATGTGCTATGCGGCGATGAAGATTTCGGGTTTCCCTTCTCACCGCGTGTTCGGTATGGCCGGAATTCTCGATACGGCGCGCTATCGCACGTTCATCTCGATGGAACTTGGCGTTTCAGTGAAGGACATTGCCGCAGTTGTGTTGGGCGGACACGGCGACACGATGGTTCCGATCCCGCGACTGACAACCGTCGGCGGCGTTCCTTTGACGAGCCTGATTTCCAAAGATCGTTTGGACGCGATTGTACAGCGCACTGCAAACGGCGGCGCGGAAATTGTCAAATATTTGAAGACCGGATCAGCGTATTATGCTCCGGCGTATGCTGCGGTTGAAATGGTCGAATCCATTATTCTCGATCAGAAGCGCGTGCTTCCCTGCGCGGTTTGGCTGAAGGGCGAGTTCGGCGAGAAGGATATCTACATGGGCGTGCCGACCGTGATCGGGCGCAAAGGCGTGGAAAAAGTTCTGGAAATTCCGCTGACCGACGACGAGCGCAAGCTGTTTGACAACTCCGCTGAAGCCGTGCGCGGTATCATTCAGGCCACGAAGCTCTAAGAGTCTCTCGAGGAGAGGCGCTATGAAAAAGGTCGGCGTTGTGCTTGCGGGATGCGGCTATCTCGACGGAGCGGAAATCTACGAATCGGTGTTCACGCTTTTGTCGCTTGACAGACGGGGAATTGCCTACCAATGCCTCGCACCGGACGTTCCCCAGATGCACGTGGTCAATCACTTGAAGGGCGAACCGACGAACGAAACGCGCAACGTGCTCGTGGAGGCCGCGCGTATCGCTCGCGGCAAGATCGAACCACTTGATGAGTCGTGGATTTCCAAACTCGACGCAGTGATATTTCCGGGCGGATTCGGCGCTGCGAAAAACTATTGTGACTTCGCCGTGAAAGGAGAGGACTGCTCGATTCATCCTCTTGTCGAGAGCTTCATGACGAAAGTCGTGGAGGCAGGCAAACCGCTGGGTGTGATCTGCATTTCGCCGGTCGTATTGGCGCGCGCATTGAAGGGTAAGTCCGTGCATCCTAAGCTCACGGTTGGCGCGGAAGGCAACGCATCAAATGCACTCGAGGCATTCGGCTCTAAGCACGTCGTCTGCCCCGTGACCGAAATGGTTGTGGACGAGCAACATAAGATCGTCTCGACTCCCGCGTTCATGTACTCCGTGCGCGTCTCGGAAGTGGCGCAGGGCATTGACAAACTGGTGGTGAGAATTGCCGAGTTCATCGGCGCCGAGACCTCAGTTTCTGCCTACTGAAAACACGATGGTGAATCCAAGTTGCGAGGGTTTTGATTGCGCAACTTTCACCTGTTACTTTAACTTTGCATTTCTCTAAACAACAGGGACCTATTCGCGCGAATGGGTCCCTGTTTCGTGACCGCAACTTCCTTGTCTCAGGATGAAATGAGGCTTGGCATTTGCTATAGTCCATCTACGAAGAAGGATATGACATGCCACTAACTATAGACCTGCGCTCGGACACGGTGACCAAACCGTCGGTGGAGATGCGCCGAGTCATGGCCGAAGCGTCCGTTGGGGACGATGTCTTCGGTGAAGATCCGACTGTGAAGCTCCTGGAGAAATCCGTCGCCGAGATGTTGGGAAAAGAGGACGCGGTTTTCGTGCCGTCTGGGACCATGGCGAATCAGGTCGCGCTTGCTTCGCTTACAACCCACGGCGACGAGATACTCTTGCACGAGCACGCCCACATTATTGATCACGAGAACGGCGCGGCAGCAAGGCACTCAGGTTTGCAGTTGCGAACGATCCGCGATGCGAGCGGGAGACTGCCTCTCGATCAGGTGCGTGAGCAACTCTCCGCTTCGCAGCATCGAAGCACGCCGCAAACACTGGTTTGCGTCGAGAACACACACAACAGCGCGGGCGGCACAGTCTATCCACTCGATGAACTCAGGGAGTTGTCAATCGAAGTTCATGCGCGAGGCTTGAAGATGCACATGGACGGCGCGCGGCTTTGGAATGCTTCCGTTGCAACGGGCATTCCGGAGCGCGACTTCGCGGCGTGCGCGGATACGATAAGTGTTTGCTTCTCGAAGGGGCTTGGCGCGCCGGTGGGAAGCGCGATATGCGCGACGCGCGAAATTATTGCAAAGGCTCGGCGACTTCGATCCGTATGGGGCGGCTCAATGAGGCAGGCGGGCATTATCGCTGCAGGCGCGCTGTTCGCTCTACAGAACAATCGCGCGAGACTTGCGGAGGATCACCGAAGAGCCTCTTTGCTTGCGCAAGCGATTGGCTCACTGCCTGACGCAGAAATCACGCACGAAGTGAAGACCAACATCATCATGTTCGGCTGGACCAATTCGCACGTGGATGCAGACCGCTTGGTGGAAGAGTGCGAACGTGAAGGCTTGCGCTTCTTTTCGATGCACTCGCGCTGTGTCAGGCTCGTAACGAATTTACACATCACGGACTCGGATATTGGCGAGGCCGCAAACATCATATCACGACACTACAAGAAATTGAGTTGAGCAAGCTGCCTTACACCGTACTGATTGTTGACGACGAGGCCCATGTTCGCGAGCTGCTTGAGAGCTACTTCGCGGAACACGGTTGGCATTGCGTTGTCGCAGGCAGTGGTGAAGAGGCACTTGCGTTACCGAATGTCCCGATCTGCGATGCGGCGCTGCTGGATATTCACCTCGCAGGGCGGTTGAGTGGGCATGATCTCGTCTCGCGTGTGAAGGAAATCGCGCCTGATTGCGCGATTCTCTTGATGAGCGGGAAGGCTGACATGGAGGATCTGCTCAAAGGATTTGACGAACAGGTCTTCGCATTCTTAAGGAAACCATTCTCTGCGCTGGGTGAGGTGGTTCATGACGCAACGCGCGGAGCTGAATCCGCGCGCCTTAAATCGGAAAACCGCGAGTACCTAAAAAGGCTTGAAGCAAGAAATCTCTCGCTTGAAGACGCCGTAGCACAGAGAACCGACGAGGCGGAACGATCGCGCCGAGCCTTGTCACAACTCTTCAGCGTCAGCTCCCAGCTTGGAAGAATTGAATCACTCGACGAGTTGCTTGTGTTCTTATGCAAGTCCATCGTCGAAGCCGGTTGGTTTGAGCGAGCGGCGGTGGTCCTGGGCGATAAGCGATACAGAATCAGTCACGCGGCGGAGCATGATTCGCTTTCCGGAACGCGACTATTGTCTGACTTGCGTGGCGAGCCGATGATGCCGCTTCAGCCGGAGACCACACGCCGTGTTGTCGGAGGCGGCATCGAGCAAGTGTCGCCGCCAAGCAGCGGCGAGCTGCACCGCTTACTCATCCTTCCAATTGAGCGGTACGACGGATCCGTCCTGGGCTTTCTCTCGGCAGATCGCCCTGTGGCGGGTTACAGCGCGTCAAATCAAACTACGGAACCGATCGAACTCCTGCTTCGTCATGCGGCGATGCAGATAGAAAGTCATGAGTATCGCCGTGAACTGAAACAGCGTACCGATGAGCTTGAGGTAAGGGTTACGGAGCGCACGGCCGAACTTAGACAATCGCAGGAACGCTTCAGCCGACTTGTTAATCTCACGACGGATGTCGTGTACATTACGGACAACGCGGGGCGAATCGCCTATCTCAACGAAGCATTCAGCAGGGAACTGGGCTATTCGCGCGAGAATTTTACCGGAATTCCAATTGAAAAGCTCCTCTTTGAAATCGCGTCGGAAAGCGCTGAGAACAAACAGGAGATTGAGCGGCTACTCTCGACTCAAAAAGATCATGCGCTCTGTCATGTCGAATTGTTTACGCGCAGCGGGGACAAGCGGCTCTATGAGGTGAATCGAAGCTGGATTCGTCAGGGCGACAGCATCGTTGCGGGGCAGGGAATCGCTCGCGACATGACGGAGCAACGACATCTTACGCAGCGTTTGATTTCGAGCGAGCGATTGGCCGCGACAGGCAGGCTTGCAAGCGGCATCGCGCACGAAATCAACAATCCGTTACAGGCGATTGCTTCACATATTTCGGCGATGCGAGAGAAGGGTGTCAGAGGAGAAAAGTTCAGCGACAGCGTCGAAATCGTGAGTGAAGCGCTCGAACGGATACGAAGCATTCTGCGTAGTCTGTTGGATATGCATCGCGTGCAGTCCGCTCCGCGCGTGGCCGTGAATCTCAATGAAGCGCTGCAACGAGTCTTGACACTTCTGACGCAGCAAATTCGCGAGGCAGCGGTTGAAGTAGAGTTGCAGCTCGATAAAGACCTTCCGCCGGTGCCCGCAGCTGCCTCAGAAATGCAGCAGGTGATGCTGAACCTGATTGTGAATGCGCTGGACGCAATGCCGGGAGGAGGCAAACTCGCGATTCAGAGTCGCGTGATTGAGAATCGCGCCGAGATTCTGTTCACGGACACGGGTGTAGGTATGAGCGCGGATGTGCAAGCGAAGATATTCGAACCGTTTGCAAGTTTCAAAGCACAAGGCGGGGGAACAGGACTTGGGCTCTTCATTGTGCGAAACATATTGGCGGCTCACGGCGGCGAGATTGAGGTAAAGTCCAAGCAAGGAGAAGGTTCGGAGTTCATAATCAAAATGCCAATGTAGCGGAACAGCTTTGAGTGCAAAACGGCGCATCGAAAGGTGCGCCGTTTCCATTTGTGAATTGATTATTGTCGAGCCAAGCGGACGGATTTACTTTCCATCAGCTTCGACATGAGCTCTAACTAATGGATGAGCCGGGTGGAACCGCTTCACCGAGATTGATGACTTGAAGCTCGTTGTCCCACTTCACGGCGAGCAACATGCCCTCGGAGATTTCGCCGCGCAGTTTTGCGGGCTTCAAATTCGCGACGACCACGATGTGTTTGCCAATCATCTGTTCAGGCGAGTAATACTGCGCGACACCTGCGACAATTTGACGCTGCGCGCCTCCGATGTCCACTTGCAGCTTGAGCAGCTTGTCCGATCCGGATATTTTCTCCGCTGCCGTCACGACAGCGCTGCGCAACTCGAGCTTGCGAAAGTCCTCTATGTCCAGGAGCGGAACTTCGGATTTCGGCGCCGGCGATTTTGAATCAGTCTGAGCAGTATAGAATTCAGGGAGTAAGGCGGGCAACGCGGCCTCATCAATGCGGGGAAACAGAGCGTCGCCTTTCTGCATCGCAGCGCCGCTGCGCGCGAGACCCCACTTCATTGCAGAGGTCCATTCAAACTTCTCGATGGGCTCGCCCATTCGCGAGAGCAGCTCCGTCATCTTGCCCGGCATAATCGGATGGAGCGAGACAGCCGCAATGCGCAACGCTTCTGCGCAATTGTAGAGCACATTTCCAGCCGCAACCATGTCGCTCTTCACAAGGCTCCACGGAGCAGAGGATTCAAAATAGCGATTGGTTGCGCGTACGAATTGCATCACCTCTTCCAACAGAACATTCCACTTGTGTTCGGCAACCCAATCGGGAGCATCGCTCATAAGTTTTCGTGAGACGTTCAACAATTCAGTATCCGGCGCGCATGAAGGAGGAATCTTGCCTCCAAAGAAATCACCGATTAGCTTGGCGACACGCGAAAAGAGATTGCCAAGGTCATTCGCAAGATCGCTGTTGATGCGCTTGACCATCGCATCAACGGAAAACGACGCGTCAAGTCCAAAGACCATTTCGCGCAGAAGAAAATAGCGCACGGCGTCCACACCGAACACGCGAAGCAGCGGCTCCGTTCCCACCGGTTTGCCGGATGACTTGGAAATCTTCGCGTCACGGAAATTCCAGTATCCGTGCACGGTGAGATGCTGAAATATAGGAAAGTCCGCAGCGTGCAGCATGATTGGCCAATAGACTCCGTGAGGCTTAAGAATGTCCTTGGCGATCAGATGCTCGCATTCTGCCCACCAAGCTCCCCATGTATCGCCGTCTCCGTAGTCAATTCCGCTAAGATAGTTCAGGAGTGCGTCAAACCAAACATAGGTAACGTAATTCTTGTCAAACGGCAGTTCGATACCCCAAGTCAAGCGGCTCTTGGGACGCGAGATGCAAAGGTCTTCGAGCGGCTCACGAAGAAATCCGAGAACTTCATTGCGATAGCGCTCCGGCCGGATTACCTCCGGGTTTGCGTTAATATAGTCGAGCCACCACTGCTGGTAGCGGCTCATGCGGAAGAAGTAGTTCGACTCCTTGATGCGCTCCGGTTCCGTGCCGTGATCAGGACACTTGCCGTCAACGAGTTCTTTTTCCGTGCGAAAGCGCTCGCAGCCCGTGCAATATAGTCCCTCATACTCTCCGAAATAAGTATCGCCTTTCTCGTGAAGCCTCTGAAGAACTTGTTGCACGACAAGTTTGTGCTGCTCGTCGGTTGTGCGAATGAAGCGATCGGGTCGCACCAGCAACTGCGGCCAGAGCGCGCGAAATTTCTCGCTGATCTGATCTACGAACTCCTTGGGAGCAAGGCCTCGCTTCGCCGCGCTTTGCGCAATCTTGTCACCGTGCTCATCCGTGCCGGTTAGAAAAAAGGACTCTTCGCCGAGCATCTTGTGATAGCGCGCGGCCGTGTCGGCAAGAATGGTCGTGTAAGCCGTTCCGATGTGCGGATCGGAATTGACGTAATAGATTGGTGTGGTAACGTAATATTTCTTCATTAGAGATGTCATTCAGCTCCTGCCGCGCCGGAATCCGGAGCGCCGCCCTTACCGTGGCGACGGCGTCCGCCTCTGCGCCGACGCTTATGATGCTCTGCACTTTCGCCTCCCGGAGCTTGCGTGTCTCGCGGCGGCTGCGGTGCAGTGGGTGGGCGAGGAATCTGCGCGGGTTTCGGCGCGGCCTCTGCGCGCGGTGTGCTCTGCGCGGGCTGTGATTCTGCGCGAGGTTTGTTCTTTCGGTGTTTCTTCTTTGCGGATTTTGAAAGTTCGACCTTCACGTCGGTTGAGACGTCGAGCGACTCGTCCGCGTGCTCAAAATCAACGCGGAATCCGCCCTCACCCTTCAAAACGATGCGATCACCCATGCCGCCTTCACTTGTCCGCTCTCTGTGCGGCGCAGGCTCGGGTGGAGCTTCGACGGAGGGCGCTCGCTTGCCGCAGGTGCATATGCACTCGTTCTTAGGCATTTCCGGGCGCCAGGTCGTCATCTCGACAAACTGCGGTTTGGTGTAGCGGTCCATCACGCCATTGCCGTAACGCACCTGAATCTGCTCGCGCACCACGTCAATCTTATCTACTTCTCCGCGGCCCTTCTCTGCATCTTGGATAGGATGCCCTATCTTCGGACACTCACGTTGAAAGTCGCGATAGATTTCCAGTTCGTAGCGCAAACAGCATTTCAATCGCCCGCAGACTCCGGAAAGTTTCGACGGATTCAGCGGCAGGAATTGATCGCGCGGCATCTGCGTCGTGATCGGCTTGAACTCCGTGAGGAATGTTGCACAGCAGAGCGAGCGCCCGCAGACTCCGTAACCGGATATTTTTTTTGTTTCGTCGCGCGCGCCGATCTGACGCAGATCAATTCGCGTGCGAAACTTGGTCGCAAGATCGCGCACCAGGTCACGGAAGTCCACGCGACCTTCGGCTGTGAAGAAGAAGGTCATCTTCTTGCCGTCCCACTGCAGTTCCACGTCCACCAGTTTCATTTCAAGCAAGTGGCGGGTGATTTCGGCGCGTGCCGCAAATTTCGCCTCCTTCTCTCGCTTGCGATTCTCCGTGAGTTTGGATATATCTTCGTCAACGGCGCGGCGAAGGACGGTGAGTGCGATCTTCTCTCCGGCGTTCTCACCGGGGCGAATTCCCACGTGGCTCACCTTTCCGAGGTCCTGCCCGCGATCAACATTGACAATCGCAAGATCGCCGCGAACGAAAGGATATTGCAGAGGGTTAGCCGCGTATTCCGTGCGGCGGCCCTTGAATTCGAGTTCGAGAATTGAGTTGTTCATAACGCTATTCTAAGCGCGCAGGCGAGGGCCGAGTGCGCGGTGTAGTTCAATGACCATGGCTGTCAAGACGAGCGAAGGAGTGTAGCCGATGGCGCGACGCCCGGCTGCGGCGTCCACGGCCTTCGCCGCTGAAGAAAAGTCCGCCGAAGGATAAGCCTGCACAAGTTTGGCGATACGCGCGGCTTGCGAGGGGAAATGCGAAAGTTTGCTCGCTCCTTTTACATTGTGATGTGCGGCATCGGAGAGAAACAGCATCAAAAGCTCGAAAAAGGCGTCGTCGCGGAGTATCGGGTCATCATGAAGCCGCTCAACTTCCGCATGAACTTTGTCGGGAACCAATTGAGCGGAAAGAGCGAGGAAATCCACGGCGGCCTTCTCCAATGTTTCCGTATCGAGTGACGCAAAGAACAGCGCACGCTTAATGCTGCCGCCGGCAAGTCCTGCGGAAAGCTCGGCAGCTGATTTCTCAATCCCGGACTGAAGCAGCGCGTTGCAGACCTCTTCGCGCGAGTAGGCGGAGAGCGGAATACGCTGACAGCGGGAGCGCACGGTCGGGAGCAAGAGCTGCAAACTCGACGCGGTCAAGAGGACGTGCGCTGATGACGGTGGCTCTTCGAGAAGTTTCAACAGCGAGTTTTGCGCTTC
>JADLDM010000162.1 GCA_020846695.1 bacterium | reverse complement strand
ATGCTGAAGAATGTGCTTCACGTAGAGTCGCGTCTCCCGATAGGGAATCCGCTCCACAAACATGTCGCGATCCAAGTGGCCGAATTCCCGTTGCCACTTCTTCGCCGCATTAATTCCCGCGTTATAGGCGCACAGCGCAAGAATACTGTCGCCGTCAAATTCCTTGGTTAAGTCCGCGAAATGCGCAATACCGATTTCAAGATTTCTTCCGCTCTGAAAAAGTTCCTGATCCTCGACGCGCTCGCCCATGCGCTTCGCCTGCTCTTTCGCCGTCGCGGGCATCAACTGCATCAAGCCGACTGCTCCCGACGGACTGACAATCTGATCGTCATAGTGACTCTCCTGATTGATCAGCCCGAAGACCTGATATGGATCCACGCCGTGACGCTGCGAGAGATTCAACACTTCCGGTTCATAGTCGAGCGGATACCAAAGCCTGAAAAATTCGGAAGGTCGCTCACCCGATGAAGCCGCGTAGTTTCGCATCTCGGTAATCGTCCAGCGCCACGACTCAAATCTCTTCCCCGCATTCCACAACGTCAAGGGCCGCCACCACGCCACGTCTTCCCTCGCGCCGCACTCCTCCTCCACAAGCGGCCACTCGCGAATCGCTAACTCCGGAATGCCCAACGCGACCAACTCGGCAAATGCACGCGTGTGCGCGCCGCCGGTTTCATAGAGCTGATCAATCGTCAAGGCGCGCATGTCGTTCTCGACCGGCGTCACCTCATCATCCGAGCAGTTCCACTGCGAGTAATACGAGTAGGGAAAGCGCTCGCGAAGCTCTCTGCAGCAGCTATCCGCCTTCGCGCTCATCCCCGCCGCGCCATACGCCCGATAACCCCAATACATTCCGATCTGCAAGTATCCCGATTTCGGAAACAGTCGCACGAGTTCTTCAAAACCGCGCGCCGATTCCTCGTATTTTCCCGCAAGAAATTTCGCCCACGTCGCATTCCAAAGAGCGTCGTCTTCACCCTTCACTCCGCGCACGTGATCGCGCCAAACGTCAAACGCGGCGGCGGCTTCCTCGGGACGATTGCGATCAATGTGCAGGAGTCCGACCAGTCGCCACGCTTCACCAATCTGAGCATGATCCGTCCCGCTCCGTTTCAAAATGTCAGCCTCTGAAATTGCCAGCGAATCCTGATCCGTCAGCCACGCACCGCGCACCAAAGCCGCGCGCATTTCATCGCGCAGTCCCGATTGCGGAAACTGTTTCAGATGCTGCTGCGCGAGCTTCACTACCTCTTGATTACGTCTCAACGCCACGCAAAGTTTCACCTGCTTGGCCAGAAGTGTTTCGTCGTGCGAGGCGTAGCGTCCGAGTTTTCGCAGAGCTTCCACCTTATCAAGCGCAGTTTGCTTCATCCCGCTATCTTCAAGACGTTCAATTTCGCGCCACCGCCCCTCCCATCCCTGATCGGGAAGCGCATAGCCGTAGCGAGTCGTGTACTCCTCCAACTCCCGCGCAGCTTTCTTGCCCTCAAAGGATGTCGGCGACATCAGATAGATATTGCGCAGCAGCTCCGCTGCCTCCGCGTATCGTCCGCTTGACGTCAAGAATCCCGCTATCGTCAAATCAACATACTGCCGAACCTGTGCTGTCGCTCCGCGCTCCGCTGCCAGTCGGGAAATCGCGCGCAGCGTATCGAGCTTGCCGATCGAAGCGGCGTCCGCCGCCAAGCGAGTGATCGCCGAGTCACGATACTGCGGAATCTGAGATTGCGCAAGCCTGCGCCAATAGATTCCGGCAAGCTGATCCTGTCCCAAGGACGCAAGCGATGCGCCGCGCAACCACTCGGCGTGCTCCTTCAAATCCAGGGGTAGATCCAAGTCTAACAGCGCAGGCACACTCGAGAAATCGGAATCCGCGAAGGCAGCATAGGCCGCGAGGAAATTTGCTCGCGATGACCAGTCCCCGGTCACCCCGGAGGACGTATCATCTAAGAGCGAGTCCGCAAGCCCCTCGTCTCCGGCCAGGATTGCGCCCCAGAATTGCGCCGCCCGCGCGGAATCTGCGGCCAGTCCGGTCGGGCCAATACTCCATCCACATTGTGGATAAGCTGCGCTAAGCAGAAGAAAGGCAATAAGGTAGAACATCGGTTTAACATAGCGATTTCCCTCGGCTTTTTCAACCTCAAATCCCGGGATCACACCTCATACCGCAGACCACCTAACTTCCGCCGTTCCCTCTTGTTACACTTGAATTTCCCACGGAGTTTATGTATTATGCTGTGTCCTACCCGGCCCTGCGGCCAAGACATTCCCCTTACGAAAAAAAGACATGACGAGAATCCGAATCACACTCTTAAGTGTATTCCTTACAGTGGCTTATGCTTTTTCGCAGCCACTCCCCATTGATTCCATCCAGTTTACCACGGCCCCGGACGGCGCGTCCCCTCTTGCCGGACAGACTGTGCACACCGGCGGTATCGTCACGGCTGTGAACTACGGCGCCATCACGCGCTACTTCATCTCCGACCGCGACGGCGGGCAGTGGAGCGGCATCTACGTCTTCGACACGCAGGATCGAGGCCTCGCCATCGGTGACTCCATTTCCATCGAAGCACAGGTGCAAGAAAGCGGCTCGCAAACCCGCTTGCGCAACATCGTCTTCCTTGCTGACGCGATTCCTGCATCGGGAAGCGTCCCGCCTTCCATCACTGAAACCGGCGCACTCGCGGAGGCGCATGAAGGCGTGTTCATCGAATTCGACGACGCGATTGTGACGCAGGTGCTGGGCGAAGAGTTTGTTGTGAATGACGGATCAGGTGAAGCGCGAGTCAGCAACGGATTTCCTTTTGCCTACGAACCGCTCATAGGGGACACCCTGAGCTACCTGCGCGGAATCGTCACCTATGGCAACGGAATTTTTGCCGTGAATCCGCGCGGTGATCAGGACCTCGGATTCAACTCCAATCGCGCGCCGATCATTTCAGAAGTCACGCATACGCCCGATCGCCCCACCGCCGCCGAACCCGTAACCGTCACAGCGCGCATCTTTGATGAAACCGGTATCTCCGAAGTTCTCGCCTTCTACCGCCATGGAGAATCCGGCGATCTTGCCGCCGCCACCATGCACGACGACGGCGCGCACAACGACGGCGCAGCTGATGACGGAGTCTTCGCAGGCATGATTCCCGCCGGGCAGGAACGCACTACAACCTACTTCTACATCTCCGCGCGCGATGCGGAAGGCGTGCAAGGAATTTCTCCCGCCGATGCGCCGGACAGTCTCTACAGCTATTTCGTGCGCTCGATTTCTTTAACCATTTTTGACATTCAATATGTGAACAGCCCGACCGGCGGCCCCTCTCCCTATGACGGACAGGAAATCACCGTCGTCGGTATTGTCACAGGTTCAGGATATGAAGACTCGGACTTCTTCATGAGCGATCCGGGCGGCGGCCCATGGAGCGGAGTCTTCGTCTTCGGTCCGCCCACTCTTCCCGCCGAAGGAGACTGCGTTCGCGTCACTGCTCGAGTCCAGGAATACAATGAGTTCACAGAGTTATCCAGTGTATCGGAAGTCACAATACTGGGGAGCGGCGTTGTGCCGCCCCCTGACACCATTCATGCTGGCATGTTGCCCGATTCCGCCGAAGCCTATGAAGGTGGATTCGTTTACATTTGCCCAAGCATTGTCACCAATACAGATGACTACGGCAGCTACGCGCAGTGGAATGTGCGTGACGAGACCGGCGAAGGAGTGATCGTCGGGAACTTCCCGCACGACTATGTCCCCGCCGTAGACGACAG
This sequence comes from bacterium, assembly GCA_020846695.1. GTDB lineage: Bacteria > Electryoneota > RPQS01 > RPQS01 > RPQS01 > JADLDM01. Next base: position 4,462 of record JADLDM010000162.1, on the reverse strand, counting down.
TAGTACGTTCACTCAGGGCTGCGTGCACTTTCACACAACTCCAGGCCACATGATTGCACCGCGCCGCGACAGCGACATGGGCGTCATTGATCGCCGTGCGCCGGAGCTGCTCATTGCACAGGCCGTCACCGACAATCGAGTCAATCTCCGCTTCAATGAACGGCTCTCGCCTGTTGCTGCAAGCTTGGAGAAGTTTGAAATTATCGAAGTGACAAACCCTGAGTTTCCCGTTTTGCATATTCAGTCCGCGCAACTCTTCTCAGACGGCCGCACGATTCAGATTGAGACCCTCGAATCTCTGCCTCAGTCTTCCGCTTATCAAATCACGGCGATGGACATTTCAGATGTTGCAGGCAACTTTTTGGAGGAAGCGCTGATGGGCTTCGGCGGCTTCACGCCTTCAGAGACCGTGGCCATCGCCGACATCTATAACGATTTCCATACCTACGAAGGCCGCCCGGTCACGTTGCGCGGAGTCGTCAACTTTGTGCAGGATGTCACCACCAGTTCCGGCTCGCGCAGAATCTCAGCCTTCATGCAGGATGAAAGCGGGCGCGGTTTCAATCTCTCGCAAACCGGAGCCGCCTCACTCTTCCCCGGAATTCAGCGCGGCAACCTGATCGAGATCACCGGAATTGCCAGTGAGTATCAGGGCGCAATACAACTTGGCGAATTTGCAAGCGGAGTCAATTCCGCCGACGTGCGCGTCATCGCGGAAAACATGCCGCTGTTTGCACCCATCGAAGTCCGCACCGGTGACTTGAGAACTCAAGCAAGCATCGTCGCCGTCCCCGGCAATCCCGGAGTCTATGGATCGGGCACGTGGTGCAGAGCAACCGGCACAATCTATCAGGTGGATGAAAATGTCGGCGGCGGCACAAACATCTTCATTGACGACGGAAGTGGAAACCTCACGATTCGCATTTGGGATTCGATGTACCTCGACAGCGTCTATGATGACAGTCAATGGATACCGCTTGGCGAACTCGTCGGACATCGCGTCGGCATCGCAGGACCGTCTTCAACTTACAACGGCGACTTCCAAATGCTCGCGGGTTACTCCGATGACTTCACGGATCCCGATCTGGTCGGCGCGCCTTCAGGCAAACTGATTCTCGATGTGCCCAATCGCCCGTTCGCACCTGACCTCGGACAAAAATTACGCATCAGCTACGACTCACCGCCCACCGCCGCCACGCGCCTGCGCCTCTTCAATATGCGCGGACAACTCGTTCACACCTTCGTGGACAAGCGCGCCGGAGGGCCGCAAGTGATTGAATGGGACGGACGCGACGAACTGCGCGAATTGCTCCCGCTCGGAACTTACATTCTGCATCTCGAATCCATCAAGAACGGAGACACCGAGTCCGTCACCAAGCCCGTCGTCGTGGGGACCAAACTATGAAGAAGCTCATCCTCCTTTTTGCGGCGCTGCTTTGCGCGCATCAGGCTTTCGCTCAGTTGATTTCCAATCCCGTGCTGCCCACTCCAGCAGCGCAGGGGGTCGGCGGAGCCTACACCGCTTCCGCGCGCGGAACCGATGCGATTCTCTGGAATCCCGCCGGTCTCGGATTCAGTTCGGGCAGCGGCGGACGCTTCGCCTATCAGCAGCCCTACAGCGCAAGCTTTCTTTCGCATCTCGCAGCCGGCGGATTCACTGCACTAAATGGAAAAGCCGGTTCAATCGGAATCTCGCTTCAAAGTCTGAGCACGCGCTTGGGCGGCGAAACCATGTCGGGCGAAACGGAAATCGCCGTCGCGCACGGATTGAGATTGCAGCAGGACATCCACACGTCGCTCGCTTTCGGCTATGCGTTGAAGCTCATCAATTGGAGTCTCGGAGAATCCGTCGTCGGAGAATCCGGATCATCGCTCGACTTGGGAAGCGCGACAACCTTCGGCCTCGACGTCGGCGTCCTCGCGCAAGTTTGGGATCGCTTCTTCATCGCGGGAAGTTTCAAGAACATCAATCATCCGCAAGTCGGCGAGAATATGAAGCGCGACCTGCCGCGCGTGCTCTCCGCGGGTCTCGCCTACGAACCCTACTTCGGTGTGCGCACCACACTCGACATCGAGCGCTCGATTGAATACGGATCTCAATTCAAACTTGGAACCGATCTGCAAGTCGTCAAACCCTTTCATCTGCGGGTCGGCGTTCTGAGCAACCCCAACATCTTCACCGCGGGATTCGGACTCTTCTATCGTGACCTCGCCGTGGACTACGCGTTTCTCTATCACCCGATTCTCTCGCCCTCGCACACGGTCAGCATCGGCTTCGATGTGACGCAATCTCTCAGTCAGATATGCACTCGCAAATCGTGAAGCGCGTCCTGATATTGTGCGCGCTGCTGTTTGCGGCGCTGCCCGCGTGGTGCGATGAACCGCTCGACTTGAACAATGCCACGCGCGCGCAGCTTGAAGCGCTGCCCTTAACGCCCGCGCAAGTGGACGCAATCTACGAGCGTATCCTCTACGAAGGCCCGTTCGAAAATCTCTATGATCTCTCCGAACTTCCGCAGATTGACGCGCCGACTCTGATGTCCTTACGCTCGCTTGTGCGCGTGAATCCGCCGCGTCCTTCAGACGATCGCATCGAACGCATCGAGGACGCCTACTACCGCATCGAAAATCTCGGCACGGAAGAGGGCACAAACGTCGGACTCGTTGATGAGTGGATTGACCGCATGTTGGAACCGATGAACGTCAACGAAGCGACGCTCGATGAATTGATGGATTTGCAGAATGTGTCGCCCGCCGACGCCGTTGCAATCCATGAGCAGGTCAAACTGCAAGGCGCGATTCGCGGCGCGCGCGACTTGCGCGCAGTTCCCGGCCTCTCCTCGTGGGGCTATCGCAATGCGCGCAACTATCTTTCCTACGATCCGCGTATTGAACACAAAGAGCTGCACGGTTCCTACACCTTCCGCGCGTACGACACTCCGTTCTTTGCCGACGAAGAACTCGCGATTGATCCCGATAGACTGGTTGATCCGACGCCCGACGTGAGTCACAAGTTGCGCGCAACCTATGCGGGCCGCTACAAAGGCGGATTGCTCTGGCATCGCAGTTTGGGCGAGCGCACGGTCACGCATGACGTCGCGGGAGTGGATGTTCCGGAGTTCAAGTGGTTCCTCGGCACGGAGAAGCGGATGCTCGGACCCGTGCGCATTGATAAGGTCTATCTCGGCGACTATCAGGTTTCCTTCGGTCAAGGCGTCGCTATGGAGAGCGGTGACTACTTCAACCCGCGCTACTCAGGCTTCGGTTTCGACAAGCGGATCACCGGAATCACGTCCGATCTCTCGCGTTCGCGTGAATTCACTTTGCGCGGACTTGCCTTTGAATCGTCATGGAATAAGTTCAAGGCCACAGGATTCTTCTCGAGTCAGAGAAAGGATGCTATCCTGAATCCCGACGGCTCGTTGAATCGCCTGATCACTCTGGTTCCGCGCGACGATCTGGACATCTATCCCACTCTGCAGAAGCTCGCCAATGAAGACACGGTGACGGTTCCCGCATTCGAGGGACATCAGTCCATGCTTGACGCAGTGCGCGAAGTTGCGGTCGGTACGGAAATCGCCTATCGCCCGATTCCGGGAACTTCCATTGGATTGATTGCAACTGAGTTTGCCTATGACCGAAAGATGAAACCGGATTTCGGGCAAGGTTACACCTTCGATGCGATCACGAGCGGCGGACTTGACACCACCGTGACGATATATCCGGTGATTGATCCGCAGGAACGCGACGAAATTGCAGACAATCAGGTGAATCCTGAAATTCGTAACGGCTATCGCTCTGAGGTGGACGGCAGCACGTTCTGGAGTGAAGCGCAGAGCGTGCGGCGTGTCTTTGGAATTGATCTCATGACCGTCGTGAAGAACTACACGTTTCAGGCGGAATATGCGGAACTTGAGCATCGCGGAGCTGTGCTCAAAGTAGGCGATGATCCTCATGCGCTTGTGGCCTCCGGTCATGCGCAGTGGAATTCGTTTACACTGCTTGCCGTCTATCGCGATTATACCATTGATTACGACAATCCCTATTCGCGCAGCTTTGCAAACTACGCGCGCTACAACGGCACGACTTACGAAGATGAGTTCTATCTTGCTACGCCGACCTTCGCGCAGCTTGAAAGAAATTCCGCCGCGCCGCAAGCCGAACAGGGCGTCTATTTGGAGGCCCGCTATCAGGTTTCGCGACCGCTGCTGTTTGTCGGTGAGTTGGATAACTGGACGCGAGTCCCCGATCAAGCGGACTACTATCGCTGGGTCGGCAAGCTCACATATCGGCCTGTTTGGCCCGTGCAATTGCGCATGCGTCAGAAACTTCAGGGCAGATGGAACAGCAATCCCGAGCAGCCTGCGGGATTTCAGTCGTATGAAAATCGTTTGCAGCTTGAATATCGGCTCTCTCGATTCGATGAGGTCGAACTCTTATACGCGAGCGGTTACACAAGATT
>JADLDM010000161.1 GCA_020846695.1 bacterium | reverse complement strand
GTTTCGGCCGGGTTGCGCTCGGGAGATTGTGCAGTTGACTCATGTCTTGATGCTTAACCCGGCTCGGCGGTTCGTGCGTGTTTCGGCCGGGTTGCGCGCGGGAGATTGTGCAGTTGAATCATGTCTTGATGCTTAACCCGGCTCGGCGGCTCGTGCGCGTTATGCAGGGGGTTAGATGTGCGCGTGAACCTCGGTGTATGCGGGGAAGGAGAGAGTGACGGTAGTGCCGCGTCCGACTTGTGAATCGAGTTTGAGATCTGCTCCGTGAATTTCAGCGATGTTGCGGACGATGCTCATGCCGAGACCCGTTCCCTGCTCACCTTTCGTGGTGAAGTAGGGTTCGAAGATGCGATTGATTTGATCTGCCGGGATTCCGCAACCGGTGTCGGCGATTGTGATTTCGATTCGGTCCACGGCGCGATGGGCGGAGATGCTGAGTTTTCCTCCTTCGGATTCTTCGAGCGCGTGAACGGAGTTGATGATCAGGTTGATGAAGGCGGATTCAAGTCCGTGCGGGTCGCCGTAGATGACGAGATCATCTTCGAGATCGAGATCCAGAGCGAATGGCGCGTCTTCGTCGTTATCGCGCGAGAATCCTCGCAGACTTCCGGTTGTAGTTTCGAGCAATTCGACGGTGGAATCGAGCAGGCTCTTGATGTTGACGGATTCGAGCGCGGGCTGGCTGGGCTTGGTCAGGTGTCTGAGGTTTTTAGCGATTTTTTCGATGCGTTCGGTCAAAGCCGCGATGGTGCTCAGGTCTTTGCCGATGCTTTCGTTGATTTGGATTCCGGCCTTCTCCATACGCATGGCGAGCAGTTCGACGCGTCCCTTCACGGGTTGGAGGCTGTTGTTGATCTCGTGCGCGATCCCTCCGGCGAGTTGATTGACGGTGGATCGTTTTTCAGATTCGATCAACTGCTGTTCGAGTTTCTTTTGCACGGAAATATCTTCGAGCGTGAGACCGATGCGTTCTCTTCCGTCGTGTCCGCCTTTGAGATTGAAGAAGGAGTAGGCGGCAACGCGGTTACGAAGGTGCAGGGTACGGCGCGAGTTTTCTCCGGTTTGTTTGTAGAGCATCATGGCCTCGCGCAGCGTTTCGTATGCTTCGCCGGCACAGCTGGAGTTTTCGAGAGTTGAGCCGATGCGGAGTTGTCCTCCGAGCACGAGCACAGCTTGCGGATTGGCATAATCAACGACTCCGTCGCTGTCGAGGATGAGGACTCCGTGGGGTTGACTTTGGAGAATCGCGGCGAGGTATTCCTGCAGGGCTTTGTATCTTGCTTTGGATTCTGCTTCTGCGTCGTAGAGACGTGCGTTTTCGAGCGCGACGGCTGCGAGATGAACAAAGGTTTCAAAGAGAATGAGGCTGGTTTGGTCGAAGACTCCGGCAAGTTTTGCGGTATCCACGTAGGCGGCGCCGAGCAGTTTACCTTTGGAAATGAGCGGTGATCCCATGACGGAACGGACTCTCATTTTAGCGATGGAGTCGTGACGGGAGAGATCGGAGCCACCGAGCACGTCGTTGATTAGGATGGAGCGGCGTTCTTCGAGCACTTTTCGGACGAAGGTCTGTGAGGAGGCTGCTTCAGCGTCTGCGATGTTCGTGCTCATGTTTCTTGCGACGGAGTATTTCCATTCTCCGTTGGGCTCGATGAGGACAAGGAAACCGCGTTCCGCTCCTGTTAATTCGATGGCTGCGCTCATGGCGCGATCGAGAATGGCGTCGGGGGAGCGATCTCGGTTCAGGTCCTCGATGAGCGAGGCGAGCTTAGCGAGGCTTTGCGCGACGCCTCCGGTTGGGTCAATGTCGAGCGCCGGATTTGCAGGGGAGCTGAAGTCGCTGAGGTCGTCAAAGAAATCGTTTGGCACGTCTACCTCTCTGCTTGCAGGGATTGTCGCAATTGGACGGCTTCGTCTTTGAAGCGCGCGATGTGCGGCGCTTTTAGATATGCGTCGCGTTGTTGGTCGGGCAGTCGCGAACTGATGGATTTCAGGACGGCGATGCCCCGTCCGAACTCTTCAAGAGCTTTCTTGATTTGTCCGGAAGTTACGAGTTTTCGAGCGGTGGCCCAGTGGAATTTCCAGAGGAAGTCGGGATATACGGATAGTTTTCTAAGCGTCATCGTCCACTCAGCCGGATCGAGGGATTCTCCGGCGAAGAGTACGGCTGCAAGCTGGGTTCTCGCTGCGGTATAGGGGTCCCATTTTGTATCGGCGACTGTGCGCGCGTCATGCAGAGCCTCGACGACGAGTTTGTCGTTTTGTTCGTCTGCGGCGATTTGACATCTTGTGAGATGGAGGTGCAGCAGCGCGAGCGGATCTACGTCATCGGAGAGCAGTATTTTTGCATGGGCAACAGCTTCATTTGCGGAGGTGAAGTCTCTTCTTCTTGCGCGGATCATGGCGAGCCCTTCCCATGCCTGTCCTTCTCCTTTTCGGCTTCCGACGGCAGCGGCGAGTTCCTGCGCACCGGTGAGGATTGCTTCGGCGTTTTCGGTCTGTTCCAGAGTGAGCAGGAGTTTCCCGAGGTAGACCAGAGGTTCAATTTGTCCTTCCTGGTCGCCGTTTTGCGCGGCGATTTTAGCGGAGGATTGGAGGAAAGCCATTGCGCGCGGATAGTCGGCACGATGAAAGGCGAGTTCTCCGAGATTGGAGAGGATTTCGGCTTCTTCGCGCGGGCTGTTCATTCTTCGGAAGAGGACGATGGATTTTAGGTAGTATTCCTCGGCTCCGCGCAGTTCTCCGGTTTCAAGCGAATCAATACCGAGGTTGTTGTAGATTCCGGCGAGGCGATGAATGTCGTCAATTTCCTTGGCGATTTCTGCGCATCTTTCCCATAGTGTACGGGCACGGAGTCTGTCTCCGCTTTGCGCGGCGAGGACGCCGAGGTTATTGAACATGTTGGCGATACCTTTTCGATCGCCGATGGCTTCGTTGACTTCGAGGCAGCGCTGCCAGTAGACACGTGCGACGTCATTATCTCCGCGGTAGAATGCGAGTGTGGCGACGGTGTTGAGCAGCAGCGCATATCCGGGATCGGCGCTATTGGGAGCGATACGGACGAGACCTTCTTCGGCGAGTTTGCGCGCGCGTTCTGCATCCCCACGCTTGAAGGCGATCCATGCAAGAGTTCCGTAGACGGGGCCTGCGGCTTCATCGCGGTCGGGAGTTAGCTGATCGTAGCAGCGCTTGAGTATCTCTTCGGCGAGATCGGTTGCGCCGAGTTTTTCCTGAAGCGCTGCATAGCGTGCCAGAAGTGAGATATTTTCGGGTTTGACTTCGGCGCGTCCGTTTGCAACGACTTCACCGAGGAGCTTAGCGGCGACGGCGATATCGCCTTCCGTATACTCGATTTTAGAGAGCAGAATCAGCAATTGATCGCGGTGAAGCAGCGGGGCGAAATCGAGGGATGGTTCAATGAAATTTCGCGCCCATGCGAGCTTGCCTTCGCGGATAGCCTGCGAGACGACACGATCGAGTTCTTCAGGCGGGGAGTCGAAGTTTCCGGCGAGACATGCATGATAGAGATTTTCCTCTTCTCGCAGTTGCTGGGAGGCCTGAGTTGCATTTTTCCAAAATTCAGCGAGTCGCGCGTGGATTGCGAGCATTTCATTTGGGGCGATTGCTGCAAGGACGACATCACGTACGGCTTCAACGTTGACGGTGAATCCGTCGGCTGTTTCCGTCACGCATTTCAGGGCAATTAACTCTTGTTTTACGGAGTGGGATGCATCGCAGGGTTTTTTCTTGTTGATTGAGTCAACAAAAGCTTCTGGCAGCGGGTTTAGCGAACAGCAGAGCGATTGCAGCGCGAAACGAGCGCAGGGGGACAACGCATTGAGGTCGTTGTTGATGGCGCGTACGGTGTGATGATGTATCGGGAAGTTCCATCGGCCCGGGAGGATTTCCCATCCTTGCAGTCCGATGCGAAGTTGTCCGGCTTGGAGCAGTTCTTCCAATGCGGATTCGAGGGCGGACGGAAATCCGAGCGTTATTCCGAGCAGTCTTTCATCGAGATCGTGAGGAAATTTGTTGTCGGGGAAGGTCACGCTGATGAAGTTGCTGATTCCCTCTTGATCCAAGGGTTCGAGCGTGATGTGGTGGAAGTTGTCGAACCAAGTTGGAACGTTAGGGTTGAAACTTCCTGCGACGATCCACCATCGTTTTCCGGGGATTTTTTCGCGGAGGTATTGGAAGTCGGCTTCAGTGAGTTGGTGCGCGTCCGGAACTATGACCACTTGCGGCAGGCGATTGGGGTGCGGCAGGTCGCTGAGTCCGGCGATTATTCGTACTTGTAATCCTGCCATTGTGAGTTCCGATGCGAACTCTTTGAGCAGTCTGGTGCGGCCCAGTCCCGGGCTCCCGTTTACGACGACATCTCGGGGCGACTGTCCGGCGAGCAGGGCGAGTTTTTCTTGCGCCAGCCATTCACGCGTTTCGAGATGAGTGATCGAGGCCGATGAAGAGATGTAGGCTTTGCGCGTTTCAGGCGTTTCGTAGTCGAAGTCGCAGCCATCTCGTTCATTGAGCATGGCGACGACGTGTCTCGCGGATTGGGGTCTCTCTTCGGGTTTGATCTTGATCAGGGAAGCAATGACGTCGGCGATGCCGACGGGGAGTTCGGGTTTGAATCTTAGCGGGTGTGGCGCTTCATACTGTGCGCGCTGTTGCGCGACGCTGAGCGGGTTTTCGCCTTCGAAAGGAAATCTTCCGGTCGCGACGCGGTAGAGCAGCATCCCGAGCGCATAGAGGTCTGTCGCGACGGAGGATTTGTTTGAGCGCAGGAGTTCGGGCGCCATGTAATCAATGGTTCCTGCGGGGTCTCCATTGTCTGCGTGCGCGTCGTCGCCCGCGAGTCCGAAGTCCACGAGTTTGAGGACGGAGAAGTTTCCGGCAGCGTCGAGCTTTGCGAGGACATTCTCGGGTTTGATATCGCGGTGGAGCAGATTTCTGCTGTGCAGAAAGGCAAGGGCTCGGCAGAGGGCGACGAGGGCGAATCGAAGCTGTTCAGGAGTCCAGTTATCTGTGAGATTGTCGAGGGGTTTTCCGTCGACGAATTCACAGGTGAAGTAGTGAGTATTTTGGGCGTCGGGGAGCGCGCCGAAGTCGAAGACTTGCGGGATGTGGGGATGGAGGACTCCGCGGATGTTTCGGAATTCCGACTGGAACCCTTCGGACTCATCGCGGGAGGCCGCCGTAGCGAGTTTGAGTGCGACGATCTGATTTCCGCGTCTGGAGTCCACGGCGAGGTAAACCACGCCCATTCCTCCGGAGCCGATGGTCCTGAGGACTTGGTAGCGGGAATCAATCAGGGTCAGGTCGTGCATTCTAAAGTTCTAATTATCAAGCGATCTTAGGTTCTGGATGTCGTGTGGGCGCAACATACGTCCGCACGGGGGGGAATTCATAAAAATGGGAGACAAAAAGGGGGCCACAGGGGATGGGGGATGGAGGATGACTGACGAAAGACCACTCGAAAAGGGAATCCCCCGCTAAGCTTGCTCAAGGCTTAGCGGGGGACGAGTGCAAAGGTGCAGCGAGGTCGAGGATCAGTTGGAAAGGAAGATTACATAGCGTCCGGACCAGAGAATCGGGTTTGTCATGGTGATTCCGCAGTTAGATTTCAATCGGGCGCGGTTGAGACTCGCCGGTCTTATCCGAGAATGTAGCGGCTGAAGTGGTCAACTTCGACGGAGATGGTTTTGAGTTCAGTATTTACGAATCGTCCCGCTTCGATCATCTGCAACGGTGAGCCGTCGAGAGGATCCCACCAGATATTCAGGTCCTCAGGATCGAGGGCCTCGAAGCCGTTTCGTTCGGCGTAGTCGTTGTCGTATTGGGTTCCTTCGTACGAGAGATTGAGTCGGACAGCATGGCCGTCATTGAAATAGAAGGGGGATGGGCCGCAGTCTACGGCGATCCCGACGGCAGAAGCGAGTGCAAGTGAGAAGTTGGTTGATTCGTCCACTGCTCCGGCGGGAACAACAAAGTTGTGTCTTCCGGCGTAGATCGTTCCACCCTCTTCGTCCATTTCCTCGAAGACGGGAACGGGGACAAGAAATCTGCGTCCGCCACCGCCGCCTGAACCTCCATCGAGCGACCCGGTGTTCCAGTAGTTTTCATCAAGGATGATGGGAACTTGTACGCCGGGTTGTATCTCGTCACCGGGTTTGGGCGACCAGAGTTGAGTGGCTTGCTCGTCTGATGGAGTTGAGGCAGTCGGGGGATCGAAGAGGCTGCAACCGATGGTGAAGAGTGTGCCTGCCAAGATTGCGGCGAATGTGCGGGCTCCGCGAAGCAGATGTCGTTGCGAATTCGTCATGATGACCTCTCGTCATTGGTTGGTTCATGTTGATGAAGGGCAACCCATATGCCAACTATAGTAGGTGTAGTTGAAAGGTTTCAAGTGAGTGAATTTATTGCAGATGTTGTGCTTAGCTCTTGGAGTAGTTCTGTTGGGCGATGGTTGATTTCCACCGGTCGTCGCAGGTTTGGACGATTTTAGCGGTTGATTTGCCGTGCGCGGTTCAAATGGACGAAGTGGCTGTGCGGGTTTTGGAAAATGGTCAGAAATGTTATATTTGTGTGTTCATTCAGCAATAAGGAGCGATGATGATTCGGAATCTTGTCTTAGCAATTCTGGTATTGAGCTGCCTTGCGTTTTCCGCGACGCCTCAAGTGATGGTGAAGAGTGATGGAGTGAATGCTTATGAAGCGGCGCTTGAAGCCGCCTCAACCGATGAAGCGAAAGTCGCGATTGCGCGCGAGTACTTGGACAAGTATCCGAATGACATTCCGATGCTGCGTTCCGCTCAGAATGTTCTGAATCGCTCATCGGACTTGAAGCCTGAGTTCTGGAAGGAGCGGATGGACGCAAATCCTACAGCCGCGAATCGTTATTTGTGGGCAAGGAAGTCGGGTGATGCGGCGGAGATGCAGGTTCAGGCGGGTTGGATGATGCAGAATGATCCGAAGAATTTCTGGGGTTATTACCTTGCGGCGGTTGCGGAGTGGCAGAAGGAAACGCCGGATCTTAAGATTGTGTCGAACTATTTTGCTCAGGCGATTGAAAAGGATCCCTCGCGTCCCGAGGGTTGGGGTTATGCGGCGCAGGCTTACGAAGAGCAAGAGGATTGGGCGAATGCGCTCAAGATGTATGAAGCGGAGATGGTTGTGGAGCCTTCGGACAGCGGCCCGAAGTTTTCAATCATGGGGATTTATGCACAGCAGCGCGACGGGGACAATTTTTTCCGCATGAGTTCGGAATTGGTGAAATCTGATCCGCCTTTGAGTTTTGAGTTGGAGCGTTACGGGACGGAGAGTAAGTTGACGGCAGCGGATTTGACGAAGGACTATGCGGTGATGGAGGTATTTACCTATTGGTGCAATCCGTGTGTGAGACACGCGCTTCCCGAAGCGAATCGCTTGACGGAAGAGGGCAAGATGCCGTTTGCGTTTTATGCGGTTCACGCGGAGGGGAAGGGCGATCGCGCGCTTGCTCTGATGGATTCCAACGACGTGAACGGTAAGAAGTGGCAACTGAATTTTGTTTTTGGAACCGATGAATTGAATGAGCGGCTTGGCGTAACGGGCTATCCCTCTTACTATGTTGTGGATCCGTCAGGTCGTCCGCGCGCAATGCTCTTGGGTTACTCGGACACCACAGTGGAGACACTGACGTGGGTTATTGAGGAATTGAAGAGGCGGTCGTAAGTCTCGCTTGAAGGGACAGGGAGAAGAAATTCCGGCGGGGGATTGCGCGACCTTCTGAGCGCTTGGCTGAATCGAAAGAGTTGGTTGCGCTTAATCCCCGCTCGGCGACGAGTCAAGATAGAAACTCAAACGTGTGGAGGCGTGATGTTTAAGGAGTTCAAGGATTTTGCCATGAAGGGCAACGTGCTCGACATGGCCGTGGGTATCATCATGGGCGCGGCTTTCGGGCCGATTATCGGGAAGCTGGTGGATGGGATTCTGATGCCGCCCTTGGGATTGCTGTTGGGGAATGTTGATTTCACGAATATTTTTCTGGTGTTGAAGGACGGCGCGTCGCCCGGTCCTTATGCGTCGCTTGCTGCTGCGAAGGGCGCGGGCGCGGTGGTGATGGCTTGGGGTGAGTGGTTCAACACGATCATCACGTTCTTGATCACGGCCTTTGCGGTGTTCATGTTGGTGAAGGGCGCGAACAGCGCGCGCAGAAAACAGGAAGCTGCGCCTGCGGCTCCACCTGCGCCTCCGAAATCGGAAGTGCTGTTGGAAGAGATTCGTGATTTGTTGAAGAAGAAATAGGCGGTATTCGAGGATAAGATGAAGAAATTTTTCATTGTGGCGGCGATGATCGCCTTGACGGGTGTAGTGTTTGCCGAGCAGCCTGCGCCGGGGCCGTGGAAGGTAGATATTTCGACGGGAGTTGTGACGACGCAGAGTTCGTATTCAGACAATTGGACGGGCGGCGAAGCGGGTTCAATTAATTGGACGGCGTTCTACTATGAGAAGGTGAACAGGCAGGTTTCGAGCAATTGGTATATCGGCAATGACACGAAGCTGTCGTTCGGGCAGACGCATACTCAAGAAAAGGCGACAAAGGATTGGCAGAGTCCGGCGAAGTCAGAAGACAAGATTCGCTATGACGGAATTGCGAAGTTGACGAAGGGCTGGTTTGCCGATCCGTATTTTGCGTTGACGTTGGAGTCGCAGTTTTTCGATGCGTCGAGTCCGGTGAACAAGCGGTATTTGAATCCTCTCGAGTTAACGGAATCTTCGGGTCTTGCGCGGCATCTTTTCAATGTGCCGGACGTGCGCGTGCTGGCGACGCGTTTGGGATTGGGCTTGCGCGAGCGCTTTACGAAATCTGATGATCCGCTCGATTCGACGAAGACTGTGTCGGAAACAGCAGTGGACGGCGGCGCAGAGTGGGTAACGGATTTGATTTTGGGTTCGGCGAAAGCGAAATACAGTTTTGATTCCAAGCTAACGGTCTTTCAGGCGTTCTTCAACTCGAAAGAGGATGAATTGCCGAACGATTATTGGAAGACCGCCGATGCGAATTGGGACAACACGTTTCGCGTGAAGGTTTCGTCACTGATCAATGTCGGCTTGGCGTGGCAGCTACTCTACGATAAGGAGATTGATTTGGGCGGCCGTTTGAAGCAGACGCTGAATCTGGGCATCGTTTACAACTTCGCGAATTACGAGCCGGAGAAGAAGTAGAGGCGCCTGCGAGCTTCGGTTACGCTTAGGCAACGTGAGGAATTATCCGATTGAATTTCTTCACGAAGCGATACGGACATTTTTTTTGTTTTGCGGGTCTGGCCTATTGACAATGCCCCCCCCCCTTCCTTAAGTTATATTCAGTTCCTTGCGCAAGGGCAGATGATCATTTCGTGAGTATGGACATTAACAAAGGGAGTTTGAAGATGAAGAACTTACGTCACAGAGCCAGCAGATTGAGCAAGCCGGCTCTTCTCGTCGCACTGCTTTGCATGGTAGCAGTTGCGAGCGCCCTGAACGTGGTGAACACGCACACCACCTCGGGACAGATACTCAACCCGTTTTCAGTTGGCATGCAGGCAACCTATAAGCACGAGGCGCTCGCCCCGAGCCAAGGAAACATTACGAGTCTGATCGAAACTTCGATTCAGATCGATGACATTTTCGTGGAAAACGGGGCTTGTACGACCCACAATGTAACTCTTGGTCCCGGCGTTCGAAGCTACACATTGAACTCGCTGGCGTCTGTAACGTCTGGTACAGCGAAAGCCGCAGTCCACAGCAACGAGATTGCGTCATTGTGTGGGAGCGGAGGTGGTAACTAAGCGAGGGAGCAACCGCCCGGCGCTCGGCCGGGCGGTTGCACGCATAACAATGTACATGTTTCTGTTTGCATGCGCCGTGTTGCTACCTGCCTACCAGCTTCGAGCAGCAATTATCACGGTTTTGCCCGGTGGCAGTATTGCTTTCGCCGTGGCGCTTTCTAGCGATGGTGATACGGTTCTTATTGAGCATGGAGAGTACAGCGAGTGCGTTCTCATTGAGAGCAAAGGTGTAACCCTCGCTAGCCGTTTCCTGCTCGACGGCGACACCTCGCACATTCGTGCGACAACGTTGCGCCCTCCTGTGTCTGGTGACAGTGTCTCGTGCATTGTTATAACAGACGAAGGGGAAGCCCCGACGCATGTTGTCGGGCTAACACTTCGAGAAGGTCGCGGACTCTTCTGGCCTGCGGGTCAAGGAACATCCGGGGGAGCGATCTTTGTCATGCGTAGTGAAGTGAAGGTCCGCAGTTGTCGGATTTTGCAATGCAGTGCGGATTATGGGGGTGGAATATTTGTCTATGGGCAGACAAATCTTCGAAGTGCCAAGGCGGATATCCAGGATAGCGAAATCGTGGATTGCGTGTCAGAGTTATGGGGCGGAGGCGTTTATGCCAACTACTGCTCATTGTCTGTGAGCAGAACAAGCATCTTGCGTTGCGCGAGTCTTACGCAATCAGGTGGCGGAGCCAATGTCTTAGGCTCATATTCTACTTTTGAGGATTGCCTCATAGATAGTTGCTCGGGGCACACGGGCGGGCTTACCTTAGGATCAGGTGGAGGGAGAATTGCAGGTTGCAGCTTCGTCAGAAACTCCGCAATGCCTCCTGCATACACAGGCGCACACCTCCTGCTCGGCCAAGGTGATCACTTGCTTACGGGCAACTACTTCGGCCCCACCGCGTCAAACACTGATGGAATACACTTCTGCTGCGATTCTGGGGATTCAGTCAATTTTGTGGGTAACATAGTCGAAGAGAATCTTGCAACGGTTCGAACTGGCAATATGATCGTAGCCGGTGTCTCGGGTGAAATCAGCTACAACATAATCCGAAACAACCTCAGTGGAATCGGTCGCCAGCTCTACTGTTTTCAGGGCACAACGACTAGGATTCATCATAATCTCTTTGAGAACAACTCTAATCTCGATCCAAGCTACCCCAGCATTTTGCTTACTGGCCCGAATCCGCACCAGAGTTTTGATTCGAATCTGGTTGTGGGAAACGGTGGCGCTACGATCGCCGAGTACTATTTGTTCCCTGTTACAATTGACGCGCGTAACAATTGGTGGGGGGACGCGAGTGGGCCGTATCATCCAACCAGAAATCCGTTCGGACTTGGCGACACGATTCTGTCGGACTCCGTTCTCTTTGATCCGTGGCTTCTGGAGCCGCCGGACACGACGCAGTCCGCAGTTGAGAGACCCGGTGTTCCCGTGCGATCCACATGGAAACTACTTGAGACCTATCCGAATCCCTTCAACAGCCAATTGACCATTGAACTTGCCGGATTCACGGGGAATGATTTTGAGCTTGCGCTCTTCAACGTTCTTGGGAGACGAGTGGATACGATCACTCGCGGGGCGCTCATCGGCGGAACACTGTCTTACTCTGTTTCACCGACACTATCGAGCGGGATTTACTTTCTTGTGGCCTCGGATCAAGCGGTTCGAGAGGCGAAGAAAGTTGTCCTGATGAAATGATCCATGTGCATCTCGCGGCATAAAGAAAGCCCGTCTCGAAAGAGGCGGGCTTTGTAGTACCGGGGAGATAGCTTTCGGTCGGGTTACGCGATGAAGCGATTTGCAGATAGCAACTTCGCGCGCGCTTAACCCGACTCGACAATGCTCATGCGCTAATTCGCGACGAAGAAGAAGTAGTAGACGTTTGCGACGATTCCGAATTGACCTAAGACGGACGCGACATCGGCGACAAGCTGCCATGCGGAGCCGTGGACGACGATGGTGTCTTCTGGTTTCAAGTCTGGGATGAGGCGCGGATCCCCTGTCTTGAGATATTTTCGGACGTTTACGTTCATGACTTCTCGCGCATCGCCTTCGGCCTCATGGACGAGAGTAACGTCGGAGAGTCGCGCTCGTTGTCCCGGCCCCCCCGCCATTGAGAGGGCGGAGATGAGGTCGGTTTCTGCGGGGACATAGAATTGACCGGGCTTCTGCACTTTGCCCCAGATATTGACTCGGATCAGCAGTTCATTGGCTTCGTTGAGGTAGTATTTGCTGCCTTCTCCGATCCGCTTGACTTGCGGGATTTTGTAGGGGACTTCTCCGGCTTGAATGGAGCTTTGCGCTGCGGCGGAGCCTGCGAGTGCGAGCAGCACGGTGAAGAGGGTGAGATTGAAGAACGACTTCGCGTTGCGAAGCAACATGTTTCCTCCCATGACGGTCATTCCTGATAGAGAAAGGTTGTATAGGTAGCGGCTCCGGCGTTGGCGACGTCGTGTGTGTCGGAGACCGCGTTGCTGATTGCGTTCAGCTGCCAGACGTATGTGCAATCGCGCATCATGGGAGCGGAAGCTCCTCCGGATTGCAGCGTGACGGAATTTTGTTCTGTGTAAAGTGTGACGAGATAATCCCAAGCGAGAGAGTCGGATCCCCAGTAGCGGGAATAGACTCGGATTTTATAGAAGGAGAGGAAGCTTTCGGCGGATCCGACGGGATAGAACCAGCTCAACACGTAGTTGTCGGGGCCGGCGCGATCAACGGACATTTCGTAGGGATTATCGAGTAATCTGTAATAGACGGAGTCGCTGAATTGGGATCGGTTTCCGGCGGTGTCGTAGGCTTGGATGACCCACCAGTATCCTCGGGTCATTCCATTAAGCGGTGCAAGAAGATCGGCATTGGTTCCGTTTTCATCGAGGCCGCGGTCTATCCACGAGAGAATTTGTCCGTCCACGAGTTCCAAGCCGACGGTCAGGTCGGCAATGATCGGGCTTTCGGTCAAGTTTGTATGTTCGGACCATCGTCTGACGCGATAACCTTCGAGGTCCTCTTCGGGGTTGCGCTGCCATTCGAGTCGCACCCAGTGGGCACGATCTGAATTCACGGGTTCGGGTCGGATTCCCGATTGCGCGTAGGCTTGATCGGAGCTGCGCTGAACCCATATCGGTTTCTGCGGGGGGATGTCATCACGGCTTTGCGAATCGCCTCCGCAGCCCAAGATGAGCAGCCATGCAGTCGCGAGAAGAGTTGAGAGAATTGTTCGGGTCTTCACGGTTACTTGACCCTTATGGAAATACTGACGCGATGCGTTGTACCGAGTTCGCGGGTATAATAGGCGTAGTCGGCGGTGACGCGCCAGAAATTGACTCCGGCTCCGGCCGCCCATTCATTGTGCCAGAGTCCTCCGCGCAGCGCGATGACGTTCTCGAAGCTGTATTCGAGGCCGAGATGTCTTCGCCATTCATAGGCTTTGTCGGTTTCGTAGGCGACTGTTACGCGGCTGTTTCGTCCGGGCATTTTTTGTTCAATAGCGACGGAGCTATGGAGATTTGAGGGCATTTGATCTTCGACGCCTTCGCCCCAATCCACGGAGGTCTTGCTTAGGTCTTTCCAGACGATTCCGTAGCTTAGTTTTGCTTTCCAGTTTTCCATGATGATTTCATCGAGGGGAAAGCGCCATTGCACGCCGGCATCAACGCCGATGCCCGTTCCCGTCTTGTCGGCGAGCTTCTGATTCAGGAGTTTGACATTGACTCCGATGGGCATTTCGAGCGGGAGTGTGAAATAGGACCAGCCGAGATCCAGGGTCCACTGGTTGTGCTTGGCGAAGGTGAAGTAGAGCGCGGATTCGGTATCTGAGAAGTAGCCTGCGGGCGCTCCGCCGGTTGCCAGCAGGTATTCCTGCACGGAGTTGACGTAGAAGGTATCCCCTTCGACGACGACGTAGCGGAACGGCGCGGGTTGGGAGAGGATCTGGCTTACGACATTGTCGTAATTGGGATGTTCCTGAATATCCGGCACACCGAGCCGGACATAGTTGATGGCGAAGACTGATCCGGTGACGGGCAGCGTGACTCCGGTTGACGAGAAGTTTGCGAGACCATCCCAGAGGTCCGCATACATTCCGGTAGCTTGGATTCCGGTGACATATCCCATTCCGGCGGGATTCCAGTAGAAGCTCGAACCGTCATAGGTATGGGCGGCCATTGCGCCACCCATCGCGATGCCGCGCGCGCCGACGCCGATGTCGAGGAATTCTCCGGCATATTTTGCGGCCTGTGCGGATTGCAGCAATCCGGCGAGAAGAAGCGTGAGGGTGAGTCTTCTCATTGTCGCACCTTCGCCAGCTTGATGGTTTCTTCTACTTCCTGATCACCCTGTTTGGCCTTTACTCTTGCGAAGTAGACGCCGTTGGCCACTTCTTCTCCATCGTCATCAGTTCCGTTCCATATCCAACTTTGGTAATTTGCGAGTGCACGTTCGGTGGTGAGCCACGTTTTGATGAGGCGGCCTGATACAGTGTAGATCTTGATTTCGACGAAGTCGTCGGTCACTCCGGTCAGGACAAAGGCGATGGTTGTGTTCTTCTTGAAGGGGTTTGGGTAGTTGAGGGCCCATTCGATTCCGAACCGGCCTCGCACTTCAAACTGAGTGGTGTACTCCGTTTTGTTGCCATGGCAATCCGTAGCGGTGACGTCGAGCGAGTGAGAACCTGCTTCGAGGTCGGGTTCAAACATCGCGGTAAGCTGGAGCGATGTGGTTAGCGTGTCGTTCCACGCGAGTTGTTCGGGTTCCAGCGTGTCGCCATCGAGCGCGACGTAGAAGGATTCGGCGCCGCGTTGCACTCCGTTTGGATCGGAAATTGTGATGAAGAGCTGCGGGTGGCTTGGAACGATTGCGTTTTGCGTGAAGCGGAGTCCTCCGGCAGCGACTTCCACAGTGGGGCCGTTGACATCTTTGGATTTGAGCACGGCAATCTCGCCGAGATGTTTGACGGCGCCTTCGACAGTGAGATTCCATAACACAATGGAATCGAGTTGCGGGTCAGCAGGGACGGGGAGGATTCGCAAGGTATCCACGGAGACGAGATTCACGTTTTCGCGTTCGGCCCGGCGCCATTCAATGCGGTTTGGAACGCGGTAGAAGAGTCCGAAATCGGCATCGGAAACGCCGCTACGGAGGGTATCTTGACCGTGCATGGAAATGGAGACGGTCGCCTCGAATTCGGGACCGTGCGCGAGGACGCTGTCGGCGAACATGGCCGCGAAGGGGCCGTGGTCATTTTGTGAGAAGGGTTGGAATAGTTCGCGGTCTTCAAGTGAGACGATTTCAGCTTCAGAGAATTGCCTCGAAAGCGAGTATTGAATTGCAGCGCTATCCACTCCGAGCTTGTTTGGGAAGACGCGGAGCGAGAGCGTGTCGCGCACTCCGGTTTTCCAGACTCTATGCAATGCGGTTGGGAGAACAGGGCGCCAATATGCAGTTCCCTGCGCTCGGGTGCAGGGGTAGACAAGTGGCATGTTCAGAACAAATTGGCGCGTGTTGTTGGACGAAGATCCTTCATCGTACTCATCTTCGGGATCAATCATGACGGTGACATCCCACTCTCCCGGTCTGAAGGTTGTGGGGATGAAGGTTTCCTGCACGGTTTCACCGCTATCCAGCGACGTGATGAGATGATCTACGGTGAAGGAATCTGCCGTGACGGTGAATTGCTGTCCGCCGACGGTATAGGTCGAGTCGCGGACGGCAGTCAGTCGAATGGTGACGTTTTCCGCGAGCGGCGAGTTGATGAAGTGTTGTGCGGTAACCACCTGCCTGTAGAGCGGCATGGTTCCGGCGCGTTCTCCGGACTGAATGTGTGTATTTGCGGTGACGGAGAAGTCCGTTCGATATTCAAGCGGCAGGTTGAAATAGGGGGATTCGTATTCGGTTCCGCCGGTCGGTGTGACATAGAGCTTCACCTGATAGCTTCCATCATAGGTCACATAGGGCCCGATGTCTTGCGAAGTTTGCCAGAGTCCGGGAGCAATGGATTCCATGCTGAGAGTATCCATGACGATCGGGCCTTGCGCGGGTCTGAAGACTCCGCGGTAGCGGACGCTTTCGAGATCGTCCTGATGGAGGATCGTCGCTTGGACGCGGAAGGGCTCGCCGCTTCGCACGTAGTCGTAGGGTGCAGCGGTGAGATCGAATATTTGGACGTTGTTCAGGCTGTCGGCGAGGAAGATGGGCACGCACCCGATTGCGCTTCGCTTGAGGAAGGGATCGGTGGCATAGACGACGATAGATCCGCGCGGCGTGGCCAGCAGGCTGGTGATGCGAATAACGTCCGTGGTGCAGATTTGTGTGCTGACAGGCGTGAAGTCAATGCGCTGGGGATCATACGCGGGAACGTGTGTGGAGATGAAATCGCTATCAATCTCGCCGTTGTCGAGTGTGTATTGGTAGTAGTCGTCGTTGTAGGGCAGTGCATAAACGAAAGTGACGGTGGTGTCGGGATTCCAAGGGAGCACGATGCGCAGTCTGAGGGAATCTTGCGCAACGGAATCATAAGCCGAAACGTAGTGGCTTCCGCCGATGATTTCGGGTTCGATACTCTCCTTGGGCAGCGCGAGGCGGACTCCGGGGTCTCCGAGCAGGTTCATCATCATCATCATGCCATGCTGCGGAGTGAAGGAGACGGTCTGCGAGAGGGAACTCCAGTAGCGCGCTTTGTTGATGACGGCTGCTTCGCCGAGGGTTCGCGCGGGCGGGTTGAGCAGGAAGTCAAAGAGGTAACCCTGCATGTTGCGTCCGCTCGCGGCCCAGCCGACTCCGGAAGAGCTGTAGAATCCGATACCGCCGATCAGATCGTCGTTGTTGTTGCGAGTGAAGATAAAGGCTTCGCCGAGGACGTCGGCCTGACTTGGGCTGTCGAAGGCTCCGACGTAGCAGGTGAAGTTTGTCACGAAGGGGAAATTGCTGCGATTATTGAGCAGGCGCACACCGGCGACGTCAATCAACTCGCTCCCGCTCCACACGCC